>JAZNZR010000055.1:0-21713 GCA_045595025.1 Oscillospiraceae bacterium | reverse complement strand
GGCTCTCCTCATCGGCTTTGCCTACCTGCTTTTCCGTAGAGTCATCACCTGGCATACTCCCGTGGCCTTCATCGGCACCGTTTTCGTCCTCGCTCTTATAAAGGGTGGCTTCGAATTCGGTCTTGCTGAGATCCTGGCCGGCGGCGTGTTCCTCGGCGCCATCTTCATGGCAACCGACTATGTCACCACTCCTCAGACTCCCTGGGGCCGCGTGATATTCGGCATTGGCTGCGGTCTTATCACCTGCCTCATCCGCTTCTTCGGCAATTATCCCGAAGGCGTATCCTTCTCCATCCTGCTGATGAACATTCTCACTCCTTATATCAGCAACTGGACCGCAAAGAAACCTCTGGGAGGTGTTGAAGCATGAAAAGCACTGTAAAAGCTGATTTTGTAATGCCCATTGTGGTGCTTCTGCTCATCTGCCTTGTTATGAGCGGTCTTCTTGCAGGCACCAACTTTATCACCGAGCCTATCATTAACGAGGGCAACCTTGCCCGCGCTGAGCAGGCCCGCATTGATGTTCTTCCCGCTGCTGACGGCTTCCAGCTGATGGATATCTCCATTCCCGAAGGCAACACCGTCACCGAGGTTTATGAAGCCACAAACGGCGCCGGTTATGTCTTCATGATAAGCACCACCGGTTACGGCAATAAGGGCTCTCTGCAGCTCATCTGCTCCATTGATGCCGAAGGCAAGATCGTGGACACCAACACCCTGTCCCACGGCGAGACCGCAGGTCTCGGCACCAAGGTTACCGAGGACGGCTTCCGCAGCCAGTTCCCCGGCAAGGACGCTTCTCTTGAGGGCGTTGACGCAATAGGCGGCGCAACCATCTCCTCCTCTGCATATATCAGAGCCATTGAGGATGTTTTCGCTGTGTATAGTTCCATCACCAAGTAAAGGAGGTACGAGAAAATGGCAAAATCCAATAAGCTTTCTGTTCTGCTTAACGGCATTATCAAGGAAAACCCCGTTCTCGTGCTTGTCCTTGGTACTTGCCCCACTTTGGCAGTCACCACCCAGACCGTCAACGCATTCGGTATGGGCGCCGCTGCTACCGCTGTTCTGCTTTTCTCCAACGTTGCAATTTCTCTTCTGAGAAAAGTTATTCCCGATAAGGTCCGCATTCCCTGCTACATAGTTCTCATCGCCGCAGCCGTTACCATTGTTCAGATGGTGCTCAACGCCTTTGTTTACAGCGTGTATGAGGCTCTGGGTCTGTTCCTTCCCCTTATCGTTGTTAACTGCATCATCCTCGGCCGTGCCGAGATGTTTGCAAACAAGAACACCGTTGTTGACTCCGCTCTGGATGCCATCGGCATGGGTATCGGCTTCACCCTCACCCTTTTCGTTATGGCTTCCATCCGTGAGATCCTCGGCGCAGGCTGCTGGATGGGTATGCCCATCCCCGTGCTCTGCGACAACAATATCGGCATCATGACCATGGCCCCCGGCGGCTTCGCCGTGTTCGGCATTCTCATTGCTGTTGTCAACAAGTTCTTCACCAATAAGCCCAAGAAGACCGAGTTCGGCTGCGAAAACTGCCCCTCCGCAAGCGTTTGCGGCAAGATGGGCAGCGCAGGCTGCAGTGTAGAGAAGAAGGAGGTTGTTGCTGAATGAAAGAAATTATTGCAATAATCCTTACTGCTGCTCTGGTTAATAACTACGTTCTCTCTCAGTTCCTTGGTATCTGCCCCTTCCTCGGTGTTTCCAAGAAGCTGGATCAGGCAACGGGTATGTCCATCGCAGTTATCTTCGTTATGCTCCTTGCAACCGCTGTTACCTGGCCCATCCAGTACTATGTTCTCAACCCCAATGGCCTTGCCTATATGCAGACTATTGTCTTCATTCTTGTCATCGCCGCTCTTGTTCAGCTGGTTGAGATCGTTCTGAAGAAGTATATCCCCGCTCTCCATAAGTCTCTGGGTGTATACCTGCCCCTCATCACCACCAACTGCGCAGTTCTCGGTGTCTGCATCAGCAATATCACCGCTGAATACACCTTCGTACAGGCAATGTTCAACTCCCTTGGTTCCGGTCTTGGCTTCTTCCTGGCTATGGTTCTTTTCTCCGGCGTTCGCGGCCGTATGGAGAACAACAACTGCCCCACCTGCTTCAAGGGACTGCCCATCACCCTCATCGCCGCCGCAATCCTGAGCTGCTCTTTCTTCGGATTTGCCGGTGTTGTTGACAACATTTTCGGTTAAGGAGGGCTTTACAGTATGACTGCTATTATTATTGCTGTCGTAGTGGTTACCGTTATCGGTATCATCTGCGCTGTTGTTCTTTCTGTAGCCTCCAAGGTTATGTATGTTCCCGTTGATGAGCGTGTAACCAAGCTCAGCGAAGTTCTCCCCGGCGCTAACTGCGGCGGCTGCGGCTTTCCCGGCTGCGACGGTTATGCTGCCGCTTTGGTAGAAGACCCCGATACTCCTCTCACTCTCTGCGCTGCCGGCGGCGCAGCCTGCGCTCAGGCAATGGCTGCCATTCTTGGCAAGGAAGCAGGAGAGATGGTTGAAAAGCGTGCCTTCGTTGCCTGCACCGGCGACTGCAGCAAGACCAAGAACAAGATGGAATATGTGGGTATAGATTCCTGCAAGGCTGCCAAAGTTCTCTTCGGCGGCGCCGGCAGCTGCACCTTCGGCTGCATGGGTCTTGGCGACTGTGTCAGCGCCTGCGTCAACGGCGGTGTAAGCGTCAAGGACGGCCTTGTACGTATTGACTACTCCATCTGCAACGGCTGCGGCGGCTGCGCAAAGGCTTGCCCCAACTCCGTTATCAAGATTCTGCCTGCAGATACCCCCGCCTTTGTTACCTGCTCCAATAAGGATAAGGGCGCTGTTGCACGCAAAAAGTGCACCGATGCCTGCATCGGCTGCGGTATGTGTATGAGAAAGTGCCCCAACGGCGCAATCAAGCTGGAAAACAATCTGGCTGTTATCGATTACGAAAAGTGCAACGGCTGCGGCACCTGCATTGAGGTTTGCCCCGCAAAGTGCATTGTCTGATCCAAATTTAATTAAAAAAAGGCATCGGAACACTTTTGTTCCGATGCCTTTTGCTGTATAATGATAGCGGTGAATGGAATGAGTTTTTTCAAAAAACATAAAAATGATATATTGCTTGTCCTGGCCGTGCTTATTCTCGGTGCAGCCTTCCTTGTGTATGCGGAATTTTTCCGCCCGGAAGGCGCCGAAGTTGTTATCAGCGTGAACGGGATTGAACAGCGCCCTCTGCCTTTGTCGGAGAATAACTTTGTCGTAATCGGGGATTACGAAAAATACAACGTCCTCGTTATTTCAGACGGAGAAGCCTATATTGAGGATGCAAGCTGCCCCGACCATGTCTGCGTGAAAAGCGGCAGGGTGAGCCTTGAGGGACAGACTATTGTCTGCCTGCCCAATAAGGTGGTCATTTCCATAGAGGGTGGAAAAAGCAGCGGATTGGACGGTGTGGCGGGATGAAGACAAAGAAAATAAGTCTGTATGCCCTGCTTGTGGCACTTGCCCTTATACTCAGCTATCTGGAAAGCCTTGTTCCCATGAGCTTCGCTGTGCCGGGCATAAAGATGGGACTTCCCAACATAGTCATAGTTTTTGCACTCTATAAGCTGGGCTTTAAGGCTGCAGGCTGCATAAGTATTATTCGTGTGCTGCTTGTGAGTCTGCTTTTCGGCAATGTGATGGTGATGATTTATTCCCTTGCCGGAGCAGTGCTGAGCCTTTGCCTTATGTGGCTGCTTCGCAAAAGCGGAAAGTTTTCCTCCGTAGGCGTCAGCGTGATCGGCGCCTTGGGTCATAATGCGGGTCAGGTGCTTACCGCAATGCTTCTTCTGGAAACGGGCGGACTGATATATTATCTCCCGGCCCTTTGTATCAGCGGCGCGATAGCCGGCGTGTGCGTGGGTATTGTTGGCGGCATTATCGTGAAAAGAGTAAAAATAAAAGAATGAGAGCGAATGCTCTCATTCTTTTTATTTTCTCTTGTACTGGTCATCAGGTTCAAAGACGACCTTTTCATATCTCTTGCAATCCAGCTCAACGCCTGTCCAATCGGAATGGAGAATGCCGGTCTGCTTGATGAGCACATCGTAGAGCACATCGTATTCCTTGCCGTCCTCACCAACTTCGGGAATGGTGGAGTAGGGGAGGGTCTTGTGGTAGGAGATGCGGTGACCCTTGTAGTTATACTCGTAATTGCAGCGGATGCGGGAACCCCACATGCCCTCAAACTCGCAAAGAGCGTCCAGATCCCTCATAATGGGGTCATCGCTCTCGTCATAGAGGTTTTCGAGTGTGGTCTTGGTATAGTCGGAGCGGAACTGGATGGGAACGCCCTGCTTCATAAAGCGGTGGATGAAAGGCTCAATGCGGTTGGAAGGATAGTCGGCAAAAAGCACGCAGTTGATGCGGGTGGGAACCTTTATCTTAGAGAAGATATCGTCGCTGCCTTCCTCAACAAAGGGCTCAAGATGGCGGGAAACGTTAACGCAGGTAAGCTTATCGGCGTTACGGTTGAGAAATTCCACACCCTGCTCCTGAGTGTACTTGTGCATCACGGGGAGGGTGGTGTTTATGAAAACACGGTGGGTGGAGGGAACTGCGTCCAGCATAATCTGGAGGCACTCCAGATCCGCAAGGGGCTCTCCGCCGGTGAACACAAAGTCGCACTTGGGGGTGATACTGTCAATATATTTTATGCTCTCGCAAATTTTTTCGGCGCTGAAGCCTTCATTGTTGGCATATTCAGCCTTGTTGATGCAGAAGGGACAGTTGTTGCAGCAGTCATAGGGAACAAAAACAGTTACTGTTGCGCCGCCCTCTCTGGTCTTATAGAGCTTGGTCATTTATATTCTCTCCATTAATTTTGTCGAACAGCATAACTTTAACATCAGATAGGTGATTAGTCAACAAATTTAGTGAAGTGAAAAATTTAACTTATAATAAACAGCCGATTAAGGCGGAAAAATATAAAATCTCCCAACTTTCTGTGGGAGATTTTATATTTTGTAACAAAGTCTTATCTAACAAAGCAGGTGAAAGCGGAGTGCTCATTGTTCAGCGCTGGAATAGTTTCGCCCTTGAGGTAAGCAGCCATGTTGCGGCCGAGATTTCGCATGGTCTGAAGTCCCTCCGCGTCCTCGGCAACATCCTCCGGCTTTCTGCCGTGAACCATATTCCAGTAGCTTGAGCCTATAATGGGCATCTGGCTGATGGAGAAATATTTGTTGAGAATATTTATGTTGGCGGTGGTGCCTGCTCTGCGTGCGGACACAACAGCGGCTCCGGGCTTGCCCTTGAAGGCGTTGCCGCCGGAGAAAAAGAGGCGGTCCAGCACAGAGAGAATGCGTCCGCTGGGGTGGGCGTAATAAACGGGGGAGCCGAAGATAAAACCGTCTGCCTCGGCGCATTTGGCCTTCAGTGCGCTGAGATTATCGTCGTCAAAAACGCAGTTTTGGGTTTTGCGGCATGCTCCGCAGCCTATGCAGTCCCGGACAGGACCGTTGCCCAGCCAGATTATCTCGCTGTCAATCCCTTCGACGGCAAGGGCGGTGGCAACCTCCCTGAGTGCGGTGTAGGTGCAGCCGCCTTTGTTGGGGCTTCCGTTTATCATAAGTACCTTCATTTTTTACCGGTCTCCCTTCGCTTTTTCACCATTTTATATTTTGTGCCGACAAAATTCAAGACACTATTGCGCCCTTTCTCCGGCGGGGATATAATTATCTTATCAAAAATGAGGAGAACTTCAATGATAGAAGTATGCCCGGAATATTATAAAGATTTCAAATGCATTGCATCTGCATGCCGCCATAGCTGCTGCATCGGTTGGGAAATAGATATTGACGAGGAAAGCGCGGAGAGATTTAAGAATGTTTCCGGTGAGCTGGGAGATAAGCTGCGCCGCTGCATAAGCGATGAAGGCGAGCCCCATTTCATTCTTGCAGAGAATGAGCGCTGCCCCTTCCTTAATGAGAATAATCTTTGCGAGATAATTTTGGAGCTTGGCGAGGACGCCATTTGCCAAATCTGCGCCGACCATCCCCGCTTTCGCACTTATCTCAGCGAGAGGACAGAGATCGGCCTCGGTCTTTGCTGCGAGGAGGCGGGCAGACTTATCATAGGCAGCGAAAAGCCCTTTGCTCTGGTGGAAAGGGGAGAGGGTGCCTATACTGCCGATGAAGACGCCCTTATGGATATCCGTGAGGAGATTTTCGATATAATGGCGGAGGAGCGTCCGATATGCCGCCGCATGGAGAAGGTGCTGTCTCTTTGCGGAGGGGAGGATATAAGCTTTGATGTCCGTGAGTGGGCAAAGTTCCTTCTTAAGCTTGAGCGCCTTGACGAAAACTGGACAGCCTGCCTTGAGCGCCTTGCATTCTCTGAATATGACGGGACGGATGTGGGGCCTTTGATGCATTCCCGCAGCCGGGAATTTACAAATCTTTTCAACTATTTTATTTACCGTCATTTTTTCTCTGCCCTTGATGACGGGGATATAGTTTCCAAAGTGGCTTTCGCGGTTCTGAGCTGCCGCATAATAGCCGCTCTTTGTCTCACCCACGGCAGCAGAGGAGATCTTGAAACAATAGTTGAATATGCCAGAATGTTTTCCTCGGAGATAGAGTATTCCGACGAAAATCTTGAGCTTATATTTGATGAATTATCCTGATATAGGACGGACTCAACGCTTCGTTTGTTGCTGTCGGATCCGAAATGAGCTAAAATCTCTAAAAAGGGGGTGCTCAAATGGATACAGTTAAAACCGGAGAGCTGATAGCTGCAGTCAGAAAGCAAAAGGGGATGACCCAGCGCCAGCTTGCACAATTGCTTCATGTATCAGATCGAGCCGTAAGCAAATGGGAGCGGGGAGTAGGATTTCCCGACGTGAGCCTGTTGGAGCCCTTGTCCGATGCTTTGGGACTGACGGTAACCGCGCTGCTGCGTGGGGAAGAAACACAGGCGGTAGACGATGGAGATGTGCGGCTTGCCGTGCGCAGCATACGTCGGGCAATGCTGAGGAAACTGCGGAAAAATATTGCAACGATTATTGGATGGTGCATATTGATAAGCCTTCTTGGGGCTATTGTTTATCAGTCTTTAGCAGATAGTTGGCTTTTCTCTAAGGAAATACATCATGAGTTGTCAGCCGGAGTTTATATAGGCGGCGAACATATTGCAGATACGGATGTTGTTATAGACGGTAAACGCCATTGCTTCGTTAATAGAGGATTCAACGGACGTTTTGCTATTGACTATATTGAAAAGACATGCCGCGATCAAGCTGTAGCCCGCATAGACTGGCATAAGGACGATGACCACTGCGGTGTCGTGAGTATGTCATATTTCTGCTACGGGCAGTTTGATTATGTTGATATGGATTGGTATGTGTATATGTCACCGACAATGGAGAACTTTGCAATCGAATTTGCCGACGGAGTGATAATTGCAACCAGCGATAATCTGGCCCAGCTCATTGCGCTGGACTGGTACTACCCTCTGACCTTAAATATGACATATGGCCGCGGTTGAGTGCTGCTATTCATTGCGGCATACAAAAAAGGAAGTGTCCTGTACACTTCCTTTTTTATAATTATTTTGCCTGCTTGATGGAGAGATTGATTCTGCCTTTTTTTGCATCGGCTTCCAAAACCATAACCTTTACAACATCGCCTACGCTGAGCATCTCGCTGGGGTGGCGGATGAACTTATTGGCAATCTCGGAGATATGGACAAGTCCGTCTCTGTGAACGCCTATATCCACAAATGCGCCGAAGTCTATAACGTTGCGGACAGTGCCCACAAGAATCATACCGGGCTTCAGGTCTTTTATCTCCATAACCTCGCCGCTTCTCATAATGGGGGGAGGCAGCTCATCGCGGGGATCACGGCCGGGCTTGAGAAGCTCGTTGATAATGTCCTTGAGGGTGGGGGTACCAACGCCGCATTTTTCGGCAAGAGCTTCAATTCCAATTTCATTAACCTTTGCTTCAAGCTCTTTAAGTCCGCCTGCGGAAAGCTGAGTAAGGCTGTAGCCACATTCTTTAAGAAGAACTTCGGCGGCATCATAGCTCTCGGGGTGAACAGCGGTGTTATCAAGAGCCTGCTTGCTCTCGGCAACCCGGAGGAAGCCTGCGCACTGTTGGAAGGCCTTGGGACCCAGCTTGGGAACCTTGAGAAGCTCCTTGCGTGAACGGAAAGCACCGTTTTCTTCGCGGTAGCTTACAATGTTCTTTGCGGTGGTCTTGTTAAGACCTGCGATATAGCTGAGAAGAGAGGGGGATGCGGTGTTAAGATCCGCGCCAACGGAGTTGACGCAGTCTTCAACAACACCGCCCAGAGTTTCGCTGAGTCGGGTCTGGGGCATATCGTGCTGATACTGTCCAACGCCTATTGCCTTGGGCTCGATTTTAACAAGCTCGGCAAGGGGGTCCTGAAGCCTGCGGGCAATGGAAACGGCGGAGCGGAGGTTAACATCGTATTCAGGGAATTCCTCTGCAGCCAGCTTGCTTGCGGAATAAACGGAGGCACCGGCCTCGTTGACCACCATATAGCTGACACCGGGATGGTCACGGAGCAGCTCTGCAACCAGCTTTTCAGACTCACGGGAAGCGGTTCCGTTGCCGATGGCGATATTTTCAATACCATGCCTGCGGATAAGGCGGCTGAGGGTGTTTTTCGCCTCTGCAACCTTGTTAAAGGGCTGGGTGGGATAAATAACGGCGGTATCCAAAACCTTGCCTGTGCCGTCAACAACGGCTATTTTGCAGCCATTGCGGTAACCGGGGTCATAACCCATAGTGACCTTGTTCTTGACGGGGGGCTGCATAAGCAGGGGCTTCAGATTCAGAGCAAAGTTGCGAATTGCGCCCTCGCAGGCCTCGTCGGTGAGATTGTTTCTTATCTCGCGCTCAACGGCGGGGAAGAGGAGGCGGGAATAGCTGTCCTCAACGGCGGAGCGGACAAAATCGGAAGAGTTTCTGCCGGGGATAACGAAAAGACGGATAAGACCGGGGAGAACAAGAGCGTCCTCGCAGGATACGGAAACTTTTAAGAATTCTTCCTTTTCACCGCGGTTCACGGCAAGAATCTGGTGTCCCTGAAGCTTGGACAGCTTTTGAGAGAAATCGTAGTAAAGGCGGTATACGCTGTCCTCCTCCTTTGCTGCACTCACCTTAAGCTCGGCATGGCGCATAAGGCTTTCCCGGAGAAGCTTTCGGGATTCGGGGGAATCGGAGACTGTTTCGGCAATAATATCGGATGCGCCGGCGAGAGCCTCCTCAACGCTTTCCACTCCCAGATCGGGATTTACGAAGTCTTCAGCCAGAACTGCGGGAGCGGGGCAGTCGCGGCTCTGCTCAAGAAGCTGAAGAGCCAGAGGCTCGAGTCCCTTTTCCTTTGCCACGGTTGCGCGGGTGCGGCGCTTGGGGCGGAAGGGACGGTAGATATCCTCAATTTCGGCAAGAGTGCCTGCATTGTCGATGGCGGCGGAGAGCTCATCGGTTAGCTTTTCCTGAGCGGCAATGGAGCTTTTAACTTCCTCTTTGCGCTTTTCCAGATTGCGAAGATAGCCGAGGCGGTCTTCGAGGGTGCGCAGGGCGGTATCGTCCATTCCGCCGTGAAGCTCCTTGCGGTAACGGGCAATGAAGGGTATGGTGTTGCCCTCGTCTATAAGTGCAACAACATTTTCGATGTATTTTTCCGGGGTGTTAAGCTCGGCAGAGAGAGTTTTGATGATAGATTCCATAATTGAATGTCCTTCTTAAAATTGAAAGTGCAAGATGAATTTTAATACTGATTTACATTTTTTTCAAGCCCAAATACTGTTGAAGAGTCTGTTTACAGCCTCGGGTACCCTCTCAGAGTCAAGGGCGGAATAGTTGATGAGAAGGGTGTGGCTGGGAGCGGCAGCATTTCGGTAGTATTCGCTGAGACAGCTCACCCGAAGACCTGCCTCGCTGCAGCGGCTTACTATTTCTTCGTCGCTGAGCTCTGTTTGCATTTCCAAAAGGAAGTGGAGCCCTGCGTCCTCCTCCTTTATCTTAACAAGGGGGAACTTCTCCTGAGATTTTATGCACTCGATGAGTATGTCACGGCGGGAGCGATAAAGACTGCGCATGCGGTTTATATGCTTTTCCAGCTGACCGCTTCTTATAAAAGCGGCGAGAGTGTATTGGTCAAAGTTGGAGACCGTACAGGAATAAAAGCTGAGCCGCCTTGTATATTCCGCCATCAGCGCCTCAGGTAAAACCATAT
Source organism: Oscillospiraceae bacterium (assembly GCA_045595025.1). GTDB lineage: Bacteria > Bacillota > Clostridia > Oscillospirales > Oscillospiraceae > SIG459. Next base: position 11,457 of record JAZNZR010000055.1, on the reverse strand, counting down.
AGCTTATGCGTATGGTGGAACTGAGGCTTTTGGAAAAGGTGTTCATATAAATAACTTTTCCGAGAACGTCAATGCTTTTAAGGGGAGGGATGGGCTTGCCCAAAAGGCGGAACTCGCTGTCATAGTCGTCCTCAATTATGTATCTGCGTTTTGAGGAGCAGGCCCAGCTCAAAAGCTCATAGCGGCGGCTTACGGGAGTCACCGTGCCGCTGGGGAAATGATGGGAGGGGGAAATGTGGAGCACATCAGCCCGGCTTTCCGCCAGCGCCAGGGGGGAAATGCCCTGAGCGTCAAGGGGGATAAAGGCGCATTCTACCTCGTTGGCCTCGTAAATGCGGCTTATCTTTCCGTAGCCGGGGTCTTCAATGGCGTAGCATCTGTCTCTGCCCAGAAGCTGGATTATGAGCCCGTAGAGATATTCGGTGCCTGCGCCTATGATAATTTGCTCGGCGCTTACATCCATACCACGGAAGGAATGAAGATGCTCTGCGATAGCTTCCCTTAGTTCCCAAACTCCTGCGGATGGAGATCTGACCATAAGCTTTTCGGGGAAATCTGACATTGTTTCCCGCATAATTCTTGCCCATGTGTTGAAAGGAAAAGCGCTTTTTTCGCTGTGAGTACCCACAAAATCAGCGAAGATTTCCGGAGAATTATCTCTGCTTTCCTGATGAGAGCGCTCAGGGGTAGGAGCAGGGGAACTGTTCAGCGCTGACACATAATAGCCGCTTTTCGGCTGAGAATATATATATCCCTCCGCCAGAAGCTGGCTATAAGCCCCCTCAACGGTGATAACACTAATATTTAGGTGCTTCGCAAGGGAGCGTTTGGAGGGGAGTTTCTCATTGGGGGCAAGGCGAAATTCCAGAATATCTGCCTTAATCTGCTTATAGAGATATTCATAAAGGCTGTCGCTGCCGCGATTTTCAAATGAATATGTGAGCATAAGGAATTCTCCAATCTGGATATATCAACTAATTAAAAATTGACTATTTTAATAAGGTCAGAATATAGTATAATGAGAAAAACGATATTTGTAAAGAGGTCTTTGCAATGAAAAGAATTGTGACTATTCAGGATATATCCTGCCTGGGAAAGTGCTCGCTCACCGTGGCGCTTCCCATTATTTCCGCAATGGGCGTGGAGTGCGCGATTATTCCCACAGCCGTGCTCAGCACCCATACTATGTTCAAAAACTTCACCTTTCATGATCTCACAGATGAGATAGAACCCATTGTTGACCATTGGGAGAAGGAGGAGATAGCCTTTGATGCTGTTTACAGCGGCTATCTGGGCTCTTTCCGGCAGATAGAAATTGTCAGCGGTGTTTTTGAAAAGATGAGAGAAAAGGGAAGTCTCATCTGCGTTGACCCTGCCATGGCCGATAACGGAAAGCTCTATCCCGCCTTTGATGAGGCCTTTGCCAAGAAGATGGCGGAGCTTTGCGCCAATGCGGATTTTGTCCTGCCCAATATTACGGAAGCCGCCTTTATGACCGGTATGGAGTATAAAGAGCGCTGCGATGAGGAGTATATCCGCAGCCTCATTATTGCCCTTGCCGCTAAGGGCGCAAAAAATGTTATCCTCACGGGAGTCAGCTTTGAAGAGGGAAAAACCGGCGTTATGAGCTATAACAGCGAAAAGGGTGAGTTCAGCTATTATTGCCACGAAAAACTGCCCGTAAGCTATCATGGCACGGGAGATATTTTCTCTTCCACTTTTGTGGGCGCTCTTATGAACGGAATAATTCCCGCCGAAGCCGTGGCCGTAGCCGCGGATTATACTGCCCAGTGCATCCGTGTTACCCTAGGAAACGGCAGAGAAAAGTGGTACGGAGTGGACTTTGAGCAGTGCATTCCTTACCTTATAAAGAGATTGGAAAAGTAAATATAAAAATCCTCCGTTAAATAAACGGAGGATTTTTATTTCATTTTTTGTCGCTTCGCATTTTGCCCATAAACACAATAACGGCCAGAATATAAAGCAGTACTGCCCAAGCTATGACCCAGACAAGATGGGGCATTATTTCTGAGTAATCTCCGGCAAGGGCTGCGCGGCCTGCCTCAACAGCCCGGGCAAAGGGGAGGAACATGGCAATGTCCTCAAATACACCGCCAACAAGCTTAAGATCAAACCAAGTACCGGAAAGCCATGCAGATATGTTTGTCAAAAGGGCGCCGCAGATACCGCCAACCTGCTTATCGTTGAAAATGCAGCCGCAGATAAGACCGAGGGACACGAAAACAATTCCCGCGGGGATGAGCACCACGATACAAAGCAGCACATTCAGGCTGATTTTAAGGCCCAGAATAAAGGCAATTATAAAGCAAAGAACGCTCTGGGCGAGGAACATGGGGATAAGGGGTAAGGTGTAGCCAATAATAAAATCCGAGGCCTTCATAGGAGAGGTGAGAAGGCGGAGCATAAATGAGCCGGAGCGGTCCTTGGCAATAACGAGACCTGAGAAAAGGGCAATAAAGCTGAAGCCGAAAACCACTATTCCGGGGCTGAGGTGGTCGATTACAAAAAGGTCAACGGGAATGTTGGACTGTATAAAGCTTAAAAGGAGCATGAGCACCACGGGAAAACCTATTCCGAAAATCAGAGTGAGCTTATCCCGAAGCATCTCCTTGGCATTTCTTCCTGCGAATCCGAGAGCTTTCATTTTGCGCTTCCTCCTTTGCAGAGTGCCACAAAGGCATCTTCAAAATTATCCGCACCCGTTTGAGCCTTCAGCTCTTCGGCGCTGCCCAAAGCAACAAGGTGTCCCGACACCATAATGCCTATGCGGTCGGAAAGAGCCTCCGCTTCTTCAAGATAATGGGTGGTGAGGATAAGGGTGATTTTGCCCTTCAGCCCCTCAATAAGCTCCCAAAGCTCGCGCCTTGCAAGAACATCGAGACCGAGAGTGGGCTCATCAAGAAATAGTATCTTCGGCTCGGTGATAAGAGCCATGGCGATGGAAAGACGGCGCATCCAACCACCCGAAAGGGTGGATGCGCGGCGGGAGGCTACCTGCCCGAGGTTGAATTTTTCTATACTGTCCTGAGCCAAAGCCCTGCAGCGGCTTTTGTCATAGCCGTAGAGAGCGCAGATAAGCTCAAGGTTCTCCCTGACGCTGAGGTTGGGAGCAACTGCGGTTTCCTGAGGGGAGACATTTATAAGCTCCTTAACGGCAAGCTCCTCGCCGCAAACCTTATGCCCCATAATCTCCGCGCTGCCGGAAGTGGGGCGGATGAGACAGGAGAGCATTTTAATTGCAGTGGTTTTGCCTGCACCGTTCACACCCAAAAGGGCAAAGGTCTCCCCTTCGGGAATAGAAAGCTCAAGAGCGTCAACGGCAATAATATCACCAAAGCGCTTTGTGAGAGCATAAGTTTTAATGGCGTCCATCATTCGTCCTCCAGCTCCTTTATGGCAGCGGCAAAAACATCTTTGTGCTCGCTGTCATAGTCGGGAAATTCTTCTTTCACTTTTCCGGCGAAGATGGCATCCGCAACCCGGGTAAGGAAGCTATGGCGCTCCAGCGCGATACCTCGCTTTGAGTCAGCAAGAATAACAAGGCTGTCACCGGGCTTGATGTCAAACATATCCCGAACCTCCTTGGGAATAACTATCTGCCCCTTGGGCCCCACCTTCAGGGTGGCCATAAATCTGTCATGTTTGGAAACCGATTTCATATATACCTCCGCTTTGCATAAAAGTAAGAAAAGTTTTACTTGTTAAACTAATGATACTGCTTCGAAAGGAAAAAGTCAATAAAATAAGGACACGGCCCTTGACCGTGTCCTTGATTTTAATTATTTTACCAGTTTTCGATTATGCCTCTTACAAGAGCAACTAGATTTTTCTCGGCTATTGCGGCGGTCTCCATAACCTCTTCGTGGCTGAGCTCGCAGGAGGAAAGTCCGGCGGCTTTATTGGTCACAAGGCTGATGCCGAGGGTGCTCATGCCGCTGTGGCGGGCAACGATGGCCTCAGGAACGGTGGACATGCCCACAACATCTGCCCCCAGAGTGCGGAGAGCCAGAATTTCGGAGGGAGTTTCAAACATGGGTCCTTTGAAGAAGGCGTAAACACCCTCGGGGAGGGCTATGCCTCTTTCAGCGGCAACGGCGCGGGCGACCTGACCTGCGGCGCGGGAATAAACCTCGGTCATGTCCTTGAAGCGGGGGCCGAATTCATCCATATTGGGACCGCGGAGAGGGGAAGGGCAGAAGAAGCTGAGGTGGTCGCGAATGAGCATAATGGTTCCGGGGTTCAGATCCTCGCGGATACCGCCTGCAGCGTTGGTGAGGATAAGCTTCTCAATTCCCAGCTTTGCGAAAACGCGTACACCGAGAGTTACGGTTTCCATATCGTGTCCTTCGTAGTAGTGGAAACGTCCCTTCATAGCGCAGACGGTCTTTTCGCCGATTTTGCCAATGATGAGCTTGCCCTCGTGACCCACAAGGGTGGGAGCGGGGAAGTGGGGAATATCGATATAGTCAATAATAACAGGATCCTGTATTTCGTTGGCAAGGGGGCCGAGGCCGGAGCCAAGGACAATGGCAATATCTATCTTGCCGTGGAAAATTTTGCGTATATATTCGCTTGCGGCATTGATTTTGGTATACATGAAAATACCTCCGAATGCATTTTTTAACAGTATAACATATAGCTACGGGAAATTAAACATATAAAATTGTCATAATAGAGCTTTTGATGGCTTGTAAGATGGCTGCTTTAATGATAAAATAATGTGTCATCTTGTAACTATCGCCTTTACATATATTGGAGGATAAAATGAAAAAGATTTTCGCAGTGGTTCTTGCGGTTTTGATTTTACTGAGTGTGGGAAATGTTTTTGCCTTTGCTGCAGCGGAGCTTTCTCCTGCCCCCACAGCAGTACCTCCCCCTACTATAAACCCCAACTGGTACCAAAAACAGGGCAGACCTACGCCTTACCTGACTCCCCCCGACGAAGATGATGTTATTGATTTCAGCATCTTTGAGGGAAAGAGCTTTGAGGAAATCACAAAGGATTTCCTTGAAAAGTGGGGCATAGACCCTGAAAGCGTGAGCTTCGGCTATTATAACATTGTCACCGGAGAAGAGCAGTATTACGAGGGCGATAAGTACATGGTGGCTGCCAGCGTCTATAAACTGCCTCTCAATATGTACTATACCGAGCAGATATATAAGGGCGAGATGACCTGGGACGATACCTACAGGGGCAGCCCCTATCATGCTATTCAGGTCAGCAGTATTATCTCCAGCAACAATGAACTCAGTGAAGCACTGCAGAAGGGTGTGGGAGATAATAACGAATACCGTGCAGCCATTGCCTATCTCCTTGATGTAGACCCCGAGACCGTGGAAGAAGAATACTATAATGAGGACAATAAATATACTGCCCGTCAGATAATTGCTTGTCTCAAAAAGCTCTACGGCAACAGAGAAATTTACGAAAATGTTGAAAGATACATGCTTATGGCGGCACCCAACAGTCACTTCACCGCCGCTGAGCACCGCTATGTTGCCCCTCATAAATACGGTTATCTTACATATAACGGACATAACTACTATAATGACGCAGCGATAGTTTATACTCCTCATCCCATTTTGCTTGTCATGTTCACAGATAACTGCGCGGGCGGATCTAACACCTTGTCCCGTTTTTGCACCCTTATGTGCGACTATAGCGAGTATACCCGTTATCTTTATGAGGAGGCAGCCAAGGCAACCCCAACTCCTAGCCCTACGCCCACGCCTACGCCCAGCCCGGAGGAGACTCCTGTTGCGGATACTCCCGTAGCCCCGGAGATTGAAGAAACTCCGGAAATCAGTCTCACACCCGAAGCAACAGCGCCAATCACTGGGAACGATGATGAGACCACCGAAGAGCCTTCCAGATTTTCCACGGTATATGTCTTGCTTATTGCGCTCTTTGGGGTAGTGCTGGCCGCTGCAGCTGCAATGCTGAGCAGACGAAGAAAATATCTGGACCGGGTTATACTGACCGTGCTCCTGATTGCCCTTGTAATAGCCCTGCTTACTTTCATCATAGTCAGGGCCTAAAATCAAAGCTTTTTTACACCTTGTTTCAGGGAGGAAACATAAACTTGAAAATTATAAAAACAGTGCTGAGAGGCATCACAATTTTAGCGGCGCTCTGCGTTATGCTGGCGCTTCTGATGCTGTTTATCGGCGAAACCGGAAGCGAGCTTGCCACAAGTTCCAATTCTGTGCATGCTGCTATAGGTTCGAAGTTTGACGACTTTGTAAATAATGCGAAATCTGAAGCCTTGGACGGCATTGTGCCCATCAAGAAGATGTACCGTCTTGACAGACAAAACCCCATTGCTCCCGAACCTGACCAGAGCAATTTCGGCGAGACGTATGATGCTGCGGATATTGAGGCCGTTTTGGAAAAGGCTTCGGGTCTCATTGACGGTCAGACTATGCAGTGGCATCCCGGCATTGAGCAGGAGCCGGGCACAAAGATGCTGTATTACTATGACGAGACTATTCTTGTCATCACATGGAAGGAAGTTATCAACCGGGCGGTTTATACCTTCTCCGAGATAAAAATTGCCGATCCCAGCCAGTTCCGCCGCTATCTGGCAGACAATACCTTCGGCTCAAGCATTCAGTACGCAACAAGCGACATGGCCTCCACCGTTAACGCGGTCGTAGCCATGAACGGAGACTTCTATAAATTCCGCAGTTTGGGCATGGTTGTTTATGAGAGCCAGATAAAGCGAATTGACGGTGCACTGGTGGATTCCTGCTGCATTGACAGCAATGGCAATCTGGTTTTTGTCCACAAGGGCGAGATTATGACGCAGGCTGCCGCGGAGCAATTTGTTAAGGATAACGATATTCTTTTCAGTCTTGCCTTCGGCCCCATACTTGTTGAAAACGGAGTTAATGTCACTCCCAATGACTATGTATTCGGCGAGATAAACGATATTTATGCCCGCGCCGCTATCTGCCAGGTGGATGATCTCCACTATATGATGGTAACCGTAAACACTGCTGAGCCCAAGTATACAAATGCTGCAACCGTCCGCCAGCTTGGTGATGAGCTGGTGAGAAGAGGTATTCAGACGGCTTACACCCTTGACGGCGGACAGACTGCCACCATCGTTATGAACGATAATGTCATCAACGCCGTCGAGTTTGGCTTCCAGCGCAATATAAGCGATATTATCTATTTCGCAACAGCAATTCCCGAATCAAAAAGCGAATAACGAATAAACTAAAAGCATCGGTTTTCCGATGCTTTTAGTTTTATAGATAGTCTCTCATATCAACGGCCAGCTTTTCCTCAATTTTGATAAGCTTTTTGCATATATCCTTGCTCTTTTCGTCTGCGGCGGCGTATTGGTTAAGATAACGGCTGAGCCCCTTTATCCCCATATTGCAGCCATCCGTCATAAGGTCGGCAATGGTGGCGTCTGTGTCATCAAGCCCCATCTTGATGCCTGTTTTCATATGGCTCATGCTCTTGGCCATAAAACCGGGATCTTTGCCGTCATCGTGAAAACGGTTGAGCGCCTCCTGAATTTCTATCTTGAGGTCCTCGTGTTCCTGCTTGCTGTCGGAAAGTATGCGGCGGAGATCCTTGCAGTGAACTCTGTCCAAAACATCTTCAATGGAGTCTACGCCCATTTTAATTCCTGCGTCGCATTCCCGCAGAAGTTTGATGGTATCTTTTTCAATCATAAAAAAACCTCCCTTTTTTACTATTGTGCGTAAAAAAGGGAGATTTATTATTATTTCTTAGTTATAGAGAATGCAGCAGGTGTAGGCAATTTTGTCGTCACCGTAATAGTATTTAACTCCGTTATCGGAGCATACTCCGCTGACCCAAAGTCCGCAGGCCTCCATAGAGGGATAGAGCTTTTCGGGGAAGCGGCAGGGCGCATCGGGGTAGGTGCATTTTTCGCAGCGGGTGCAGGTACCTGCGCTCATAGCAAGAAAATCCTCGCCCTTTTCACGGAGAATATCCGTGAAACGCTCAAACTGTTTCTTGTTTTCCTCAGCAACCTCCATCATAGCCTCAAAATCGTAGGAGTCCTCCCGGTCACCAACGGTCTGAAGAATAAGACCCTTGCCGTAAGCCTTGCAGCGCTCTTCCCAATAATCAAGCTCACCGCAGGCGGGAGGGCAGGACCAGGTCTTTCCGTAGCTCATGCATCTGTCGGCTGCGCACATACTGCGCACATCGCTGAGAAATTTCAGGGTGGCGGTGTCAAGCTTTTCCGCGGTGGTGAAGCCGCACTGGAGAGCCAGTGCTCTGAAGTCTGTCATATAACTTCCTCCCATTCGTCAAACATCATTGCATCAACATACTTGCCATTGAAAAGGGCAGAGGAGCTGAGCTCTTCGTAAGTGCATTTTTCGTTGATTTTGCCGAGAAGCTCTCTTCCTTCGGCGCAAAGGGCCAAAGCGGCTCCCTTGCCCGCGCTGTTGCCCACATGGACGGTTTTATCCATAAGGGCGGGAGGGAGAAGACCGATTGCGCAGGCGCTTTTTATCTTCATATAGGCACCGAAACCTCCGGCAATGAGAACGCTTTCTATGTCATCATAGCTCTTGCCGCTGCGGCTGAGCAGGGTTTCAATGCCTGCGCGGATAGCCGCCTTGGCCAGCTGGATTTTTCGGATGTCCTTTGCGGAGATATATACCTTCTCGCTGAAATTATAGCGCTCTGAGTCCTCCAAACGGCCGGTCTCGTCAACTATCTCGTTGTACAAAAGGGCGGCTATAGCGTCGATTATGCCGCTTCCGCAGATGCTTTCGCTTTCGCCCTCTCCGATAACATGGAAGCTAAGGTCGGGATAAACGGTGTCGATGGCGCCGTCTCTGGCGGGAGAGCCGCACTCGGTCTCGGCACCCTCAAAGGCGGGACCTGCGGCGGTGGCGCAGCAGAGAAAACCGTCCTTGCTGCCGAGAGCCATTTCTCCGTTGGTGCCTATATCGATAAAGAGGAGACTCTTCTCGCTCTTGTATACACCGGTGGAGAGAAGACCTGCGGTTATATCGCCGCCCACATAGCCTGCAACGGCGGGGCAGAGATAAATTTTTGCATTGGGGGCAAGTCCGGAGATAAACTCGGAAGCTTCAGATTCCTCGCCAAAGAGGCTGAGGGGAGTGAAAGGAGCAACGCCGATGCTCTCGGGGGAGAGTCCTGCAAGGAGATGCTCCATAACAGTGTTGGCGGCAATGGAAACATAGGAAATCCGGCTCGTGTCGGGGCACATTGCCTCGGCCATATCCTTCAGCTGGGCTCTTATCAGATCCCGGAGCTCCTTAAGCCCTTCCTCGGTGGAGGCATGGCGGATGCGGCTTATAACATCGCTGCCGTAAGCACGCTGGCGGTTCATTTCACCCTTTTTGGCAATGCACTTTCCACTTTTAAGGTCATAGAGATATGCGGCAACTGTGGTAGTGCCGATGTCCACTGCAAGACCGAGACCTTCTCCTCCGGAGGGAATATCAATCTCGTCGGTGAGAACCTTGCTTCCAAGAGCCTCCTCAGTGCTTATGGAAAGCTCACCTGCGGGATAAAGGCAGCAGGCAAGGGCTTCCTCTTTCTCGTAAAGGCGCACCTTGCCGCCCATATCCCGGCAAAGACCGCTGACAGTGATGCTGCACTGGCGGCAGGTGCCGTTTCCGCCGCAGGGGGCATCAATATGTGCACCGCAGCCACGGATGGCTTCAAGGAGAGTTTTGCTTTCCAAGGCGCTGATAATGCGCTCCTGACCGCCGCTGCTCAAAGTGATTTTAAATTCATTCATTATCTTTACCTGTCCTTTAGTATCTATTGCTCAGGCTAAAAGAAAAATCCCTTGCCCGAGCCTTTTCGGCTGAGGCAAGGGATGCATTTCTTATGTAAGGGAGAATCAGGCAGTGAGAACCTCTGCAGCCTTCTTGGCAGCGCTTGCGCCGTCAGCGGTGTAGATGTCAGCACCGATCTGATCGCAGAACTCCTGAGTTACGGGAGCACCGCCGACGAGAACGGTAACCTGATCGCGAATGCCGGCCTCGTTGAGGGCGACAACGACCTTCTCGATAGAGGGCATGGTGGTGGTCAGAAGAGCGGAGCAGCAAACGAGCTGGCAGTTCTCATTCTTAACGGTCTCAACGAACTTCTCGGGAGCAACGTCAACGCCGAGGTCGATAACATCGATGTTCTGGCTTTCGAGCATGAGCTTGACAATGTTCTTGCCGATGTCATGAAGGTCGCCCTGAACAGTGCCGATGCAAGCCTTGCCGATGGGCTGGCTGCCTTCAGCAGCGAGAAGGGGCTTGATGAGCTCGGTGCCCTTGTTCATTGCGCGGGCAGCTACGAGAACTTCGGGAACGAAAGCTTCGTTGCGGGTGAAACGGTCGCCAACGATGTTCATGCCGTGGAGGAGGCCGTCGTTAAGGATGGTCTGAGCGGAGTAGCCCTGCTCGATAGCCTGGGGAACAAGCTCCTTGATGATCTTCATTTTGCCGGTCTGTATTGCCTGGGAAATTTCTTCGATAATGGTCATGTCGATATCTCCTTGTTTATTTTTTAATTTACTACTATAGAATAGATAATTGCCGATAGAAAGTATATAACAAATTTATGACTTTTTGTAATTTTTTTATATATGGTTATTTCAAACCATATTCTTTTTCCGTATCGATTCGGCGGGAACGCTTTCTGAATCTGTCGGGGGTAACTCCGCTTAGTTTCTTGAAAACCTTGCAGTAATAACTTTGGTCATTAAAGCCCACCATTGAGCATATTTCCGCAATGGATGCGGTGCTGGAAAGGAGGAGATTTTTGCTTTTTTCAATGCGTATGCCATTAAGCGCTTCCTTGAAGCTTATACCCATCTCATCCTTGAAAATCCGGGAAAAATATGCGGGTGAATAACCCACAAGGGCGGCAGCTTCCTCAAGGCTTAGTTTGCGGGCATGGTTAATTATCATATATTCCTTAACTTTGTGCATGGCGTCTGTATGCTTAACATCCATCATTTCAAAAACATGGCGCATAAAGCGGCTGAGCGTTCCTGCCAGCCAATGGGTAAGATCCTCCTGGTTTCTGAGCGCGCGCATATCCTTCATATAGCGGTGGCTCAGGTGAAAAATCTGTTGGGCGTTGGCTCCGCCGTTTATCGCGGCTCTGGATAGCACTACCAAAAGCTCGGTTACACGGGTATAAACCTCCTCCGTGCCGCTTATGTAGAAAAATATGTGACCCAAAAGCTCGTTGAGAAGCCGGGATGCTGTTATAGTGTCACCCTGGGCGATGGCGAGAGCAAGCTCATTTTCCTTATCAATGGGGTATTCACGGTGACCCTCGCTGGCTTTCAGCGCGGAGATATATGAGCTTATATAGTTTTGCTGCTCGTGTTGATCGCGGAGCATAAAAAGCTCGTGGCTGCTGTCGCTTACATAAACTGCGTTGGCAAAAAGCTGTCCGGAAAG
>JAZNZR010000054.1:0-10550 GCA_045595025.1 Oscillospiraceae bacterium | reverse complement strand
GTTTTCCTAATTGTCTTCCTAAGACCGCTTGGCCTCCGACTTGCTTTTTGTATTTGCAGGATTTTAGTCTTCGATTTCTATCTTGACATCTCCCGTGTTGGTCTGTATATATCCTCGCGGTCCATCCATGATGCCTTCCGGAACATCCACATCTCCGGTATCAGTCTCTACATTAAACATCACATTGTTGGAGAATACCCCATAAACATCACCGGTGTCGGTAAACACGCGAATGCTGGAACTATCGCAGGAGCGAAACTCCACATCACCGGTGGTTCTTTCTATGGTCATCTGCAATAATGCCTTCAGCTCATCCATAATAATGTCGCCGGTAGTACCTTTGGAGATGAAGGTTCCGCAGCTCACGGTTTTAAGCTTTGTTTTTCCGGTGGAAACACGAATATTCAGCTCGTTATGGCAATCCACATTCTCAAGGCTGATGTCTCCCGTGGATGTAGAAAGCTTCATTGAGAAAGCCATCATATTCTTCATATTGATATCGCCGGTGTCGTTTTCAATTTCCAGACTGCCCATAACGGAGGCGGAATTATCCACATCGCCGGTGCTGGATGTGACATCAATGCTGTCAAAGGTCAAGCCGGAGGGAATAGCAACGTCACCCGTGGAGGTTTTTACATAAAGGTCTCCGTATCTGCCCCATGTTCCCTGGGGAAGATAGATTGTTACTTTAGGCTGGTCGTTATTAATGCCGATAAAATCCGTCAACTGTCTGGCATCAGTGTATTTAACTGTCAGAACGCCGTCGGAGATGGAAACGCTGTGGGGCTCTTTGATGTTTTCATAGCAGACAACCTTTGCCGTGTTGATATCCATATCCCTCGAAGCCACTATCTCCACATCGGCGGTGTCCGTTTCGATATATATGTCGCCGTCCGCAGTTCCAAGGCCTTCGTCGAATTCATAGACATTTGTCACATAGTTTTCCGTTGAGAGATTATTAAAATCCCAGTCGAGGAAGCTCAGGACGCAGCAGAAGACCACGCATCCCGCCAAAACCAAAGCTGCGCCCACGATGAGCCAAACTTTTGCAGCCTTACTCATTTATGCCGCCCCCTTTCTTCTGAAAAATCTGATTATTCCAAGCACTGTCCATTTGCTCAAAAATGCCGCGCCCTTAGTGGCAGCATTGCAGCCGAAGAAGGCAAATACGGCAAGGCCCGCGCAGACCATGGCTGCGCCGAACATGGCAAGACCCACAATGGGACTACCCACAAGAGAGAACACAACTCCCGCGGCAAGTCCGCCGAAGGCGCAGGCAGCAAGGGAGGCAAATACAGCCCAGAAGCACACTATAACTGCCCACAGTACGACGAGCAAGGCCAGAACCACTGCAAACACTGCGGCCAGAAGAGCTATCCAGAGAGGGCTGCCCAGCACCAGCAGAACTACCTCCCATGCTCTGAATTTTCTGCCCCGTCCGACTTTTTCCCCGGAAGGAATTTCGCCCGCAATCTGTTTTGCAATTTCCTCAGGATTTCCTATGCCCGCAACGGCCTCCTCTTCGGAAAGACCCTCTTCCATGCGGTCATCAATCATCTCGCTGTAAAAAGTGAGACGCTCGTCTCTTTCCTTCTTAGGAAGAGGGGAGAGACCTTTGCGCAAAATCGCAAGAAACTTTTCCTTAGTCATTTCCATCCTCCTTTGTCACAAAACGGTAAATGGACACGATTTCGTTCCATTCTTTCCTGAATTCCTCTATGCGCTCAAGACCCGCATCGGTTATGCGGTAATATTTCCGCAGCCTGCCGTCATGCTCGGCAGAGCGCACCGTCAGCATCTTCGCTCCTTCAAGGCGCTTGAGAATCGTATAGAGGGTGGACTCGGAAAGTTTAATATAAGGAGCCATATCCTTAATTATCTTGTAGCCGTAGGACTCGCCGTCCTTGATTGCCGCCAGAACGCAGACATCAAGAAGTCCCCGCTTAAGCTGGATGTCCATACCATACCTCCTTTCGTGTAATACATCGTAACACGAAGTATATCCCTTGTCAATAGATTTTAAATGCAAATGGGTGATTTTGTCACGGAAAAGCAAGTCTTTTGCGGGTATACTGAAGTTGAAAATAAAACAAAGGAGGACTTGAATATGTCTGCACTGAATATAAATAAGAGTAATTTCCACAGCGAAGTAATCGCATCCGAAAAACCTGTCCTTCTGGACTTCTGGGCACCTTGGTGCGGTCCCTGCCGCGCAGTTGTCCCCCTCATAGATGAAATTGCCCGGGAGCGGGAGGATATAAAGGTTGTCAAGGTCAACATTGACGAAGAGCCGGAGCTTGCAAGACAGTACAGAGTTATGAGCATCCCCACCCTTATGGTGATGCGCAACGGCGAGGTTGTGAAAAAAGCCAGCGGCGCAAGACCCAAGGCTCAGATTCTGGCAATGCTCAACTGAAAATACAGGAAACCAAAGCCCCCTCATCAGAGGGGGCATCACTTATGTGTCTCTGGAAATGGTCAAAACCGTTTTCTGCAGAAGTATATCCAATGCAGAAGCTGTTGCCCCCCAACCTCCCGAATTGTACGAGGTATCATCCCTGTGGTGCCGAACAGGCACCTCGGCGCAGCAGCGTCCTGAGCGGAAAACGAGGTATGCACGCTAAGGTTTAGTTTTTGATTATGTGGCACAACGCGGTTAACTGCCTTGCACCCACAGAGTTTCCAAAGAGGGAGTATAGGTCGGTCTTAATAACTTCCCTCCTCGCGGCATAGCCGCTGCGCTCTTGGCTAAAAATGTGCCCCCGGCACATTTTCTTAACGCCCCGACTTTCCATATTCTTTTTGCAGGCGCAAAAAGAATATGGCCGTGGGAGACAAACCCTCTCAGTCAGCTTCGCTGACAGCTCTCCCAAAGGGAGAGCCAAGTAAGACGCGGAACGGTCAAACCCGTTCTCTACGAAGGATTTGCGCGTAAACCGTAGGGCGCTCTGACCGCATCCCGCCGCATAGAAAACCTCTCCGTCTTTTGCCTTCGGCAAAATCCACCTCCCCTATCAGGAGAGGCTTTGAATGGAGGCACAACAGCCCCTCAACTCAAAGTCTTCCCCCGCCATCTTTGCTATTGACAAGGAGAGCTTTATGGCTGAGAATGGGGAGGTAAACATTTTTCTTTTCAGAGAGGAGAAATACACTATGAAGGTTATAATCGTCGGCGGTGTGGCAGGCGGAGCAAGCGCCGCTGCAAGACTTCGCAGACTTGACGAAAAGGCAGAGATCATAGTTTTTGAGCGCACGGGCTATATATCCTACGCCAACTGCGGTCTCCCCTATTACATAGGCGGAACTATCGACGATCCCGAGGAACTAACCTTGCAGACTCCCGAGAGCTTTTTCAGCCGTTTCCGGGTTGATATGCGTGTGCACCACGAGGTTATTGATATAGACGCCGCCGCAAAAACCGTAAAGGTGAAAAATCTTGAAAGCGGCGAGGAGTTTTCCGAGAGCTATGATAAGCTCATTCTCTCCCCCGGCGCCAAATCCACCGTTCCCCCCATCCCCGGTGTGGATAACTCCCGTGTTTTCACCCTCCGCACCGTTGAAGATACCTTCCGCATAAAGGATTTCGTTGACAGCGCTTCTCCCCGCAGCGCGGTTATCGTTGGCGGCGGCTTCATAGGAATGGAAATGGCCGAAAACCTCAGGGAGTTGGGTCTTGATGTCACCATAGTTGAGCGTCTCCGGCAGCTTATGAGCCCCTTTGACAGAGACATGGTCTCCTTTATCCACGGCGAAGCCCGGGATCAGGGCATAAAGCTTGTACTCGGCGCGGGAGTTCAGGGCTTCGAAGAGGCGGAAAACGGTCTTAAGGTTCTCATTGAGGGCGCTCCCTCCATCTCTGCGGACATGGTGGTTATGGCTATTGGCGTAACTCCCGATACCGCCCTTGCCAAGGCTGCCGGTCTTGAGCTTGGTATCCGGGGCAGCATACTCGTAAACGAGCGCATGGAAACCTCCGCTGCCGACATATATGCCGTTGGCGACGCTGTTCAGGTGCGCCACAGCGTAAGCGGCAAGGATGTTCTCCTCTCCCTTGCAGGTCCTGCCAACAAGCAGGGACGCATTGCTGCCGACAATATCTGCGGCGGTGACAGCCGCTATAAGGGAAGTCAGGGCAGCAGCGTTTTGAAATTCTTCTCTCTCACCGCTGCCTGCACCGGTCTCAATGAGGCAGCAGCAAAGGCAGCCGGCTTCAAAACCGACAAGGTCATCCTCTCCCCCATGAGCCACGCAGGCTATTATCCCGGCGGCAAGGTAATGACCGTGAAGCTTGTTTTTGAAAAGGACAGCTACCGCATCCTCGGTTCCCAGATAATAGGCTATGAAGGCGTTGACAAGCGCATAGATGTTCTCGCCACCGCTATCCACGCTGGCCTCAAGGCCACCGAGCTTACCGAGCTTGACCTTGCCTACGCTCCCCCTTATTCCTCCGCGAAGGATCCTGTGAATATGGCGGGCTTCATGGCGGAAAACATCGCTAAGGGCGTTTTGAAGCAGTGGTTTGTTGAAGATGAGCCCGCTCTGCCCAGAGACGGCAGCGTTATACTCCTTGATACCCGCACTCCCCGGGAATATGATGCAGGTCACGCCGAGGGCTTTATAAATATCCCTGTTGACGATCTGCGCCAGCGAATAGGTGAGGTAGAAAAGGGCAAGAAGGTATATGTTATGTGCCACAGCGGAATTCGCAGCTACATCGCCTGCAGAATTCTGGAAGGCGAAGGCTATGAGGCCTATAACTTCAGCGGCGGTTACCGTTTCTTCAGCGCCGTAAAAAACGACCTGCGCCTTCATGAAAAATCCAGCCCCTGCGGTATGGACGTATAAAAATATAATCCCCACGGCTTCATCCGTGGGGATTATATTTTTATTCAGCAAGCTCTCTCAGTTTCGGCTCGTTGAGCACCTCAACGCTGCCTCTTGTCAGCTTCACAAGTCCTTCGGTCTGGAAATAGCGGAGCATACGGGTGACCACCTCACGAGCCGTTCCCATATGATTTGCTATCTTCTCGTGGGTGATTTTCAGCTCAGCACTTCCTTCCACCGCAACTTCCTCCACCAAAAATGCCGCAAGGCGCTTATCGAAGGATCGCCACATTATCTGCTCCATAAGCCACATAAGCTCGGAGAAATTGCTGCTCATAAGGCTGTTGGCAAAGCCGGAAACTGCGGCGGACTCATCCATCAAATTCTTGAAAAGACATGCAGGGATTGACCAGAATTCGCTGTCCTTTTCCGCCTCTATCATAACATTCAGCTGCAAATCGGGCATAACGCAGGAAGCACTGAGCAGACTTACATCATACTCAAAAAGCCGGCTTATGCTGACCTCACGCCCCTCCTCCGAGAGCATATAGGTTCGCAGCTGTCCGCTCTTCATAACGACAAGACCGAGACACTCAGCGCCCGAATCGTGGATATGGGTGCCCTTTTCCACCTTATGAAGCTGCAGAACCTCCATTATCCGCTCCTGCTGCTCATTATTCAATTTATTCCAGATGGGGAAATAGTTTTTGAATTCCATATACCTTTGCCCCCTTTTTCTTTAGTATATCACTATGAATACATAAGTCAAATCCTAATTGACAAGGAAAAATCCCCGTACTATAATTTATAAAAAGGGTATATTCTGCGGCATAAGTATGTATACTCTTTTTATTGGAATTTATTCTTTATGTGATAAAATCACGGAAACCATTATTGATACCGTGTATTATTAAACCATAAAGAAAAACAAAAAACACTACGGAGGTAAATATAATGGAAAAGTGGAAATGCAAAGTTTGTGGTTACATTCACGAGGGTCCTATAACCGCCGATTTCGTCTGCCCCAGATGCAAGAAGGGCGCAGAGTTTTTTGAGAAGATAGCTCCCGCAGCTGCAGAGAAGACCCCCTTCGCAGGCAGCAAGACCGAGAAGAACCTTTGGGAAGCTTTCGCAGGCGAATCCATGGCTCGCAATAAATATACCTATTTCGCATCTGTAGCCAAGAAAGCAGGCTTTGAGCAGATCGCAGAGATCTTCCTGAAGACCGCTGAAAACGAGAAAGAGCACGCAAAGCTTTGGTTCAAGGCTCTGGGTGAGCTGGGCGACACCGCCGAGAACCTCCTCCACGCAGCCGAGGGCGGGAACTATGAGTGGACCGATATGTATGACCGTATGGCAGCCGATGCCGAGGAGGAAGGCTTCCTGGATCTGGCTGCTCAGTTCCGCGGCGTTGCAGCTGTTGTGAAGACCCACGAAGAGCGCTATCGCAAGCTCCTCCACAATGTGGAAGCCAAGGAAGTTTTCGAAAAGAGCGGCGTAACCCTTTGGGAGTGCCGCAACTGCGGCCACATGGTGCTGGGTGTAAAGGCTCCCGAAGTCTGCCCCGTATGCGCTCATCCCCAGGCCTACTTCGAGGTCCGCGCAGAGAACTATTGATAATCCGATAATAAAAAACAGACCCCACGGGGTCTGTTTTTTTATTATCCAAGTGCGAAGGGATCTCCGACTTTTCGGCGCAAGCTTGCCTTAATCCGAAGACGGTTGTATAATTATTGCAGAAAGAGGTGAGTGCTACGGCAAGCAAAAGCAGAAGGAAAGCTCCCAACGGCAGGCGGGAAGAATACAGGAAAATGGAGACCGTTTGGGCTCTCAGCGCCTTTATCCTCATCATAAATCTTCTTATCTTTGCGGCAAAATCCGAAGGAAGCGCAAAACCATATCTCATCGCCGCCGGAGCCGTTCTTTATCTCGGTCTTTCACTTATTATGGAAAAAAGCAACCGCAACCACGATTGGTGGTATATCATTCCGATGAGCGCCCTTGCGATCATGCCTTTTCCTCTTATCAAAATATTCAAGGGCTATTATTCCTTTGCTTGGGTATTCGCCGCAGAGCTTATCATCTTTGGGCTGATAGTCTTTGCTCTGCTTAAAGGCAGTAAAAATAAGAAAAAATAAGCGTTAAATAAAAAAACAGACCCCACGGGGTCTGTTTTTTTATTCAAATATCTGTCGAAGCAAAGCTTCCTCCTCTGCCTGTATATTTTCCTCCGAGATGAGGTTTTCAAGCAAGTCGCGGCGGTAAATACCAAACTGTTCCTCAGAAAGCTCCTCTTTTATTTTAAGAACAGTCTTCAGTGCATCGTCGGGAGTGCTCATATCCTCCCTTGTGAAAGTGTAGCTGCGTCCATCATCGCATGTAAGAGTCAATTCGTATGTCAAATAAGAAGCAAAGCGATGCCAGTGCTCATATATACGAAACTCTGCGCATTCGTAATCCTCCGTGCAGCAGTGTGATACCGGAGTAAAGCTGTTATAGGCATTTATCGCGCCGTCGGGCTCGAGAGTCACTCTCCTGCATATAGTCGGCCCTGATATAAAAAAAGCATAAATCAGCAGCAGGCATATTATTGCCGCATACCCTCTCCAAAAGCGCCTTTTCTCTGCGCTCATTGGGAGCTGCTTGCGTCTTTCGTCAAAAATCGGGTAAAGCTTTTTAGGCCACGGGTATTCGCCGTATTTTACATTCTTATTCCCGAAAATGGGAATTCGTTCAACAAAACCTTTTATGTGCAGCGTAAATACGAGAACCAGCAGAACTGCCACGATCAGAAACGCAGCGAAAAATTCCGAAAATTCCCTACGCAGAGCCACCGTCCGAACAGCCTCTCCAAAGATTTTCTCTCCCCACCAGCTCCAATCAAAGGCCAGTGCTGCAGCTGCAAGAAGGCAGACGACCATAATCGCTATATAAATACCCTTATCAAGGCGGGAAAGTGGCGGAACCTCCTGCCTTTTTTGCTTTTTATCCACGACCTCACCGCCTTTTATATATCATTGGACTGTTTTTATACTAAAGGATGGCGGGCGATTCTTGAATCGCCCCTACTTTTTGCACATTGGAAAATATCGTGTCGTTCAGCCCAATGCGAAAAGGCCGCCGGCGCCGCCGGTATGGATGAAAAGTACCTTATCCGTGGGCTTGAATGCGCCCTCTCTTGCCATTGCCAGAAGTCCCGCAAAGGCTTTTCCGGTATAAACGGGATCGAGGAAAAGTCCTTCCTCCCTTGCAAGGAGCGCCACTGCGGCGTTGCCCTCCTCCGAGGGTATCGCATAGCCGGGACCGCACATATCTCTCAGGCTGAAGCTATCAGAGTTTATCTCTATATCAAGACCCAAAATCTCTGCCGCGCCCTTCATAAGAGCGGGAGTTATTTCATCGAAGGGGTCGGTATCCACCATCATTCCCGTAACTTTGGCCTTGGGGGCATGGAGCATAGCTCCCAAAGCCACCCCCGCCATGGTGCCGCCGCTGCCTTCTGCACAGATGATATGGTCAAAGTCAATTCCTTGTCGGCTTATCTCTTTTACGCAGTCCACATAACCCAGACTGCCCAAGGCATTTGAGCCGCCGCAGGGGATTTTGTAATAGGGCTTGCCAAGAGCCTCGCCCACACGGTCCATCTCGGCGTAAATATCATCATAGGAGTCCGTATCCATAAAGCGGACATCCACCCCCATAAGGCTGTTGAGAAGCTGATTGCCCACCTTTTCCCATACGCCACGCTTTTTCAAAATGAGAATAGGCTCCATTCCCAGCTTTCTGCAGGCCGCAGCTGTTAGCATAGCGTGGTTGCTCTGGGCACCGCCAGTAGTGAACACAAGCTCCGCGCCCTTGGCTTTGGCATCGGCAAGGAGATATTCAAGCTTGCGCAGCTTATTGCCCCCAAGGGCAAGACCACTCATATCGTCCCGCTTGATATACACATTGGTGCCAAGAAGGCGGCTTATGTTTTCAAGCTTATGTATGGGTGTAGGGAAAATGCCTATGGAGATTTTATTGGGAAATTTTGCTTCCATATCCGTCACTCCTTTTTGCGTATAATATTATAGTCTATATTCCGTTTCAAGTAAACAGCATCCCTTGACCCATTTTTGGCAGGATGATATACTTTACACACACTGAACAAGGAGAATGTCATATGTACTTTTGGGACTACACATATATTCTTGTAATAATCGGCGCTCTTATAAGCGCTGTTGCGTCACTGAGGGTTAAAACCACCTTCCGCCGTTTCAGCGATATGCGCTCCGTACGCGGACTCAGCGCGGAGCAGGCGGCTCAGCGCATACTCAGTGGCGCAGGTATACACGATGTGCGCATAGAACGGGTAAACGGTTCTCTAACGGATCACTATTCCCCCAACGAAAAGGTGCTGCGCCTTTCCGATTCCGTTTACGGCTCCACCTCCGTTGCAGCCATAGGCGTTGCTGCCCACGAGTGCGGCCATGCAATACAGCACGCTGTTGGCTACGGACCTTTGAAGCTGCGCAGTCTTTCAGTTCCTATCGCCAACATCGGCTCAAAGCTGAGCTGGCCCATTATTCTCATCGGTCTTGTTCTGGGGCTTACGGGTCTTGCGCAGGTGGGCGTATTTCTCTTCACCTTTGTCGTGCTTTTCCAGCTTATAACCCTGCCCGTTGAATTCAACGCCTCCTCAAGAGCTTTGAAAATTCTTGAAGGCGGCAATATGCTGATGGATGATGAGCTTCGCGGTGCCTCCAAGGTTCTCCGCGCCGCCGCGATGACCTATGTGGCCTCTCTTCTGGCCTCCGTTTTGCAGCTGCTGCGCCTTGTGCTTCTCACCCGCAGACGCAGATGAAAATACAATAAACAGTTAACGGAGCATATCGTTGCCGATATGCTCCGTTTTTATATACATACATTCGATTGCAAGCGTCTTGGCTCTCCCAAAGGAAGAAGCGCACTCTTTATCCGTTCGATAAATTGGAATTTGTCTAACTGCTTGTATTATAATTCTAAATTGGATAGTAGTTCTTCTGTCGTTCCTACCTGCCAATTGAACTCACTTCGAAAGTCTTGGAAGCATTCTTCACATATCCAGTAATACATATCTTCTGTGCAATAGAATGTACATAATTTATCTGTTAATGCCTTTTCCCAGCAGAATTCGCAGTGTTCATGCCAAAAGTGTTGGATTTTTTCACCGTCCAGGTATTCATGCCCGCGGTTTGTTTCCTTGACACGCTTTTGGGCATAGCGTTCGATTTTCTGGAAAAAAGCATTTTTATCTTTGTACGCAATTTCCCAAAATTCTGGAAATGTAATCTTATAAAGAGTTTTATTGGATAGATAATCTTCCTGTCCATTAAGACGCCAATCAGACATAAGTACCTCCTGTCAAATTCATGTTTGTCTAACTGGCGCTTACGGTGCCCAAGGCTCCCTTGTGTAAAGGGAGCTGTCAAAAATCTTCTGATTTTTGACCGAGGGATTGTTACCGCAGTGCGATTTCGCCGAAACCATGCAATAGAATGAGTGCCTACTGCACAACCCCCCCGCCACGGCTTCGCCGTCCCACCTCCCTTTACACAAGGGAGGCTTTGGTGCGGTGCGTAACTGTTAGACAAATTCAAGTTTGTCGAACTGATTATATCACATTTAATGAAAAAATCGTCTTTTGTCATTAGACAAAAGGGGATTTTTTTGGTGGACCCCGCCGGGATCGAACCGGCGACCCTACG
>JAZNZR010000053.1:0-17514 GCA_045595025.1 Oscillospiraceae bacterium | reverse complement strand
GAAATACTTTGTGTATTTCAAGATCAGCGGAGGAAGCTGCGGGGATAAAGATTTATTCAAAACCGTGTAAATCCCTATGTGAGGCCGCCTAAAGGGGGCTATCTGCAAAGCAGACTGGGGGGATTTGTAGGGAACGGGTCTTGACCGTTCCGAATAAAAACCCCTCATCAGTCAGCTGCCGCTGACAGCCTCCCCTCAAGGGGAAGCCTTTAAATGCGGGAGTATCTTTGTCATTTTCACCAGTAATGCTTGCAAAATATTTTATATAATGCTAAAATTTAAGATCGTGACTGAATATACTTAATTTTCTTATAAGAGAGGTCTGAGACCATTGAAAAATCTTAGAAATGTTGCAATAATTGCCCATGTTGACCACGGCAAAACCACCCTTGTTGACGAGATGCTCAAGCAGGGCGGCGTATACCGTGAAAATCAGGAGGTTCAGGACCGCGTTATGGACTCCGGCGACCTTGAGCGCGAGCGCGGCATCACCATTATGGCCAAAAACACCGCTGTAAACTACCGAGACGCAAAAATCAACATCGTTGACACCCCGGGTCACGCTGACTTCGGCGGCGAGGTTGAGCGTATACTGAAGATGGTAAACGGCGTTATCCTTCTTGTTGATGCCGCTGAGGGCCCCATGCCCCAGACCCGCTTCGTCCTTAGCCGTGCACTGGAGCTTGGACACAGAGTTATCGTTGTTGTCAACAAGATCGACCGTCCCGATGCCCGTATTCTGGAGGTCATCGACGAGGTTCTTGAGCTTCTTATGGACCTGAACGCCACCGACGAGCAGCTGGACAGCCCCATGCTCTTCTGCTCCGGCCGTCAGGGCACCGCAAGCTATTCCCCCGATGCGGTAGGCACCGACCTTCAGCCCCTTTTCGACACCATTATGGAGTATATCCCCGCTCCCGAGATGGACACCGAGAAGCCCTTCCAGATGCTTGTCAGCTCCATCGACTACAACGAATATGTGGGACGCATCGCCATCGGACGCATTGAGCGTGGCCTTATCCGCCAGAACGAGGAAATAGAAGTCTGCAACTATCACGACAGCGAGAGCGCTCCCACCCGCGCCAAGGCCGTCAGCCTTTATGAGTTCGACGGGCTTTCCCGCGTACCCGTCACCGAGGCTTCCGCCGGCAGCATCATCGCAATGAGCGGCATTGGCGACATCTCCATCGGCGACACCATATGCGCCCGTGGCTTTGCCGAGGCGCTTCCCTTCGTGCAGATCTCCGCTCCCACCGTTGAGATGACCTTCTCCGTCAATGACAGCCCCTTCGCAGGCCGCGAGGGTAAGTTTGTCACCTCCCGCCAGATCCGCGAGCGTCTTTACCGGGAAACCCTCAAGGACGTCTCTCTCCGCGTCAGTGATATGGAAGGCTCAACCGATTCCTTCAATGTTGCGGGCCGAGGCGAAATGAGCCTTTCCATCCTCATCGAGACTATGCGCCGCGAGGGCTATGAGCTTCAGGTTTCTCCTCCCCGCGTTCTCTACAAGGAGATCGACGGCGTTAACTGCGAACCCATCGAGCGGGTTGTTGTCGACGTGCCTCAGGAATATGTTGGCTCCGTTATTGAAAAGCTGGGCGCCCGCAAGGGTGAAATGCTGGAAATGACTCCTGTGGGCAACCGCATGAAGGTCTCCTTCCTCGTTCCCTCCCGCGGTCTTTTCGGCTACCGCAACGAATTCCTCACCGCCACCAAGGGCGAAGGCATTATGGCCAGCGTTTTCGAGCGCTATGAGCCCTTCAAGGGCGACATTGCCCGCCGCAGCTCCGGCTCTCTGGTTGCCCACGAAACCGGCGAGAGCGTTGCCTACGGTCTTTTCAACAGTCAGGAGCGCGGCGCCCTCTTCATCGGCCCCGGCGTGCCCGTTTACGCAGGTATGGTCATCGGCGAATGCCCCAAGGCCGAGGATATCACCGTCAATGTCTGCCGCAGAAAGCAGCTCACCAATATGCGCGCTTCCGGCTCCGATGAGGCTCTCCGCCTTATTCCTCCCCGCCAGATGAGCCTTGAGCAGTGCCTCGAGTTCCTTGCCGACGATGAGCTTCTTGAGGTCACCCCCAAGACCCTCCGCCTGCGCAAGAGCATACTTGACCACGGTCTGCGTATGAAAAGCGTACACGGCGGCAAAAACCGCTGCTGAGCATAAAAAATACTCCCTCGGGTGAGGGAGTATTTTTTATCAGTAATAAAGCTGTCGGATGACCGCTTCACACTGGGCGTTATCCATGCCCGCGGTGATGGCGGGGTTATAGAGAAGCTTGAGTATAAGCTCATCAACCGCCGTCATGGAATAGTTGGAGTTGCTCCACTGGTTGATAAGGCTGTCATCGCGCAGGGAAGTATCCTGCACGGGACCGAGTCCGTTATAAATCTCTTCGCATATGATGGAATCTCTGGCATCCTGAGGGATATCCGTTCTGACGCTTATGGTCTCGGAATAAATCTGATGGAAGCCGTCATACCAGAAGGTAACGCCGCCCCAGCTGCCTACAAAATCGCTGCCCATAAGAGATTCAAAGTTATACTGATCGTAGAAATAAATCTCAAGATGTCCGTTGCTCTCCACGGGGTACATTCCGGGGAAGCCCTCAATGGCATTGATTTCCCCCACGAAGCTGTTCAAAACTTCCATATCCCGGGCTGTTGGCTGACCGCCAACAGTATAATAGATGGGCTCCGTCCACTTGCGGATAAGGCTTCCGCCCACCTTGTCGCCGAACTCGGTATCCAGACATACCTCGGCAAAATATGTTATCACATCTTCAACGCTGAGACCCTCTATGTAGAGAGAGGAATGCTCTCCGGGGGGAGGAGCAGCAGGGGTGGATACGGGAGGAGGCGTGGGCTCGGGGTCTATCGCGGGCACATCAATAGTAACCCTCTCTGCAAAGCCTGCAACGCGGCCTATGATAAGCGCCACATCTCCACGGCTGATTAAATCATCGGGGGCAAAAATGTGCTCCTCCGTGCCGCACATAATTCCGCAGCGGGCAAGGCGGTAAACGGCATCATAGTATTCATCGCCTTCGTTCATATCGGCGAAATAATCCGAGGGGATATTATTGACATCGGAAAATGTTACCCAGAAGAATATACGGTCAAGCATTATGGCAAGCTCGCCCCGTGTGATAAGCTTACAGACATCCTCGGGAAATTCAAGGTCAATTCCCTGCTCCGCAACATATTTGATATAGGGCTTATACCAAGGGGTCTCCTCGTACTGTACAGTCTCCTGCCCCAGCAGATAGAGATCAGTACGGGAGATGGCGGTGAGCGCCTCCACCCAGCATATTGCTGTGTTGGGGCAGAATCTATCCTCGCTGCGACCCACCATAAAGCCCGCATCGGCGGCTATGGATATGACCTCGTAACGGGAGTCCGCCGCACTCACATCGGTGAAGGAGTTTTCCGCTGCAAAAGCTCCCACGGAAAAGCTTCCCAGAAGCACAATGCACAGAAGCAGGCATATAATTTTTTTCATAGCAAACGCACCGCCTTTCTTTTGTTTATTATATCACATGTCTCTTCCCGGAGCAATGATATGAAAGTGGAAACCCTCATCATTAAAAAAACGCAGCTTTGCTTTTCGGCAAAGATTAGTTTTTTGTCAGTGCAGTTGGGAAATCCATGTCCGAACCGTTCTCATCATCAGACGCGAGCCCAGCGCAAGCGGGTCGCGGCTGAAAAGGAGGAGCAGCGGAGTGAGTGCGCTCTGACTTTTGAAAAAAGTCGGAGCAAGCGATACAAAGCTTGCTCCGACATGGTGCAGTGAAGCAATCCAAATCCGAACCATCGTTACCGAGCGGAAATGCCCGATACGCTACAGAGTTCGTAACGCATTGCCTCCAGATGCTATCTGGTGCCGGTGACCGGGATCGAACCGGTACAGTGTTGCCACCGAGGGATTTTAAGTCCCTTGCGTCTGCCTGTTCCGCCACACCGGCAAATATTCAGGCACGGAAAAACCGTTCCGTGCCTGTTTATTATACTTTTTAACTTATGCCCTGTCAAGTTCAGCCAAGAAGCACTTCACCCAACTCTTCCACGCTTTCAACGATGGTATCCGCCCCCGCCTTTTCAAGCTCGGCTCTGTCGCCATAGCCGTAAAGCACGCCGAGGCTGCCCAGACCTGAGGCCTTGGCACCCAGAATATCGTGCTCACGGTCACCTATCATAAGCACGCGGCTTCTTTCGGGAGAGCCCATACGCTCAAGAGCGTACTCGATGACCTCGTGCTTTGTGCCTATCTTACCGTCAAAGGAGGCGCCGCAGATATAATGGAAGCTTTCAGCCAGACCGAAATGCTCCAGAATTATGCCCGCGTATTTTTCGGGCTTGCTGGTTGCCACGCAGAGGGTCTTGCCCCCGGCGCGGAGGGCTTTCAGCAGCTCCCCTATCCCGGGATAAACCTCGTTTTCCAGAAGTCCCACCGTGCCGTAATGCTCGCGGTAGTACTTCACGGCCTCCACGCTCTTCTCCTCGGAAAAGCCGAAATAGGTCTGATAGGACCATGTGAGAGGAGGACCTATCATCTTATAAAGCTCCTGACGCGCCGGCACGGGGAGGCCGAATTTTTCAAGAGAATACATCACCGCGTTGGTGATTCCGAGACCCGGGTCGGTGAGAGTTCCGTCAAGGTCAAAAAGGAGAATATCATAGTTTTTCACAGGCAAAACCTCTTTGAGTTTTTTCTTATTTTACCATAGTTTTGCCTTCGTGCAAACTACTTTCTTCTCACCGCCGTCATATTAACCACGGAATTTGTAAGGGTGGTCAGGCTGTCCTGATCCCCCTCGGGCACATAAAAGCTTTTGCATATATAATTCACCGTTCCGTCGGAATAGGTTGAGGTATACATTATGCACTTGACATATATGCTCTCCTCCTCCGATTTTATAAGAGCCTCGGAAGAGGCAATTCGTCCCGCTATCCCCTCATCGAGAGGAGTGAGGCTGTCGAAAGAGCCCTCCTTGCCGTAAAGAAGGCGGAAATCGGGAAGCACATAGTTTTGCATATAATCGGACATAAAATCCTCCGCATCCCCCTGATAAAGCTCCGTGACATTTCTGCCCGTCACATAGCTTGAGGCCTTATCCCATATCACCACCGCATCGGCAACGAGATTTTCCGGAGCAGACATACCGGCGGGGTAACGCAGCGCCAGCTGAAGGGTATAATCGCTGAGGCGGTAGGTTCCGCCGCTCTCCTCCATATATTCTCTGTCGCTTTGGGCTATCACTCCCAGATCCGAAAACTTCCCCTTTTCCTCAAGGGGGAGAAAAATCCCCGCCATGCCCGAAAGCACATAGCCCTCTCCGCTGGGGTGGAGCCTCGCTTCCTCCCCCGACCCGAGAAGGACAAGTTCATCTTCCCCGGCGGAATATTCCCCCGAAACATATAAGCCCGAGGCTGAGAGGACATATTCCCCCGCTCCGTCAAGGCGCAGCAAAGCGCCTGTGGAGGAGTTATAAAATCCTCCTGCAGAGGGTCCTGCATAAGGCTCCGCGCTGACCGTTATCTGAGCGGGGAAGCTATGGGAAATATCTGTGCCGCTGGATTTGGGGTCATTGGGGCGCTGGGAAAGATTGCAGCTGCCCAAAAGCACCAGTGCCGCCAGAATGGGGACTATGTAAAACATTCTTTTTTTCTTCATATTTATATCTCCTTATCGACATTGCGTGGAAATCGGTATTACTCCGCTATTATAGCTTCCGCTCCGCCGCGAATTTTGGGGAAGAATGTCCGAGAAAAAAAGTTTAATAATTTTCTTGAATTGTTCCGTAAGTCTGTTATTATAATATGGAGTAAAAAACAAAGGTATTTGTGTTAATGAAAGAAAAAAAGCTCATTTCCTATTTCCGAAGACTTTATCAGAAGCGGTTTATATTCCGCTGCGCGATTTTTGTAATAAGCGCTCTGCTGCTTATTTTCGCGCCCCGGCAGTTTGATATTATGCACGGCTTCCATGTCTTTGACCGCTTCAGCTTTTTCCACATTATGTGGGTGGTCTGGATGGTGGACATGATAATGCAGCTTATCCCCGCCAAAAGATATTGGCCCACGGGCTCTCAGAAGTTTCTCAAACGCACCTTCCAGCCCCTCAAGGATTATATGCTGCGCAGCGACGAAAAATTTATCCGTTTTATAATCAAGTCCAATAAAGACACCATTCTTGTGGGTCTGGTCTGGATAGTCCTCAACGGCATCATCGGCACCCTCTATTTCACCGGCATTATCGGCAGAAGAGTGCTCCTGCTCATAAGCGTTGCTTTTTATGTCTGCGACCTTATCTGCGTGCTTTTCTGGTGCCCCTTCCGGGTATGGTTTATGAAAAACCGCTGCTGCACCACCTGCCGTATTTTCAACTGGGACCATATCATGATGTTCACCCCACTGCTTTTTGTCCCCGGAATTTACACATGGAGCCTTTGCTTAATGGCTCTCATAATCTTTGCCATCTGGGAAGTTACCTTCCAGCTCCACCCTGAGCGTTTCTGGGAAGGCACAAACAGGGCGCTGCATTGCAGCAACTGCACCGACCGCATCTGCGGCGAGCGCAACTGCGCCGCCGACCTGCCTGAGATCCGTTTCGACGAGCCGGGCAACAATAAATAAGCTGAAAAGGAACGCTGAGATTGCTCAGCGTGCCTTTTGGTTTTAGTGTTGGGGGTTGAAGGAGGGCGAGACACCTCCTCCGTCATTTGCTTCCCAAATGCCCCCTTCCCCCCAAGAGGAAGGCTCAAAAACCTCTCCGCCCCTGCGGGGCACCTCCCCTCATAGGGGAGGCTTTAGCGGGGCGATGTTGGCATCGCGCCCTACGGAGGGGTGTGGAAACGGCGGCGCGCCGACGGCCATGGGCTCGCGCCCTACGGGGTGCGGTAATATAACGAGGTGCAATCCCCGTGGCGCCGAACAGGCGCCAAAAAGCAGCAGCGTCCTGAGCGGAAAACGAGGGAAGCACACTAAGGTTTCGGCTTTGATTATGTGGCACAACGCCGTTTCTATCTCCGCACCGAGGGGAGTTTACAAAGAGGGGGCTTTCCTCGCCCCCTCTTTGGCCTGTTTTTCTTTCCATATTCTTTTTGCAGGCGCAAAAAGAATATGGCCGTCGGAGACAATACAAAAAGAGAATCCCTCAGTCAACTTCGCTGACAGCCTTCGGCCCAGGTCGCAAGCATAGCTTGCTTCCCGCTTTGGCTACAAACAGCCCACTGGACTGTTTGCTTAACGCGTCGCGCCCTTTACACAAGGGAGGCTTTTCAGCTGTCCTTGATATCGGACATAATAATTGATATAATTATTCAAAGACTAAAAAAGGAGGGATAAGCATGCTCAAACTCATTCTCGGACGGGCAAAAAGCGGAAAAACCGGCTCCGTTATGGAGGAGATAAGCCGCCTTGCACAGCGGGGAGAAAAGAGCGTTCTCCTTGTCCCCGAACAATACAGCCACGAGGCGGAGCGAGAGGCTCTGCGTTTCTGTGGCGACAGCCTCAGTCTCCACTCGGAGGTGCTCTCCTTCTCCCGCATGGCTCACAGAGTGCTTAAAGAATGCGGCCTTGGGGGAAAGAAGTTTCTCGACGGCGGCGGAAGAGCCCTCTGCATGGCTCTCGCCCTCGATGCCGTGGGCTCAAGGCTGAAGGTTTATTCCGCCGCCCGCCGACAGACGGCCATTGCCGAAAGTCTCCTTGCCGCCATAGACGAACTGAAAAGCTGCTGCGTTTCTCCCGAGGCCCTTGAAAGCTGCGCCCAAAACCGCAGCGACAGCTTCGGCGACAAGCTGAGGGACATCAGCCTCATCTTCTCCGCCTATAACGCCCTTTGCGGCAGCAGCGCTCTGGACCCCTCTGACAGGCTCAGCCTTCTTGCGGAAAACTTTTCCAAAAGCTGTTTCGTAAAAAGACATATATTCATAGACGGCTTCACGGACTTCACCCGCCAGCAGCTGGATATCATTTCCGCAATGCTCCGCAGCGGCTGCCCCGTAACCGTCTGTCTGGGCTGCGAGGGGCTCAGCGAAGGCCACGACATATTCGAGCCCAGCCGCCGCGCCGCCATCAGCCTTATCCGCGCCGCGGAGGATGCGGGCATTGCCCACAGCACCCTTACCGCCCTAAAGCGCGCCCCCTCCACACCCATGGAGCATATTGAAAAGGAGCTTTTCGCTTTCGGCAAGGCCTCCGCCAATGCCGAAGGCGCTGTTGAGCTGCGCAGCGCCGCCACGGTAACCGCCGAATGCGAGGCCGCCGCCGCTCACTGTCTCCGCCTTGTGCAGGAAGAAGGCTGCCGCTGGAGGGACATTGCAATCGCAGTCCGCTCCTACGATGCTTACCGCGCCGCCCTTGAAAACATCTTCTCCCTTTACGGAGTTCCCCTTTTCTCCGCCCGCAAGAGCGATATTTTCGAAAAACCCGTTCCCGCTCTCATTCAATCCGCCTTTGCCGTAATAAACGGGGGCTGGAGCTATGAGGATATGTTCACATACCTGAAAACCGGTCTTGCAGGCCTCAGCATTGAGGAATGCGATGAGCTTGAAAACTATGTTTTCCTCTGGTCCATAAGAGGCAGCGCCTGGACAAGGGAGGAGGATTGGCATTCCCATCCCGATGGCTTCGGAGGCGAATACGACGAAGAGACCCGGGAAAAGCTTCGCAGAATAAACCGCCTCCGCCGCAAGGCCGCCGCTCCTCTCGCCCTTTTGCAGAAGCTGGGCAAAGAGGGCAGCACCGCTCAGGATCATTGCCGCGCCCTTTCCGAATTTTATGATGCCCTCAAGCTCCCCGAAGCCCTCTCCCGCAGAGCCAGGGAGCTCAGAGACTCCGGCGAGGAGACCCTTGCAGCGGAATATGCCCAGCTTTGGGAGATAATCGTGGAGGCCACCGAGCAGTGCGCCGCGGTTTTGGGTGATATGGAGACGGATATGGAAAGCTTCGGTAAGCTTTTCTGCCTGCTGCTGAGCAAATACTCCCTTGGCAGCATCCCCCTCTCCGCCGACAAGGTCTCCGCAGGCGACATGGACCGCATGCGCAGGCGCAGCATAAAGCATCTTATCGTTCTGGGCTGCGACAGCAGCCGCGTGCCTTCCACCGAGCCCGGCAGCGGAATTTTCTCCGACGATGACAGGGCGGAGCTGCTTCTGGAGGGCATAGATATAGGCAACAGCCCCTCCGACCGCCTTTACCGGGAGTTCGCCCTTGTATATAACTGCCTCACCCTGCCCTCCGAAAGCCTCTATGTCAGCTGGTGCGCCGCTGACGGAGAGGGTGGAAAGACTATGCCCAGCTTTGTGATAAGCCGCCTTGAGGATATCTTCGGCATAGAATGCCGCAGCATAAACCTCTCCCAGTGCCGTTCCCGCGCCAAAGCTCCCGCTTTGGAGCTTGCCGCCTCCCACAGCGGAGGCAGCAACGAGCCTCTCGCCGCAGCTGCGAAGCAGTATTTCGCCGAAAGCGGGCAGGAGGAAAAGCTTCTCAAAATCCAAAGCGCCGCCAGGCTCAGCCGCGGCAGGCTCAGCCGGAAGAGCGTCCGCGCCCTTTACGGCGATAAGCTCCGCCTTTCCGCCAGCCGCATAGATAAAATGGCCGCCTGTCCCTTTTCCTACTTCCTTCAGTACGGACTTAAGGCAAAACCCAGACAGCCCGCAGAGTTTGCCCCTCCCGAGATGGGCACTTTCATGCACTACGTTCTTGAAAACGTCGCCCGGGACATAAGCGAGCTTGGAGGCTTCGCCGCAGTGCCCGCCCAGACGGTCAACTCCCTCTGCGACGAATATGTGAAGCGTTATATCCACGATGAGCTGGAGGATTTTCGCGAGAAAACTCCCCGCTTTGAATATCTTTTCCGCCGCCTTATAAAAAATGTCCGCGCCGTTGTTGCGGATATGGCCGCGGAGCTTGCCCGAAGCGACTTTAAGCCTTTGGATTTCGAGCTGGACTTTGGAAAAATCAGCAACCTGCCCAGCGTTGAGATAGGCGAAGGGGACAGCAAACTGATTCTCACGGGTATTGCCGACAGAGTGGACGGCTATTATCACGACGGCAAGCTTTATGTTAGAATTGTGGACTACAAAACGGGAAGAAAAGCCTTCTCCTTCTCCGATGTCTGGTATGGCATGGGTCTGCAGATGCTTCTCTACCTCTTCGCCCTCAGCCGCAGCGGCTCCGAGCGCTACGGCGCGGAAATTGTCCCTGCAGGCGTTATGTATGTGCCTGCACGGGATGTGCTTATAAACGCCAAGGCCGATATGAGCGACGAGGAAATTTTGGGCGAAAAGCTCAAGCAGCACCGCCGCAGCGGTCTTCTGCTGGATGAGGATGCCATTTTGCGGGCAATGGAAAAATCCGACGAGCCCGTATATATCCCCGTCAGCATCAAAAAGGGTGCATACAGCGGCGAAAGCCTTGCCAGCGCCGAGCGCCTCGGTCTTCTCAGCAGACATATAGACAGCACCCTTCGGGATATGGCAAAGGAGCTGCACAGCGGCTGCATCGCAGCCGACCCCTTCTTCCGCAGCCAGAGCGATAACGCCTGCCGATACTGCGACTATGCCTCCGCCTGCCATTTCGGCGGCGAGGAGGATAAGATCCGTTATCTTGAAAAACTCAAAGCCGAAGAATTTTGGGCTAGGCTGGAGAAAGGAGGTGCCGAGGAATGAGCTTTTCCTTCACCGAAGGTCAAAGACAGGCTATTGAAACCCGGGGACGCAGCCTTCTCGTAAGCGCCGCCGCGGGAAGCGGAAAAACCCGCGTTCTCACCGAGAGAGTTCTCCGCTATATCACCGACCCTCAGGAAAACGAGGAGATAGACCGCTTTCTTATAATCACCTTCACCCGCGCCGCCGCGGGAGAAATGCGCAGCCGCATTATGGACTCCATAGCAGCCGCTGCCGCAGCCAAGCCCTCCGACCGCCGCCTCCGCCGCCAGCAGGATAAGTGCTATCAGGCACCTATCGGCACCATCCATTCCTTCTGCACCAACCTGCTCCGTGAGCATTGCCACCTTCTCGGTCTGCCCCCCGCCTTCAAGGTTATGGAGGAGGATAGGGCAGAAAAGACAAAGCGCAGCCTTTGCGAAAGTCTTTTGGAAAACCGTTATGAGCGCATTGACCGCCACCCCGGCTTCCGTGAGCTTTCCGACAGCGTGGGCGCGGGCAGAGATGACCGCCGTCTGGCCGAGGCTCTTCTCCGTCTTTACGAAAAAATCCGCTCCCATCCTTATCCCGATGACTGGATAGAGGAGCAGAAGGCTCTTTTGCGCTCTCTTCACGAAATCAGCGATGCCGCGGAAACTCTCTGGGGCAAAGTGCTGCTGCAGGATATTCAGGACTCCGCCTCCTACTGGTCGGAGCGTATGGATCAGGCAGTGCTGGAAATCCACAGCGCAGATGAGAAAATAATCTCCGCCTACGGAGAGGTTTTTATGGAAGACGCCGCCGCACTGCGGGATTTTGTCCGCGCCCTCGATATGGGTTGGGACAAGGCAAGGGAATTTCTGCCCCCCGAAAAATTCAGAAGTCTGGGCAGGCTTGTCCGCTATGAAAACACGGAGCTGAAAGACCGTGTCAGCGCTGTTCGCAACAGCTATAAAAAAGCCGCCGAGGGCTTCAGAAAGGCTCTTGAAAGCTCCTCCGCCAAGCAGCTGGAGGAAATGAAGCTTATGTCCCCCGCCATGGAGGCGCTGTTGGATCTCTGCGCCGACTTTGACCGGCTCTACTCCGCCGAAAAGCGTCGGGAGGGTCTTGTGGACTTCAGTGACCTTGAGCATATGGCCTGCTCCATTCTTGTGGACAAGGCAAGCGGAGAGCCCTCTCCTCTCGCCCGGGAGCTGAGCCATCGCTACCGTGAGATAATGGTGGACGAATATCAGGATGTCAACGCCGTTCAGGACATGATTTTCCGTGCCCTTTCCCGGGACGGAAAAAATCTCTTTATGGTGGGGGATGTGAAACAGTCCATCTACCGCTTCCGCCTTGCCGACCCCACAATTTTCCTCGATAAATACGAAAGCTATGCCGACTATGGCTATGCCGAGAATGATGGCGAGCCACTTCGCATACTCTTGCAGGAAAACTTCCGCTCCCGCCGCAGCATACTTGATGCCTCCAATCAGGTTTTTTCCAACATTATGAGCATCAAGCTGGGGGAGCTTGATTATGACGATGCCGCGGCTCTGCGCTATGGCTCCGCCGTCTATCCCGAAGGCAGCGACACGCCGGTTGAGCTTTGCCTCATTGACCCAGGCCTAGGCGAAATCAGCGAGGAAAGCCCCGAAAAAGCCGCTCTGGAAGCCCGTTTCATCGCAAAGAGAATAAAGGATATGATGGCCGCAGGCACTCCCGTCCACGAAAAGGACTCTGTCCGCCCCTGCCGCTGGAGCGACTTTGTGCTTCTGATGCGCTCTCCCGGCGGCAAAGGCAGCATTTTCCACGCTGAGCTTAGCCGGGCAGGCATACCCGTTCAGTCCCGCCAGGCAGGAGGCTTTTTCTCCTCTCTTGAGGTTGGCATTGCAATGGATATGCTCACTGTTATAGATAACCCCCACGCGGATGTTTCCCTCATCAGCGTTCTCCGCTCCCCCGCCTTCGGCTTCAGCGCCGACGAGCTCTCCGCCATCCGCGCCGCAGACAAGGGCGCAGATTTCTATACCGCTCTTTTGCGCTGCGCCGAAAAGGACAACGAGCGCTGCGCCGCCTTTGCCCAAAGGCTCGCCGCCATACGCAAAGCCGCTCCCGATCTGAGCCTTGATGAGCTTTTATGGCGCATTTACACCGAGACCGAGCTTTTTGCCCTCTGCTCCGCCATGAGCGGAGGCGATGAGCGCCGGGCAAACCTTATGACCCTTTTCCAGATGGCCCGCTCCTTTGAGGAATCGGGCTACCGGGGACTTTTCCGCTTTGTTGCCTGGCTGCGCCGTATGGCGGAAAACGACAGGGAGCCTCCCCGCAGCGGCGACGGAGACCATGTCAGCATAATGAGCATACACAAAAGCAAGGGGCTTGAATTCCCCTTTGTTTTCCTCTGCGACCTTGGTCACGGCTTCAACAAGCAGGATGAGCACGCTCAGGTGCTGCTTCACTCCCGGCTGGGTCTCGGCCCCAAGGTTACCGACAGCGAGAGAGGCATTGAGTATCCCAGCCTTGCCCACCGGGCAATAGCAAAGCAGATAGACCGGGAAACTCTCAGCGAGGAAATGCGTGTGCTCTATGTGGCCATGACCCGTGCAAAAGAGCAGCTTATTATGAGCAGCATTTATGATAATTCCGAAAACCGCCTTGCCAAGCTTCGGGATAATGCCGCTTCTCCTATGCCTCCCGTTCTGCTGCGAAGCTGCAGCGCCCCCGTCCAGTGGCTCATCTATGCCGCCATGACGGACGATGAGGGTCTCATTGATATGAAGGTCGTTTCCCCGCCTCAGCCCGATGACGAAGTTCAAAGCAGCGAGAGCGAGCGGGAGTCCGCAATCTGCGATGCCGCACTGCTGGAAGCCCTCCGGGAAAGGCTGAACTACATCTATCCTTATCGGGCCGCAACGGAGCTCCCCACCAAGGTCAGCGCCACCGCTTTGAAGGACTATGAGGACGAGGCTGCCGAGGAAGCCGCCGCACTGGTAAGGGAAGTTCCCGAATTTGAGTTCCGCCGCCCCCGCTTCGGTGACGAAAAAGCCCACACTCTTTCCGCCGCCGCCTTCGGCACCGCCACCCACAGTTTCCTCCAGTATGTTGACCTTGAAAAAACCTCCACCCTTGAGGAGCTTGAAGGGGAACTTTCCCGTCTTAAAGATGCCGCCCTGCTCAGCGAAGAGGAGGCAAAGGCAATAAAATGCCCCCTCCTTCTGGACTTCTTCCGCAGCAGCACCGGTGCTCTCCTCCGCAGGGGAAAGGTTCACAGAGAATTCCGCTTCACCCTTCTCAGCGATGCTTCCGAATGCTTCGGGGAAGAGCTTGAGGGGGAGGAGATACTCCTTCAGGGCATTATCGACTGTCTTGTGGAGGAAGGAGACTCCCTGAGCATTATTGACTACAAAACCGACCGCATTTCCGCCGCGGAAGTTCCCGAGAGAGCGAAGCGCTACCAAAGCCAGCTTTGGGCCTACGCCCGCAGCGCTGAACGCATCTTCGGAAAGAAGGTCAAAAATGTTCTTATCCACTTCCTGACCCCCGGAGTAAGCATTGAAGTATGAGACGGGAAAAAGCCCCAAAAGCCTTGAAAAATCTAAAAAAATCCCTTGATTTAAAGAAAAATGTGTGTTAAAATGCATTTTGCGTCTTGTAACCATGCCCATTTGAGGCGTACTCAAGACAGCTTATTATGAGGAGAAATTTACTATGAAGCCCGGAATCCACCCCAAGTACGAACAGACCACCATCCGCTGCGCCTGCGGTGAAATCATCGCCACCGGCAGCACCAAGCAGAACATCACCGTTGAAATCTGCTCCAAGTGCCACCCCTTCTACACCGGCAAGCAGAAGCTCGTCGACACCAGCGGCCGCGTTGATAAGTTCAACAAGAAGTACGGTCTGTAATCTCAATAAAATGCTATTGCAGCAAAAGGCTCCACAAGACTGTGGAGCCTTTTGCTGTTTTTCATATCTGCATCCCCCTGGCTTTGCGGCGCGCTGAGGTCATCGCGCCCTACGGGTGTGCGAGGGTCAAAGGCTTCCCTTGGGGGAAGCTGTCAGCGTCAGCTGACTGATGAGGGAAAATCGGCGGGAGTAAGCTTCGCGAAGCGAGGCAGGAATGGAAGGTTTTCGCGAAGCGAAAAGCCCAACCGCCCTACGAATGGTGCGGCGTATGCGTCCACGGCCGGGTGTCCGACCCCTGCGAGCGTTGTTTTGCTGCGGCGGATGTAGGGAACGGTCTTGACCGTTCCGCAATATACCCCTCATCCGTCTGCCCTTCGGGCAGCCACCTTCCCCGAGGGGAAGGCTTTAAAGGCGGGATGTGGGCGTGCAAAAAAGGGCGGGGCCATCGGCCCGCCCTTAAATTTTCACTATATTCAATTCAGCGCACAACGCCCAGAAGGACAAATCTGGTATAACCGTTGGTGCGGTTGCAGGTGGATAGGGTTATTATCCGCTCCCCCGCTTCGGGAACAACATCGCATTCAAATTCGGACCTTGCCTTTGCGCGGGCAACCCATTTGTTGAACTCCTCATCGGATTCAAAGTCCAGATCCCAGGCCTCTCCGGTCACACTCATCACACAGCCGGAAAAGAACTCAACAACATAGTTTTCCTCCTCCGTCATGATAAAGCACCGGGGATGTTCATCATACCATTTCTGGTCTTTATAGTTCACTATTGTGCCGAACATGGAGTTGTTGTTCATGCGGTGACCGTAGATTATCGTGTGCCTGTCGCTGAAATCCGCAGCGTTTCTGTAGTCCATAAAAATGCTTCCGGCGCTGTTATACCTGCCGTCGGGGAGGGTTCTTATATACTCATCATTATCCTCGCCCTGAACAATAGGATAGTCAATGGGGCTGTTCTCCAGATATATCCATCCAACTATGTCCTCGTTCATCTCGGCAAGGAGTTTGAAATCCACAGTGGGAAAATCTATACCCTCGTGGGGATCGGGGCTTTCTTCCGGCAGGGCTTCGCCATTCTGAAGGGTATCATCTTCCTTATCGGCGGGAGCAGGCTTTGGCAAAGCACCCTCTTCGACGGAAACGGAAGCATTCTGCCTGAGGGATTCGTAAGCATCTTCCCCCTCGCCATAATCCAGCAGTGTATCAAGAACCTTGTATCCGGCAAAAAATGCCACAGCGGCAAGCAGCAGAATGAGTATAATGAGAATTCCTTTTTTCACGGGCGCAGTTCGCCTCCTTTGCCAACTTCCTGCTTCTTCACAGTATAACACGCCTCCGTCTCTTTTTCAATTCTCTTTCTATTGACAATCCGTTCGAGGAATAATAGAATAATTGGGTTATAATGACGGGGGGAAGGGCCCCCGGTCGAAAGGAGAAACAATAAAAATGGCAAAAGATAAGAAAGTTGAGCAGATAACCGATATGGAGGTGGACTTCGCCCAGTGGTTCACCGATGTTTGCCGCAAGGCTGAGCTCATCGACTATAGCTCCATCAAGGGCATGTTCATTTACCGTCCCTATGGCTATGCCATCTGGGAAAATATCCAGAAGGAGCTTGACGCACGCTTCAAGGAGACCGGTCACGAGAATGTGGCTATGCCTATGCTGATCCCCGAGAGCCTCCACCAGAAGGAGAAGGATCATGTTGAGGGCTTCGCACCCGAGTGCGCATGGGTCACCTATGGCGGAAGCGAGGAGCTGGAGGAGCGCTACTGCATCCGTCCCACCTCCGAGACCCTTTTCTGCGAGCACTATGCAAATATAATCCATTCCTGGCGCGACCTGCCCAAGCTCTATAACCAGTGGTGCAGCGTTCTCCGCTGGGAGAAAACCTCCCGTCCCTTCCTCCGCCACCGTGAATTCCTCTGGCAGGAGGGTCACACCATGCACGCCACCGCCGAGGAGGCAAGAGAAGAGACTCACCGCATGCTGAACATCTACGCCGATTTTCTTGAGAACACCCTTGCTATGCCCGTCGTTAAGGGACGCAAGACCGAGAAGGAAAAGTTCAACGGCGCAGAGGAAACCTACACCGTTGAGTGCATGATGCACGACCACAAGGCTCTCCAGTCCGGCACCAGCCACTATTTCGGCGACGGCTTCGCCCGTGCCTTTGACATCACCTACACCGGCAAGGACAACACCCTCCATTATCCCCACCAGACTTCCTGGGGCGTTTCCACCCGTATGATAGGCGGTCTTATTATGACCCACGGCGATAACAGCGGCCTTGTGCTGCCTCCCCGCATCGCCCCCATTCAGGTCATCGTTCTCCCCATCGCTCAGCATAAGCCCGGCGTTATCGAGAAGGCTCAGGAGCTTATCGACCGTCTGAAGGCTGCCGGCATCCGGGTCAAGGGTGACTTCAGCGACAACAGCCCCGGCTGGAAGTTCGCAGAGTATGAGATGAAGGGTATCCCCCTCCGCATCGAAATCGGTCCCAAGGACATGGAGAAGAACCAGTGCATGACCTGCCGCCGCGACAACGGCGAGAAGACCATCGTCTCCCTTGACGAGCTTGAGAGCGCCGTTCCTCAGCTCCTTGAAGCTGTTCAGGCAGGACTCTTTGAGAAGGCAAAGGCCAATCTGGACAGCCACATTTTCGAAGCACACTCTCTGGAAGAAGCCAAGGCTCTTCAGGAGGAAAAGGGCGGCTTCATCAAGACCATGTGGTGTGGCGACCTTGAGTGCGAAATGGCAATGAAGGAAAAGGCCGGTATGACCAGCCGCTGCATGCCCTTCGAGCAGGATGAGATTGACGAAGTCTGCCCCATCTGCGGCAAGAAGGCAAAGCATATGATTTACTGGGGCGTTGCATACTAAGTCTCAGGGATAAGCAATATAAAAAGCGACATCGCTGTTAAATCGCGTTGTATTACTAGAATAGGGTGTGGGGGGTTTTTTGG
>JAZNZR010000052.1:0-8840 GCA_045595025.1 Oscillospiraceae bacterium | reverse complement strand
AGCTTCTGGCCATACCGTCCACACTGAGGACAACGCCGGTGATATAGCTTGCTTCGTCGGAGGCAAGGAATACGAAGGCGTTTGCTATATCCTCGGGCTGACCCAGACGGCGTAGGGGAATCTGGGCGATGAGAGGATCGATAACAGCCTTGGGCACAGCCTTCATCATATCGGTCTCGGTGATTCCGGGGGCAACGGCATTGACGCGTATACCCTTGGGACCCAGCTCACGTGCAAGGGAGAGGGTGAAGCCGTTTACGGCGAACTTGGAGGCGGGATAGGCAAAGCCGGCGGGCTGGCCGTATTTGCTGACCATGGAGGAGGTGGAGAGGATAACGCCCTCGCCCTGTGCGATCATATAGTCGCTGGCTGCACGGGTGGCGTTGAAAACGCCCTTAACGTTAAGATCCATAACCTTGTCATAGAGCTCCTCGGTATAATTGGAGAAGGGAGTGCTTTCGGAAACGCCTGCATTATTAACGAGAATGTCTATGCGTCCGTACTTCTCGTTTATTGCTGCAAAAGCTTCCTTGAGGGAGTCAAGGCTGCTAAGATCGGGTGCAATGCCCTCCACCTTTGCGTCGGGGTAAGCTTCTTTGAGCTTGCTCACTGCCTTTTCGGCAGAGCCCAGGGAGCTGGCGGTGAGGATAACGGTGGCGCCCTCTTCGATAAATCTTGCGGAGGTGGCATAGCCAATGCCGCGGCTGCCTCCGGTGATAACGGCAACTTTGTCCTTAAGTCTCATTGTTTGTTCCTCCTTTTATGGTTTCTGTGCTTATATTGTATACTTTCAGGCGGTCTTTTTCAAGACGGACAATTTCCGACGCAGGGGCAAACTTTTATCGGGCAGCCGAAAGCTGCCCGATAAAAAGCTTTGAATTTGATTATCAGCCTGCTGCCCAGCCGCCGTCAACAAGGAGAACGTCGCCGCTTATATAGGCAGAGTCATCGCTGGCAAGGAACAGTGCTGCAGATGCGATATTCTCGGGTGAGCCGGGAGCGGGAGCAGTTGCAAGAACATTTTTCACCCGTCCGTAGCCGGCCATATTAGGCATACCCATAGAGCTGCTGATTTCTGTGGCTATTCCGCCGGGTGCAATTGCGTTGCAGCGGATGCCCTGAGGCATATACATGTAGGCCGTGTTTTTTGTAAGGCTTACCACCGCCGCCTTGCTGGCCGTATAAACGGCACCTGCGCAGCTGCGCATAGCGCCAAGAGAGGCAACGTTGATGATGTTTCCACCGCCGCCCTGCTCAAGAAAGACCTGAACAGCCTTGCGCATGGAGTACATGGGGCCGTATACGTTTACAGCGAAAACCTGTTCAATTTTCTCGTTTTTTACATCTCCGATGGGGCTCATATCATCCATGATTCCGGCATTGTTTACCAGCACGTCCAGTTTTCCGAATTCCCTGACTGCCAGATCTATGGCACCGACCATAGATTCCTCGGAGCTTACATCACCTGCGTAGGGGATAACCTTTCCGGGGGCGGAAGCCAGAGAGGCGGCCAATTCCTCAAGGCGTTCCCTGCGGCGGGCAACCGCAATGATATTTGCGCCTTCCTTGGCGAAAAGCTCCACAATGGCTTTGCCCATACCGGAGGATGCTCCGGTAACGACAACGGATTTATTTTCAAGTTTCATATATATACCGCCTTTCTTTTATTATTTCTGAGCTTAGTATAGTGGATTTACTTTTGCGTTTCTGTGACAAAATCACATATTTATTCTGGAGCGCTGGCGGTAAAATATCCGAAAAAAGTTAATTTTGCAAGTTTGAGCGCTATTGACAGAGCACGAATAGCGGGTATACTTATAAACAACAGATACTAATTTTCGGGAGAAAAAGATATGCAGATGGTACTTTTAACAGCTCTGGGAGTTGGCGGCGCAACCGTGTTCGGCGCTCTTCTGGGCTTTGCTTTCAAGAATATTCCCCACCGTTTTGCCGACCTTATGCTGTCCTTCGCCGCCGGAATTATGCTGGCTGCGGCAGTGTTGGGTCTCATTGTCCCCTCGGTGGAATACGGAGGGAAATACGGTCTTGTAATTACCGTTGTGGGCATTTTCGTAGGCGCTGTGTGCATGAGTCTTATGGATAAGCTGGTGCCCCATCTCCACCGTCTCGTGGGTGGAGACATCGAAGCGCATAATAACCGCAATCTCAGCAAGGTGCTCCTTTTCGTCACCGCCATTGCCATCCATAACCTGCCCGAAGGTATCGCAGCAGGTGTCAGCTTCGGCTCCGGCAATGTGAACGAGGCTCTGCTTATTGCAGGCGGTATTGCCCTGCAGAATATTCCCGAGGGAATGATAATCATCGGACCGATGCTGGCAGCGGGAGTTAAGCCGGGACGCACCTTTGTCTGCGCCCTTGCAACAGGACTTGTTGAGGTGGTTGGAACGCTGCTGGGCTACGGCGCAGTCAGCCTGGCTTCCGTGGTGCTGCCCTTCGCCCTTGCCTTTGCCGGCGGCACAATGCTCTATGTTGTCAGCGATGAGATGGTGCTGGAGACCCATGGCGACGGCAGCGAGCGGGGAGCAACCTACACCCTTCTGGCGGGCTTTTGCCTTATGCTGGTGAGTGACGTGCTTCTGGGATAAGCTATGCGTATAGATTTTGCGCCCATGGAGGGCATAACGGGGGCGGCTTTTCGCCGCTGCCACAAAAAATATTTCCCCGGAATTGACCGCTACTATTCTCCCTTTATCTCTCCAAGCGGAGACCATGTTTTCACCAAAAGAGATAAACTGGAGATTTATCCCGAATATAATGAGGGCATAGAGCTTGTGCCCCAGCTGATGGCCAAAAATGCGGAGGATTTCCTCTGGGCCGCGGGAGAGCTGAGCGCGATGGGCTATAAAAGTGTCAATCTTAACGCAGGTTGCCCCTCCGGCACAGTCACCGCCAAGGGAAAGGGAGCGGGAATGCTTGCTGACCTTTCTGCGCTGGATGCCTTTTTGGGAAAAGTTTTTGAAAAAGCCCCCTGTCCGGTGTCCGTCAAGACCCGTCTGGGTATGAATGAGCCGGAGGAGTTTTGGGCGGTTTTGGAGCTTTATAATAAGTACCCCATTTCCGAGCTTATTATCCATCCCCGGGTCCGGAAGGATTTTTACCGGGAAAAGCCCCGTATGGATTATTTCAGCGCCGCGGCGGAAAAAGCAAAAATGCCCCTCAGCTTCAACGGCGGCATAGTAAGCGCCGCCGACTGCAGGAAGATTATGGATGGCTTTCCCGGGCTGGAGGCCGTTATGCTTGGGCAGGGAATTATTGCCGATCCCTTCCTTGCGGGAAAGGTGAAGGGCTCTGTGAGTGGAGATGTTGAGCTTCTGAAGGAATTTCACGCCGAGCTTTTTGATGCCTACGCACGGCAGTTCCAAAGCCGCAATAATGCCGCGGGACGGATGAAGGAGTTTTGGAACTATTTCATTCAAAGCTTCGGCGACAGCGAAAAGCTTGGCAAAGCAATTAAAAAGGCCAAAAATGCCGAGGAATTTCTTGCCGCCACGGAGCGGGTTTTCGGTGAAAAGCCCCTTCTGGAGTGCAGCGCGGGAAACTGGTGAAAATAAAAACCGCTCTGTGACAAATGTCGCGGAGCGGTTTTTGCGCGCAAAAATATCATCCCTTGTTGAACCAACTAATATAGTCAAAAGCATCGTAGTGCTTTTTTGCGGAAAAAGGGCTCTTGAATTCAAAGCAGTCGCCAACGCTGCTTTCCTTCTCCCAGCCCTTCAAATAAAAGGCGGATTTCAGTTCGGGGTAGGGAACATGGGTGAACACAAGCTTGTTTTTATAAGGCAGTGCATCGAAATCGCAGAGGTTTTGATAGGTGCACCCGTCGCGGTCGGTGAACATGATGAAGAGATTATCAAGGTTTATGCGCTTTGAGCGTTCGAGCCATTTTTCCTTAGCCTCCTCTTCCGAGTGATAGTGCTGGAAATATATCCGCACATCGTCAAGAAGACCGATGGGGTAAGAAATTCCCGCTTCACGGATGAAAGTCATCTCGCAGCCGAGATAGTATTTAATATTGGTGAGAAAACGGATAAAGTCATCGGGCTTGAGCCAAAGATTAACGAAGGGGCTATTAAACCGGAGACCCAGGTCGTGAAGAATGAAGGCGCCATTGCAATTGCTGGCAATAATAGAAAAATCGGTGTTTTTCAGCTTCGAAGAAAGACGTTTGTTATAGATGTTTCTGAGCGACTGACGCATGCTCATACAAAAAACTCCTTTGCCTGTTTCGTGTTGTATATATTACCACATATGGAGCCGGTAGACAAGAAGCGAAGCGGCGGGAAACTGGTGAATAAAAAGGAGAACGGCATAAGACCCTTATGCGGTTCTCCTTTTTATAAATCCCTTGCAAATATCTTTGGCGGATGATATGTTTTATGTACTTTTTTATGAATGGGGTAAACTTTTTTGAAAAAACCTTTGACTTTCAGATACACTCTTCAGCAGATGGCCTACTGGGCGGCTGCCGCGGGAGTTATGAGCTTCGCCAGCGCTTATCTTCTGGC
Organism: Oscillospiraceae bacterium; assembly: GCA_045595025.1. GTDB lineage: Bacteria > Bacillota > Clostridia > Oscillospirales > Oscillospiraceae > SIG459. The sequence continues at coordinate 4,314 of JAZNZR010000052.1, read as the reverse complement.
CAAGGGACTGCCCGCCTCTCAGGTGGGAACGCTGCTTGCTCTCGGCAGTTTGCTCTCCTGCGCCGTGCAGCCTCTTCTGGCAGACAGAGCCGACCGCTTCGGCGGGAATATGGTAAAATACCTTGTGGTGGGGCTCAGTGCCGCCAGTATGGCATTTTTTGCGCTGCTTCTGAGCGGAAGGCTGAAAGGTACGCTTATGGGCGCGGTCTATCTGCTGGGAATATTCACTTTTGACGCAATGATGCCCCTTCTCAACTCCATAAGTGTGTCCTTCAACAGCGCCGGAAGAAAAATAAACTACGGCGTGGGTCGCGGAATAGGCTCTCTGGCCTATTCTCTTGCTGCCCTCGGACTGGGTCGCCTTATGGCTGATTTCGGTGAGGATTGGATGATTTGGGCAATCCTTGCAATGCTGGCCGCAAATATAATCATAACCCTTGGCTATCCCTCTATGGGGGCTGCACACAGAAGCGGGAAGACAAACAGCGAGTGCTGCTCGGTGGGCGTGTTTTTCAGCCGTTACCGCTGGTATTGTGTATCCCTTCTGGGTGTGCTTTTGCTGGGTATGTTCCATGCAATGACGGAAAATTACCTTATAAAGATTTTTGACCGTCTGGGCGGAGGCAGCGCGGAAGTGGGTGTGGCGCTTTTCGTGGCCACCTTCATAGAAATGTTCGTGCTTGTGTTTTTTGAGAAAATACGGAAAAGGATGGCCGACGGTCTGCTGCTGAAAATTGCCGGACTGTCCTTCCTGCTCAAGAGCGTGCTTTTCCTTGCTGTCGGAAGCGTTGAGGGCATTTATCTTGTTCAGCTGCTTCAGGCTACTAGCTACAGCTTTCTTGCGCCCACGCAGGTATATTATGCTGAGCAAAAGGTGCGGAAGGCGGATATGGTAAAGGGGCAGGCATTTATAACGGCGGCCTATTCTTTGGGCTGTGCCTGCGGAAACTTTGCCGGCGGTCAGCTTATCGAATTTGCAGGTGTTGAGGCAATGCTCATTGCGGGTATTGTTATCGCCGCCCTCGGAACGGCCGTGTTATTCCTCACCGTAGATAGACCGACATAATCCGAACCCGCTTCACGGGCGGAGCCTGCATCACGCACGAAGTGAACATCACGATCCGCAAGGAACGCATCACGCAAAGAAACCTGATTTATCTACCAGACAAATCAGGTTTCTTCGTTGGTGGAGACTGACGGACTCGAACCGTCGACCTCACGCGTGTGAGGCGTGCGCTCTAACCAGCTGAGCTAAGCCTCCATATAAAGAGCTTGGAAAAACAAAAGGGTCAGCAAGTGCTGACCCTTTGCTTGGTGACGCGTACGAGAATCGAACTCGTGTTACCGCCGTGAAAGGGCGGTGTCTTAGCCGCTTGACCAACGCGCCATAGTCGGGGCGCTCGGATGTGCGCCCCTTATGGTAGCGGCGACTGGATTCGAACCAGTGACACCCCGGGTATGAACCGAGTGCTCTGGCCAACTGAGCTACGCCGCCATAATGCTGTGAACAGCATTAGGATTATAGCCCATCTAAATCCGATTGTCAAGGGCTAATTTTCATTTTTTCAACTTTTTTTAGGGGAGATATTTTGCAGGGTCGACGCTGTTGCCGTTAAGACTCATTGCAAGGTGGAGATGATGCACCTCGCCTGTCTCGCAAAGGGCAGTGGTACCCACGCTGCCGATAACGCTGCCGCAGGCAACGGCTTCCCCTTCCTTAACGGTGGGGCTTTCGGCAAGATTGGAGTAAATGCTGCGCAGACCGCCGGAATGAGCAAGCACAACTGTGGTGCCCATTGCGTCGTCATTATAGACCTTTTCAACGGTGCCGTCAGCAATGGCCTTTACCTGTGCGCCCAGCTCGGCGGAGATATCAAGACCGTCATGGGTGCGCCAGTCACGCATGGTGCGGTTATAAACCAGAGCGTCCATGCTGTATCCGTTTTCGATCTGTCCTGCAAGGGGACGGATGAAATAAGAGGGGGCGGTGTTTTGCTCTGCAGGTGCGCCTGCAGGTGCGGGAGCGGGCAGGGGTTCGGCATCTGCGGGAACTTCTGGCTGGGCGATGCCTGCATCCATATTGATGACGGGGGCAATTTCCTCAATGGGCTCTTCGCCTTCGGCAAAGAGGGGGAAATCTTCCTCGGGGAGAGTCTCCGGAGTGCTGAGTGTGAGCTCAGGGCTGGGGAGAACCTCATCAACGCTTTCGGTGCCCACGGAAAGCATAGTCCAGGCGGAGACACCGATTACGGCCACGCAGAGGAAGAGAACAATGTAAAAACCTTTTCCGGCGAAAAAGGACTCAAGAGCCCCTGCGAAGTTTTTCTTTTTTTCCATTATTATGACCTCCAAAAATGAAAAATAAGGTTTGCATGGCTATTCTTTCCTATGCAAACCTTATTTATACATTTTTTCAGCCGTGGCGGTAAAACATGCGCTGCTTCACTCTGTCTGCCTGAGCCAGCATCTCGTCGATCTGAGCGAGGAAGAGAGAATTGTCGCGTCCCAAAGTGCCTTTTATGGGGCGGTAGTTGGACATATGGTTGGCGGTGAAATGGGCTCCCGGCAGTTCCAGAAGCTCTATGAGCAGCCTCGTCTCCAAAAGGGCCTCTTGGGGAGACTGCATAATAAAGCGGCCTGCCAGAACATCCTCATACATTTCCGTACCCATGGTCGCCATATAGGTCATCACGGAGATATGCTGGGGTGCCATCGCGTTGAGGAGCTTTGCGGTGAGAGTGGCATTTCGCACATATCTCTCGCCGCTGCCTTCAAGACCTGCGATAACCGTGACCCAAAGGTCAAAGCCGGCATTTTTAAGGGCGAGGCCTGCAGCAAGCATCTGCTCTGCGTCAACGCCTTTTTTCACCTTGGCGAGGAGGGCGCTGTCCCCCGTTTCAACACCGAGATAAACCCGCTCTAAACCTCTTTCGTGAAGAAGGCGCAGCTCATCGGGTGTTTTATGCATAGTGCTTATAGGACCTGCGTAGCAGGTGATGCGCCGCAGACGGGGAAAGGCATTTTTCAAAGCGTCGAGGACAGTTAGCATATAGTCCATAGGCAGGACTATAGCATCTCCGTCGGCGATGAATACTGTTTCTGTTTCCGGATATCGCACCGCCGCCATAGCGATGTCATCCAGCACATAATCAAGACTTTTCACCCTGAAGGCTTTGCCCTTATAGGCCTCGCAGAAGGTGCAGAGGTTGTAGCTGCAGCCCACGGTGCACTGGAGAATATAGCTTTTCCATTCTCCGGGAGGACGATAAACGCTGCCTTCATACCTCATATTTTATTGCCATCCCTTTCAACGGCCTTTATATTGCGCTCAAACTTACTTCTGGCACCCATAACCTCGTGACCGCAGCCGCAGCAGCGGAGCTTGAAGTCCGCGCCTATTCGGGTTACTGTCCATTTGGCGCTGCCGCAGGGATGAGGCTTTTTCATTGTGAGAATATCATTAATCTGAATATCCAAAGGTGGGGGACTCCCTTCTTTTATTTGCTTCCTTTTATAGCGTCCCAGTAGTTTTTTGCAGCCTGCTCAACCTTGTTGTCTCCGTAGACATAGTATCTGGAATCTTTAATCTCATCGGGGAGATACTGCTGGCGGACCCAGTGATGGGAATAGGAGTGGGGGTATTTATAGCCCTGCTCCCGCTCAAATCCGGTGCCGTCAGCGTGAACGTTCTGCAGCTCACGGGGAATGCCTCCGGTTCTGCCCCGCTTAACATCGGCAATGGCTGCATCGATTGCAAGGCAGCCGCTGTTGGACTTGGGCGCAGTGGCAAGAAGGATGACCGCATCAGCCAAAGGCAGCCTTGCCTCGGGCATGCCCAGCTGCAATGCGCTGTCCACACAGGCTTTTACAATGGGAATAGCCTGAGGATAGGCGAGGGCTATATCCTCGCAGGCGGAGCAGAGTATGCGTCTGCAGGCGGAGATAAGGTCTCCTGCCTCCAGCAGCCTTGCCAGATAGTGCAGAGCGGCATCGGGGTCGGAGCCGCGTATGCTTTTCATAAGGGCGGAGAGAATGTCAAAATGGGCGTCGCCGTCTCTGTCATAGCGCATGGCGGAGCGCTGGGAGATAGCCTCCGCGTCTGCGAGAGTGAGATGCAGCGCGCCGTCCTTGCGGCGCGCTGCGGACACCAGCAGCTCAACGGTGTTCATAGCTTTTCGCACATCGCCGCCGCAGCTGGAGGCGATATAATCCACAACTCCCGCTTCGGGAACGATGCGAAGAGCGTCCCGCTGAGCCAGATAGTCCACGGCACGGGAAACGGCCTTTTCCGCCTGACGGGGAGAAATGGCCTTG
>JAZNZR010000051.1:0-3330 GCA_045595025.1 Oscillospiraceae bacterium | reverse complement strand
TGCTCCCCGCCGATCAGGCGAAGATGGAGCGCTTCATGGAAGTTTTGCGTAACACCTATTCCCTCTACGGCTTCACCGCTCTGGATACCCCCATCATTGGAGCTGCCGAGGTTCTGCTTGCCAAGGGCGGCGGCGACACCGAAAAGCAGATTTACCGCTTTATGTAGGGCGATACCGATCTTGCAATGCGTTTCGACCTGACCGTTCCCCTTGCTAAATATGTTGCCATCAACTACCCCAACCTCTCCTTCCCCTTCCGCCGCTACCAGATAGGCAAGGTCTACCGGGGCGAGCGCGCCCAGAGAGGCCGTTTCCGCGAGTTTTATCAGGCTGACATCGACATCATTGGCGACGGCAAGCTGGATATCATCAACGAGGCGGAGATCCCCTCCGTTATCTACCGCACCTTCTCCCGTCTGGGTCTGAAGAAGTTTGTCATCCGCGTCAACAACCGCAAGATCCTCAACGGCTTTTACGCAATGCTGGGTCTCAGCGAGCGCAGCGGCGACATTATGCGCAGCGTTGATAAGCTGGACAAGATAGGCGCGGAAAAGGTCAAGACCATTTTGATGGGCGAGGAGATTGCTCTCAGCGAAGAGCAGGCCGACGAGATTTTGAAGTTCATCGCCATCAGCGGCTCTAACGCCCAAGTTCTCTCCGCTCTGGAGCAGTATGTGGGACGCGACGAGATCTTCGATGCAGGTCTTGAAGAGCTGAAGGCTGTTGTCGCCTATCTTCCCGAGTTCGGCGTCCCCGAGGAAAACTTCGCCGTTGACCTTACCATTGCCCGCGGTCTGGACTACTACACCGGCACCGTTTATGAGACCCTTATGGTGGATCACCCCGAAATCGGCTCCGTCTGCTCCGGCGGACGCTACGATAACCTTGCCGGATATTATACCGACAAGGCTCTCCCCGGCGTTGGCATCTCCATCGGTGTTACCAGACTTTTCTATGTTCTTTCCGAACAGGGTCTTCTCAGCGAGGAAATTGTCTCCGCTCCCGCCGAGGCTCTTGTCATCCCCATGACCGATAACATCGGCTATGCCGTCAAGACCGCCACCGTGCTGCGGGATGCAGGTGTCCGCACCCAGCTTTACACCGAGAAGAAAAAGTTCAAAGCCCGCATGAGCTATGCCTCCAAGCTGGGCTTCCCCTACACCGTTCTCATTGGCGAGGACGAAATCGCCGAGGGCGTGGTTGCCCTTAAGAACATGAGTACCGGCGAGCAGGTAAAGCTCAGCGCCGCCGAAGCCGCCGAAATCATCAGAAAGGATATGGAGGAAAGGAAAAACGCTCCCCTTATCCGCGAATGAGCGAGAAAATCCGACATAGAAAATCGCTCCGATTGAAGGAATTTGACTACAGCACTAACGCGGCTTACTTCGTTACCATCTGTTCGAAAAACCGCGCGAACATTTTCTCTTCTGTTGTAGGGGCCGTACACCCGGACGGCCCGCGCGCAGAGCCGTCCGCAATCGGACGCATCGTGGAAAAGCATATTCAAGCAATCCCGAATGTATACGTCAATGTGTTTGTGGATGCTTATGTGATCATGCCGAACCATGTGCATCTTATTCTGCGAATAGATAACCCTCAAGGGTCGGCCGGGTGTCCGACCCCTACGGCGGAATTGCCAAAAATAATCTCGGCTTTGAAGAGCCTAAGCAGCAGAGATGCCGACATTTCCTTGTGGCAACGCGGATATTATGAGCACATCTGCCGCGATTACCGCGATTATATCGACTGTTGCCGGTACATCGACTCCAACCCCCTCAAATGGGCGGAGGACGAATACTACAGCTAATCCCACCCCCGACTGCTCCCTTTACACAAGGGAGCCAGCAGGCGCAATCCCTCAGTCTGCCTTCGGCAGACAGCCTTCGGCCCGGGTCGCAAGCATAGCTTGCTTCCCGCTTTGGCTACAAACAGCCCACTGGGCTGTTTGCTTAACGCGTCGCGCCCTTTACACAAGGGAGCCAAATAGGTATTTTGTATTTAAAAAAATTCACATACAAAGGAGAAATATCCAAAATGATGCAGAACCGCACCCATAACTGCAACGAGCTTCGTCTCGAGCATGCCGGTCAGAGCGTTAAGCTCTGCGGCTGGATGGAAAATGTCCGCGAAGTTGGCGCAGGCCTTGCCTTCGTCGTCCTCCGCGATTTTTACGGCACCACTCAGGTGGTTGTTGAAAATGAAGAAATGATGAGCGTTATTAAGCCCCTGAACAAGGAGACCACCATCTCCGTAGAGGGCGTTGTCCGCGAGCGCAGCAGCAAAAACCCCAAGCAGGCCACCGGTGACATCGAAGTTGTCCCCCAGCGCATCGAGGTTCTCGGCACCTGCCAGCACAACGAGCTGCCCTTCGAAATCAACCGCAGCCGCGAGGCTGACGAGATGCAGCGCCTCAAGTATCGCTATCTCGACCTGCGCAACCCCGCAGTTAAGAGCAACATCATCCTCCGCTGCCAGGTTGTTGCCGAAATTCGCCGCATGATGACCGAAAAGGGCTTCCTTGAGATCACCACCCCCATTCTCACCGCCTCCTCTCCCGAGGGCGCACGCGACTATCTTGTTCCCGCAAGAAAGCACCCCGGCAAGTTTTATGCTCTGCCTCAGGCTCCCCAGCAGTTCAAGCAGCTGCTTATGACCAGCGGCTTTGACCGCTATTTCCAGATCGCCCCCTGCTTCCGCGATGAGGATGCCCGCGGCGACCGTACCCCCGGCGAGTTCTACCAGCTGGATATGGAAATGAGCTGGGCAAGCCAGGAGGACGTTCTGAGCACTCTCGAGGACGTTATGGTTCCCCTCTTCAAGAAGTTCGGTAAGTGGGGCCGCGTAAGCGAGGCTCCCTTCCGCCACATCCCCTTCAACGAGGCTATGGAGCGCTACGGCTCCGATAAGCCCGACCTTCGCATTGACCTTGAGCTTCAGGATATCAGCGAAACCGTTCAGGGCTGCGGCTTCGGCCCCTTTGAAGGCGCTTGCGTAAAGGCCGTTGTTGTCCACGATTTCACTCAGGCCCGCAAGTGGATAGATAAGCTCCTTGTTGATGTTGAAGTTCAGACCGGCAACAAGGCCTGCTGCGTAAAGGTTGACGAACAGGGCAACCTCACCGGCGGCATCAGCAAATTCCTCACCGGTATTCAGGAAGAGTTTAAGGCCGCCCTCGGTCTCAAGCCCGGGTCCTTCGTCTGCATGGCAGCAGGAAAGAAGCTGGCTGCACAGAAAACCGCAGGCGTTATCCGCACCATGCTGGGTAAGCGCGTCCCCGGCCACTTTGACGAGGAACAGTACGCAATGTGCTGGATAGTTGACTTCCCCATG
>JAZNZR010000050.1:0-6195 GCA_045595025.1 Oscillospiraceae bacterium | reverse complement strand
ATAACCTCAGCAGCGGTCTTCTTCATGCGGGATGCCAGTTCACCGACGGCGATTTCATCAGGAATAGAGACCTTGGTGGGCTGCTTCTTGGCAATTTCAAGCTGCAGACGCTGCATCTTGTCCTTCTCCTCCTGACGGCGCCTATTGGAAGGAGCCTGTGCCTGACGCTGCTTATTGCGGTTGGTGAACTTCTCCTTGCCGCCGCGCTGCTTTTCACCGCGATCACCCGCAAGGTTATCGAACTTTTCGTCATACTTGCTCAGGTTGGTGTTGGTGTTGCCGCGGGTATCAACAATGCGCTTTTCGGCAACCTGTCTGGGAACATGGGGCTTCTGCTCAGCCTTGGGCTGAGGAGCGCTCTGCTGGGGCTTTGCCTGCTGGCTCTGAGGAGCCTTGCCCTGCTGAGGCTTTGCCTGCTGATTCTGGGGAGCCTTACCCTGCTGGGGCTTTGCCTGCTGGGGAGCTTTCTGCTCTGCTGCCTTGGGTGCTGCGGGAACTGCAAACACTTCAGCGATGGACTCCATCTGGTTATGCTGAGTCAGATACTCAAAAATGAGATCCAGCTCGCTGCTCTCAAGAACCTGCATATGGTTTTTGGGTGCGGAGGCATACTCCGTCAATATCTCGGAGATGACCTTACTGGTAAGGTTGAAATCCTTGGCCACCTCATGAATTCTGTATTTTTCAAAACTGCTCATACGCTTTTCTTCCTCCTAATACCCGTTTTGCTGCCGCGCTCCGGGGAAGCTTTTCCCGCCTTGCGCTTTTCAATCCTCTGCCGCTGAGCTTCTATGCGCTCATAGGCTTCGGAATACTTTTCCCCGTTCTCCTGAGCAAGGGCCTTCAAAAAAGCCGCTGCCAGACCGAGGTCTGTTATCGCGGCCATACTGCAGCCGCTTTTTCCGCTAATGGATGATATCTCATCCTTTGTGAAAGGAACTTCCACAAGGACTGTGTTCGTTTCAAAAACATAGCCTTCCGCACGGCGCTTCGCACCCTCGGAGGTATCGCTGGCGACGATCAGAACTCTGGCTTTTCCGGCCTTTACAAGGCCGGAGGAATTATCCTCCCCTGTTTCCATTCCGCCGCTTTTTCTGGCTATACCAAGATAATTCAGTGCCTTACTCATCGCCCGCCTCCATCTGCTCAGTAAGCTGAGCATAGATTTCCTCGGGAATGGCTGTTTCAAAGGCACGCTCTATTGCCTTGCTCTTCATGGCCTTTTTCAGACAGGACATTTCGGGACAAACATAAGCCCCTCGCCCGTTTGCCTTACCCTTAAAGTCAAGGCTTATAGCTCCTTCGGGAGATCTTACTACGCGGATAAGCTCCCTTTTGGGCTTCATTTCACGGCAGCCAAGGCACTGCCGCATGGGTATTTTTTTCTGCACGATGACTGCCTCCTTTTCAGAACCTGGTATAATTATGCCTCGCTCTCGGGCTTGATGTCTATCTTATAGCCGGTGAGCTTTGCTGCAAGGCGGGCATTCTGACCTTCCTTACCGATTGCAAGGGAGAGCTGAGAATCGGGAACGATTACACGGCAGCTCTTGCCTTCATCAAGCTGGGTAACGGAAATGACCTCAGCGGGCGCGAGAGCAGCTGCAACATAGTCTTCGATATATTCGCTGTACTTAACGATGTCGATCTTTTCGCCGCAGAGTTCATCAACAATGCTGGCAACACGGCCGCCCTTGGGGCCTACGCAGGAGCCGATAGGATCAACTTCCTCAACATTGGAGCAAACAGCCATCTTGGTGCGGCTGCCGGCTTCGCGGGCTATGGACTTGATCTCAACAGTGCCGTCAAAGATTTCGGGAACTTCAAGTTCAAAAAGACGCTTTACAAGGCCGGGATGGGTGCGGGAAACAAGAACCTGAGGACCGCGGGTGGAGTTGCGGACTTCAACAACATAAACCTTTACTCTGCTGCCTTCCTTCAGTTCCTCGCCCTTGATCTGCTCGTTTGCAGGCATAACAGCCTCGGTATACTCGCTGTTGGAGCTGATTTTGATGGAGAGGCTGCCGCTCTTGGGATCGATGCGGGAGACAACGCCGGTAAGGATTTCGTGCTCTTTATTATTGAACTCCTCATAAACGATGCCGCGCTCTGCCTCGCGGATGCCCTGAATGATAACCTGCTTTGCAGCCTGAGCAGCAATGCGGCCGAATTTCTTGGTGTCAACGGGAATCTTAACAGTTCCGCCGATCTTGGCGCGCTTGGAGATGGTCTTTGCAGCATCAAGATTCAGCTGGGTTGCAGGATTTTCAACTTCCTCAACAACTTCCATCTCGATATACATATCGATCTTTTTCTTCTCTTCGTTCATGTCGATGACAATATTATCAGCGGCTTCGGGATTATCCTTGCGGAAAGCTGCCATCATTGCCTGATGAATTTTGTCATACATATACTGTCTGGAAATTCCCTTTTCCTTTTCAAGAGCTTCAATAGCAACAAAAAATTCTGCGTTCATTTATATATTCTCCTTCAAACTTATATCTCTGATCAAATAACAACGCGAAGACGGACGGATGCAACAAGCTCCTTCTCGAAGCTCATCTCAATTCCACCCACATCAACGCTTACTTTTCCGTCCTCATAGGCGGAAAGGCTTCCCTGATAGCTCTTGCGGCCTTCAACTGCCTTATAGAGCTTAACTTCAACATTGCTGCCCATAAAGCGCTCAAAGTCGGAAGGACGCTTGAGCTGACGCTCTGCACCTGCGGAGCTGACTTCAAAAACATAGCTTCCGTCAATGGGGTCAGCCTCATCAAGAATGGGGTCCATCTCACGGCTGAAAGCCTCGCAGTCATTAATGAAAATTCCGCCTTCAAGCTTATCTATATAAACTCTCAGGTACCACTCTCCTGCCTCCTTCAGGTACTCAACATCCCAGATATCAAGACCCATTTTTTCGGCAACGGGAAGAGCCAGATCGTATACGCGCTGTGCAATTTTATTCATAGTTTACACCGTTTCCCAATTTCTTACATTCTATTTTTGCTTGCAAAAAAGAGTGGGGGGCGCCCACTCAGTCAAACTTCTTATCCAACGCTGATAGTATACCACTCTATATATAAAAAATCAAGAGCTCTTTTTGTGTATATTTCCCTAAAAAAGCACGCTTTTCAAGGAAAACAGCCTATGATAAAATAATAAAAAATCATGGGAAAGGAGACGAAACTATGGCATCGCGAATCATACATCTGGCTGTTGCCGATGCGCTGCTGCAGGAATTTGAAATAGATAACAGCGCGCGTTTTCGCCTCGGCTCTATTTTACCCGACGCCAAGATAGATTCTCATCTCCGTGCGGCTCCCCATTTTCAAACCGTTTTGCCAAACGGGCTGATTACATATAAGCTCCGGGAGTTTCTCTCCCTCTACGGGGAGAAGATGAAAGAGGACAGCCTTTATCTTGGTTATTATCTTCATCTTATTCAGGATATTTTCTACAGAAGATATATGTATGCCCTCCCCCGCTGGGATGCAAGAATATGGGAAAATGTGCTGCAGCTCCATAGCGACTACCGAAAGATAAACAGGTACATCATCGAAAGCCACTCTCTTGAAAACGGCATTTTGCTGCCCGAGGATTTTTCCACTGAGGATATAAACCTCCGCTTTGATTTTGATATGGCGGGTTTTCTCCGTGAGCTTGACGGGGACTTCACGAGCATTGGCGAGGGTAAGTATCACCACTTCACCCCCCAAATGGCTGATGAATATCTCGCTATTGCCATTGAGGCCTGCCGCAAGGAGCTTCGGTCTATACGGGAAGGACTTCCCCTTTTGGATGAAATCAAAATGGCATGGGGCAAAGAATAAAGGGTGTGGATATCCACACCCTTTTCATTTATTAGATATGCGCTAAGGTCTTACCGAGTGCCGTATCAAATCCCAGAGACTTATACATTTCCTCATCGCAGGGAGCACAGCAGACGGCGAGGCTTGACAATCCCCTCTCCGCGCACCATTTTTGAGCTGCCTGTGTCAACATACGGGCGATTCCCTTTCTCCGGAAAGCGGGTTCAATGTAGAAATCTTCAAAAACTCCTGTCTCCGCGCAGGAAAATGTTGACCAGTATTCTGCCACAGAACACATACCAACCGCGCGGCTGCCCCGCCTTGCAATGAAAAATGTGATTTTTCCTTCCTTAACAGCCTTGGCAAGAGCTTCCTGCTTATCCTCACTCAGGACTTCCTCGCCTATTTCTTTCAAAAATCCGTTTTCAAGCTTCTTTAGCTGCCAGTCATCGGCTTCTTCCAAAAGCTCAATGCTTATCGGAATTTCCTCCTCCGGAGGCAAAAGCATCAAGGGCTCTCCCCACTCATCGAAGCCGTTATTCACAAAACCCGATTTTTTCCAGAAGTTTTCCCGTCTCGGATTTCCGCCGCTGTTAAGCTCGAAGTATTGAGCTCCCCTCTCGCGACACCAATCCATAATAGCGTCAGCGCATTCCACGCCGCAGCCATTTCCTCTGAATTCGGGAAAAACGCAAAACTCCATTATGAAGCATTTGCCGTCCTCGGAATCGAAGATCGCCGGCATGGCAAAGCCAATAGTCTCGCCGTTTCTTTCAAAAAACAGGTAACGGCACTTATCCACTTCCCTATCATGGACAGCCCTAATCGCCTGAAAATACTCTTCTCCAAGAAAATAGGCTCTGTCCTCATCATCTTCCGGGAAAATATCTCTCACGAAATATTCGAGAAGCTTTTCCCAAAATAATTTTACATCATTTTCCGTGACAGCCTCACGGATAGAAATTCGATTTTTCAATTCTTTTCCTCCAAAAACATATTAGGAGGGTTAGATGGCGTGAACCCTCCGCACACGGTTCATTTTCATAAAAGACCATCCTTTCTTATTAAGCATTATGTAAACTTATTGCAGCCTCATAAATCCGAAGCATCCAATTTCCGAAAATTCGGAAAAACCCAGGGATTTATAAAATGCAACAGTTTTTTCAGTGTTATCAGTTGTAAGTTCTATTTGGCGAACATGGGAATATCTGTCCAGCACCGCACGGAGAAGCGCACTGCCTATTCCCTTTCGCTGAAAATCAGGAAACACAAGAATGTCCTGCACAAACACTACAGTGTGTCCATCACCCACCGCCCGAATGATACCTGCAAGCTGTTCATCCTCGTATGCCGCCAGAATCAGAAGGGAGTTTTCAAATCCCCTTCGCAAAGTATCCGGATGCTCGGTGTATGCTGTCCAACCAACGCTGGAGTAGAGAGACAGTATCTCCTGCTCATTGTATGATGCATATTCAATGATTTTCAAATAAGTAAACTCCTTTCGTATTTGTTTGACAAGTCTACTTATTCAGCGAAGTCTCATGGCAAATCCTCCTGTTTCTAACTTATGTAATAATAACATCAATGAGATAAAATTTCCACCGTGTCAATAAATTTTAGGGAGAAAATGACGCGCCGGGGTCGTCGCGCCCTACGGATTGATATTCTAACGAACACGGGCCGTCCGGGTGTACGGCCCCTACAACATAAATTCGTATAATGTTCAAAAAAAGACCGCGATTTTAGTAAATCGCGGTCTTTAATATTTGATTTATCAGCCCTGGCTGGTGGTGTAGTTGGGAGCTTCCTTGGTGATATAGATATCATGGGGATGGCTCTCACGGAGACCGGCAGAGGTGATGCGGACAAACTTGCTCTTGGTGCGGAGAGCCTCCATATTGGGGGCGCCGCAATAACCCATACCGGAGCGGATACCGCCCAGCATCTGGAAGATGGTGTCGGAAACAGGTCCGCGATAAGGCACACGGCCTTCAACACCTTCGGGAACGAGCTTCTTGTTGCCTTCCTGGAAGTAACGGTCCTTGGAGCCGTTGGCCATAGCAGCGAGAGAGCCCATGCCGCGGTAAACCTTGAACTGACGACCCTGGAACATTTCGTTCTCGCCGGGGCTTTCCTCGCAGCCTGCAAGGAGAGAACCAAGCATAACAACGCTGCCGCCGGCTGCAAGGGCCTTGACAACATCGCCGGAATACTTGATACCGCCGTCGGCAATGATGGGAACGCCGTACTTATCGGCAGCTTCTGCGCTTTCAAGAACAGCGCTCAGCTGCGGAACACCGATACCTGCGACAACACGGGTGGTACAGATGGAGCCCGGGCCGATACCGACCTTGACAGCGTCCGCACCTGCGAGAATCAGGTCTTC
>JAZNZR010000049.1:0-7284 GCA_045595025.1 Oscillospiraceae bacterium | reverse complement strand
GCGGGGTTCTTCAGGAAGCAAAGACCAACGAGAATACCGGCGAACATGCCGATAAATATCCATGCAGGAAGACTAAGTTTCTTTTTTTCTTTCATTAATAACACTCCAGTTCCTAATTAATGTGAATTTATGATAGCACAGACTTGCAGCTTTGTAAAGAGAAAATGCATTTTTTACAATGTTAAATTTCAAATTACCGGCCTTTTTAAGGGGGTTATGCGCGCTTTTGCAAGAAATTATGCAGAATCAGTTGAACACGCTAAAGAATGAAAGAATTTCCTGCATAAATAGATGCAAAAAGCAGGATTGCCTTGCGTATAAAAAAAGAATATAATAGGCGCAAGCTGATTTTGAAGTAATGAGGTTGGTGTAATATGCCTGAACTTAAATGCCCCGTATGCGGTGCCGCCCTTGCCAGGGAGGAAAAAAGCTTCCGCTGCGGGAAGGGTCATAGCTATGATATAGCAAAGCAAAACTATGTGAATTTGCTTATGAGCAATCGCTCCTCCTCAAAGCGCCACGGTGACGATAAGCTTATGGTGAAGGCCAGAAAGGATTTTCTGGATAAGGGCTGGTATCTTTTCCTGCGGGATGAGATCTGCCGCCTTGCGGTGGAGTACTGCGGGGAAGAGGTTGAGTTTCTGGATGCCGGCTGCGGTGAGGGCTGGTATACCTCTGCCGTGAAGGCAGCTCTGGAAAAAGCGGGCAAAAGCTGCTCCGCCTTGGGCGTTGATATTTCAAAGGAGGCTCTTGCCGCTGCTGGAAAGCGGGATAAAAGTCTCTCTCTTGCTGTTGCAAGCATAAATTCCTTGCCTGTGGCAGATGAAAAGTGCAGCCTTTTGCTGAATGTGTTTGCGCCCCACGATGACGGGGAGTTCCGGAGAGTGCTGAAAAAGGGCGGTATATTAATAAAGGTTATGCCTTTGGAAACTCATCTTTTCGGTTTGAAAAAGGCGGTTTACGATGAGCCCTATCTTAACGGAGAGGCTGTGTATGCTCCCGGGGGCTTTGAAAGTGTCTGCCGCAGTGAGAAAAGGAAAATGATATGCCTTGAAAGCAGCGAGGACATACAAAACCTCTTTATGATGACACCTTATTATTATAAGACGGGAAAAAACGATCAGGAGAAGCTGCGCTGCCTCACCTATCTGGAGACGGAGGCGGATTTTGCCGTCTGCGTTTTGAGAAAGCTATGACAAAAATGCCTTGCCTTTTCAAGTCCTATAATGTAAAATGGCAAGGCTGAATAAGCTTCCGTAGCTCAGCAGGATAGAGCGTCCGCCTCCTAAGCGGAAGGTCGTGGGTTCGAATCCCGCCGGGAGTGCCAGAAAAAAGCCCCTTTTGTGTCTGGACAAAAGGGGCTTTTTTCAATGATGTTTGCCTTCGGCAAATGATGTTGGCTACGACAATGATGTTTCTTTCGGAAATGATGCCGCTTCCGGAGTACGCGGCGCTGAAAGCAACGGCGGGTTGCTTGTTAATTTGCCCGTCCGGCATTATAATGATGCCAAGGCGGTGATTCAATGGAAACGAAAAATATTATTTTTGAACTGAGAACAAAGAAAGGCATGTCGCAGGAAGAACTTGCGGAAAAAGTATTCGTAACCCGTCAGGCGGTTTCCCGTTGGGAGACGGGAGAAACCGTTCCAAATACCGAGACCTTAAAGCTGCTCTCAAAACTATTTGATGTTTCGATTAATACGCTCCTCGGCTCGCCGAGACAGCTTGTTTGTGAGTGCTGCGGAATGCCAATTGACGACAGCAATGTAAGCCGCGAAAAAGATGGGGCACTCAACGAGGATTACTGCAAGTGGTGCTATGCAGATGGAGAATATACTCTGGACTTCCTTGAGAAATACAGGGAGCTTGGAGGAAAAGAAAAGTTTGAAGAGTTCAAGCAGCAGCTTATCCGCGAATTTAACACCTTGCTCCATATCGAGGGCTTACCCAGGATAGAAAACCTCAATGTGCTGTCGGGCAGTTTTATTAATCTGGAGTACCGACTCCCGAACGGTCAGAGCGTAAAATTTCTTGACGATAATGCAACTTATCTCGGAAGCCAGCTTGAATGTGAGTTTGGCGGCGGCCGCTGTTTCGGTATTGCTGCCAATATGGACTTTCTGCTTGTCTGCACTTATGAAGAAAACGGAGAGAATCCGGAGCTGGTTATTTATAAAAAGAGATAAACATATTCCGTGCTGCTTTTACAGTGCAAATGCTCCCGTATAAAAAAGAAGGGCTGGCCAAAAGGACAGCCCTTCTTTTTTATAATGACAAATCGCTAAGAAGTTGCCGCAATGCCATATTTTTGCTTTCTCTTACATATAATATATGAAACCCTGCGAAACGGGAAAAATGCAGGAAATTTTGCGAAATGTCCATATGAACAAGTTCACTTTTGTGCAAAATAATAAGAACAGGTTCAGTATTGACGGAAAAAGCATGGGAAATATGGTGAATATGCACAATCAACGCAAGCAGGATTGGAAATAATTACAAACTTTCCGGGATCCTCTTGCAAAGCAAAATGTATTGTCATATAATTCACAATAGCGTAATTTCTGGATTTAAAGCGGCGACTATAATCCGGGGTCCGACGGCATCAGGTTTCGTCGGATTTCATTATGTTCCGAGGCGGAAATACGCTGCGCAGTTAATATCCCCGGGAGGTGTAAATATAATGTATATCGAATCCATAGTGTCCATTTCCGAGACCGAGGAGAAAGCACGCCGAATGAAGGCGGATGCTGCTCTCGCTGCCAAGAAAAGCGTGGCAGATGCCCGAGTAAAGGGCGAGGCGATGGTGACCGAGGCTGTCAGCAGGGCTGATGCTGAAATTGCGGATATGAGCAAGGCTTCTGAGGAAAGCTCTATTGTTTCCGCAAAGGAGCTGGCAAACAACGGTGAAACCAAAAAGGCAGTTATGCGTGCCCGTGCCGAAAAGCGTATGGACGAGGCTGTGGCACTTATAGTTGAAAGGATAGTGAAAGGCTAATGGCAATAGTCAGAATGCAGAAGCTCCATCTGCTGGCCGCCCGTTCCCGGAAGGAAGAGATCCTCACCGAGCTTATGCTTCTGGGATGCGCCGAGATAAAGGAGCAGAGCGAGCTGCTTTCCGACCCGAGAATGGCCTCCATCCTGACTCGGGAGAAAAGCTCTCTTGCCGCTCTGCGACAGGAAAAGGCGCTTTTTGGCGATGCAGTGAAGCTCTTGGATAAATATGCCCCCGATCCTCCGCCTTTCCTTTCCGCAAAGCCCATTGTCTCCGAATCCGAGTTTATGGATGAGAGCAGGCTGGAGGAAAGCAGAGAGATAGCTCAGAAAATAGTGGAGCTGGATGAATCCATCCGCAGCCATTATCTGGAGGAGGGCAACTGCGGCACTCTTACCGAGGTGCTGCAGCCTTGGAAAAAATTTAATGTTCCTCTTGAGTACAGCGGAAGCGCCCACGTGGGCATGAAGCTTGGTACAATTCCCACCGTGTCCGACTTCGAGGGACTGAAGGCGGAGCTGAGTGATAAGGTTCCCGAAACGGAGCTCACGGAGGTTTCCTCCGATGAGCATACCCGCTTCCTTTGCGTGTTCTACTACAGAGCATGCGAGGAAAAGACCATGGAGGTTCTCCATTCCTACGGCTTTGCCGTTCCTCCCTTTGGAAATGTGGTGGGCACAGCTGCGGAAAACCTTAGCGCTCTCAGGGAAAAGCTTCGCAATATCCGTCTGGCACGGGCTTTGGACGAGACCCATCTTGTATCCTTTGCGGAGGATCGTCAGAGACTGCAGGAGGCCTTTGACCTGGCGAGCACCCGTGAGGCAAGAGCCGAGGCTATGGAAAATCTGGCCTGCACCGAAAGCACGGTATGCATTGATGCATGGGTGACCGAACCCGAGCAGGGCAAGATTATCGAAATTCTTGAGAAATTCGACTGTGCTTATATGTTCGATGAACCCACCGAGGAGGAGTATCCCCAGGTACCTGTCAAGCTGAAGAACAACTTCTTCACCAACGGCCTTAACATGGTTACCAATATGTACTCCTTGCCCCAGTATGGAACGGTTGACCCCAACCCCCTGATGGCGCCCTTCTTCATTCTTTTCTACGGAATTATGATGGCGGATATGGGCTACGGTCTGCTGATGGTTCTGGCCTCTTTGATTGCCATGAAGAAGATGAGACCCAAGGAAGGTATGCTCCATTTCTGCAACCTTCTTTTCTGGGGCGGAATTTCCACCTTCATTATGGGCGCTCTCACCGGAGGCTTCTTCGCCGATGCCCCCTATCAGGTGGTGCACCTGATAAATCCCGAGAGCACATGGCAGGGCTTGCCCTATCTCTTCACACCCCTGAATCACACCATATATGTTCTCGGCGGCTCCATTGTTCTGGGCTTCATTCATCTGAATGCAGGTCTTGTTATCAGCTTCGTTCAGAAGGTGAAAAAAGGAGCTGTTCTGGACGGCGTATTCTACGAAGTTGCTATATGGTTTATCTTCATCGGTGCCGTAATTATGGTTCTCGGCTCCAAGATGGTTCTCGGAATTGAAGGCGTGAAAACCGCAGGTCTTGTGGTTCTCATCGTAGGCGCTGTGGCGCTCTTCTACGGCGGAACAAGAGGCAAGAAGGGACTGGGAAAAGTCACCTCCATCTTCGGAACTCTCTATAACGAGCTCACTGGCTGGTTCGGCGACCTGCTTTCCTACTCCCGAATTATGGCGCTGATGCTGGCCGGCAGCGTTATCGGTCAGGTTTTCAATACCATAGCCGCCATGTTCGGAAATGCAATACTGTTTATAATCATATTTATTATAGGTCATGTGCTTAACTTTGCACTGAACCTTTTGGGCTGCTATGTCCACGACCTTCGTCTCCAGTGCCTTGAGTACTTCGGAAAGTTCTATACCGATGGCGGCAGACCCTTCAAACCCCTGAAAATCAAATCCAAATATGTTGAAGTCAGCAAATAAGGAGGAAAAATAAAAATGGAATTTATCAATGCTATTATGAACGGTCAGTTTACCGGCCTTGCAATAGGTCTTCTCGGTGCAGGTCTCGCAGCCTGCCTTGCAGGTGCAGGCTCCGCACGCGGCACCGGTGTTGCCGGTGAAGCAGGCGCAGGTCTTCTCACCCAGGATCCTTCCAAATTCGGTAAGGTTATGATTATGCAGGTTATCCCCGGCACCCAGGGTCTTTACGGTCTGGTCGTATGGTTCTTCGCCATCATGCAGATGGGCGTTCTGGACGGAAGCGCTGTTAACCTCAGCTTCATCGATGGCTGCCGCTACTTCGCAGCCTGCCTGCCCATGGCAATCGGCGGCGGTATCTCCGCAGTTGCACAGGGCAAGGTTGCCGCTTCTTCCATCAACATTCTTGCAAAGAAGCCCGACCACTGGTCCAAGGGTATGATCCTCTGCATCACCGTTGAGTTCTACGCAATTCTTTCTCTGCTTGCATCCATGCTGATGCTTCTCAACATCTGATTTGCCATAACTGATTAAGGCGGTAATAAAATGAACGGAATTGAAAAAATAACCGCACGCCTCATACGCGATGCTCAGGCAGAGGTTGATGTTATCAACGCCGAAGCCGATGCTCAGTGCGCCGCCATTCTGGCCGAATATGAAGCTAAGGCCGCTGAAGCCTATGAAAAGCGCATTGCAAAGGGCAAGGCCGACTGTGCCACCCGCGCTGAGCGCATGGCTGCCACTGCGGATATGGAGCAGCGCAAGGCTCTTCTTGCATTCAAGCAGGCTCTGGTGAGCGATGCTTTTGAAAAAGCTGCCGAGGCTGTGGCCACTCTCCCCCGAGAGAAATACATTGAGTTTTTTGCCTCTCTGGCTGCTGACGCTGCCATAAGCGGCAAGGAAAAGCTGCTGTTTTCCGAAAGCGACAAGGCTGATACCGGCGCTGAGATCGTCAGTGCTGCCAACGCATTGCTCTCTGCCAAGGGAAAGACTGCCGAGATAAGCCTTGCCGAGGAAACTGTTGAGGTTTCCGGCGGATTTATAATGCGCAGCGGTAATATCGAGGTTAACTGCACTGCAGAGACCCTTGTGCAGCTTACCCGTTCTTCCCTCTCCTCTCAGGTGGCGGAAATACTCTTTTCTTGATTTTAGGAGGTAAGGATTTGGCTGACCTCAAAAAATGTGATAGCAGCAATTATCTTTTCCTGACTGCCATGCTCCGCGCCCGTGAGGCAAGCATGCTGGGCAGCGATAAGCTGGAGCGCATTCTTTCTGCTCCAAGCTTTGCCGAGGCCTGCGCCATTGCCCATGACAGCGGTTATCCCGATATGAACGGGATGAGCATAAGAGAGGTGGAGGACGCGCTCTCCGCCCATCGCAGGGAAGAGATAGAGGATGTGGCCCTCATAGTTCCCGATAGTGAGCTTGTGGACCTGTTCCGACTGAAATATGATTATCATTCTGCCAAGGTCATGGTAAAGTCCGACGGTGTGAGCAAGCAGCTTCTCTCCTTCGAGGGTCGCGTTGAAGCCGCGGAATTTCTGAAGGCCTTTGCAAAAAACGAGCTTGTTATGCTTCCCGTTGCGCTGGCGGAGGCCATTGACGACGCAAAGCATATGCTCGCCCGAACCGGCAACCCCTGCCTTGCTGATTTGATTCTGGACCGTGCATATTTTGCCGAAATGAGCGCTCTTGCGGAAAATGCCCAGCTCCCCTTTGCAAGAGATTATGTGCGTCTTATAATCGACAGCACCAACCTTAAGGTTCTCATCCGTTCCCGCATCGCGGGCAAGCGCCCCGAAATCGTGGGCGAGCTGCTTTTCGATGGCGGCAGTGTGCTTAAGGAAAGCCTTGTGGCCGCAGCGGAAAATGACGATGAGATCATGCATCTTTTCACAGGCGCAGGGCTTGGAGAAGCTGCGGAAAAGGGTCTGCTTGTTGTGAGCGGCGGCAGCATGACTGCCTTTGAGCTTGCTCTTGACAACAGCATAAATGAATACCTCGCTGACGCTGTGCGCATCGGCTTTGGCCCCGCAGCTGTTATCAGCTATCTTGCAGCGGTGGAAAACGAGGTAATGGCACTGAGAATAATATTGACGGGACGCATCATGGGCATAAGCACGGAAGCGCTCCGGGGAAGGCTGCGTGAGAGTTATGTATAAGATCGCAGTAATAGGCGGTGCGGACAGCGTAATCGGCTTCAAAGCACTGGGACTTGCCACATATCCTGTGGATAGTCCTGAAAGTGCGAAGAAGGCCCTACGAGCCGCAACGAAAGTGCAGGAAAACGGCGACGAATATGCCATCATCTATGTAGAAGAG
>JAZNZR010000048.1:0-48797 GCA_045595025.1 Oscillospiraceae bacterium | reverse complement strand
AGATGGCTGAAGACGGCACTATGCTTGCCATCGCTCAGAATTACACCGACGCAGGTCTCGTAATAGACAACCTCTGCATGCTGGACTAATCCGCAAACATACTATACAATAAGGGCGGGAACCGAGGGTTCCCGCCCATTCCTGCTGAAATGAGGAAAAATATATGACAGTTCAAACCATGCTGATGCTGCTGAGCAAAGGCTTTCTCACAACTCTCGCTATCTTCGCTCTCACCCTTGTGGGCTCTCTCCCGCTGGGTATTTTGGTCTATTTCGGACGCGTCAGCAAGATAAAACCCATACGCTGGATAGTAAACGTCTACATATCCATTATGCGCGGCACTCCCCTGATGCTCCAACTGATGGTGGTGTTTTACGGTCCCAATCTCCTTTTAGGTCTCAGCGTGCCTTCCCAATGGCGCTTTATGGCCTGCGTTTTGGCCTTCATTATAAACTACGCCGCCTATTTCGCGGAAATATATCGCGGCGGAATAGAGTCCATCTCCCCCGGTCAGTATGAAGCCGCCGAGGTTTTGGGCTACACCAAAAGCCAGACTTTTATGAAGATTATACTGCCCCAAATGGTGAAAAACTGCTTGCCCAGCGTCACCAACGAGGTTATCACCCTTGTTAAGGACACCTCCCTTGCCTACGCCATAGGCACTGTTGAAATTTTCACCAGAGCAAAGCAGATTGTCACCGCGCCCAATATTACTTTCCACAGTATGCTCCCCTTCCTTGTGGCCGGTATTTTCTACTATATCTTCAACTATATAGTGGCTCTTATAATGGAGCGCTGCGAGAAGTCTCTTGATTATTATCACTAAGGAGGGAACGCCATGATACTCGAGATGAAAAATATTAAGAAGAGCTTCGGTTCCCTTTCCGTTCTCAAAAGCATAGATCTCTCCGTGGAAAAGGGCGAGGTTGTCAGCATAATAGGCCCATCCGGCAGCGGCAAGAGCACCCTCCTGCGCTGCGCAACCTTCCTCGAAACCGTGGACAGCGGAGATATCCTCTATCTGGGCAAAGCCGCCGTAAGCACAGATGAAAGCGGCAAAACCTCCTATATTCCCTCTGCGGAGCTTCGAAAAATGAAAAGCTGCTACGGCCTTGTGTTCCAGCAGTTCAACCTCTTCCCCCACTACAGCGTTCTGAAAAACATCACCGACGCCCCCATAAATGTGCAAAAGCGCCCCAAGGACGAGGTAATGGCCGAGGCAATGGTGCTTCTGGAGAAAATGGGTCTGGCGGACAAGGCCGACGCCTACCCCTGCCAGCTTTCCGGCGGTCAGCAGCAGCGCGTCGCCATAGCCCGCGCCCTTGCAATGAAGCCCGAGATACTCTTCTTCGATGAGCCCCCCTCCGCCCTTGATCCGGAGCTGACGGGCGAAGTCCTCAAGGTCATCAAGCAGCTGGCCGAGGACGATATGACCATGGTTGTTGTCACCCACGAAATGCCCTTCGCCCGCGCCGTCAGCGACAGAGTTATATTTATGGCCGATGGCTATATCGTTGAACAGGGCCCCCCCGAGGAGGTTTTCGGCAATCCCTAGTCCGAGCGCACCCGCCACTTCCTCCAGAACTACCAGAGCTGAGATATGCGTATCGATTATATTCTGGCCGACCCCACCGGCAACCTGACCGTCCTTGTTGAAAGCCCCGTGGATATCCCGCTCCGTCAGCAAATCGCCGCCTCCCTTATGGGAAGCAGGAAGGAAATTGAACAAATGGGTTTTATCTCCCCTCCCACTCGGGGCGGAGATATCGCCCTCACCATGGCGGGCGGCGAATTTTGCGGCAACGCCTGCCTCAGCGCGGGAGCATATTATCTGCGGCAAAAAGGCAAGGAGCGAGGCAAGCTGGGTGTGGAGATTTCGGGCGCTGATGAAATCGTCAGCGTGGAGCTTGAAAAGACAGGGGAAAATGAATATGCGGGACGGGTGGAAATGCCCCTCCCCTTATCCTGCGAAAGTGTGGAGTCCCCTCTGGGAGTTTTAAGTCTTCTCCGTTTCCCCGGCATATGCCACGCCATTGCCGGTGCGGACATAAGCCCCGCCGAAGCGGAAAGAATGATTGTTCCCCTGTGCGAAAGTGTGGGCTGCGAGGCTTTAGGGCTTATGCTGCTGGACGAAGAAAAGAGCCGCCTCTTCCCCCTTGTCTATGTGCCGGGGGCAAAAAGCCTTTTCTGGGAGCGCTCCTGCGCCAGCGGCACCAGTGCCGTGGGGGCATATCTTGCCCTGCGTGAAAAAAAGGATATTTCTGTAATTTTAGAGCAGCCGGGAGGCAGCCTGAGCATCCTTGCCCGGTACCGGGAAGGCTCTGTTTCCGGACTGTCTATGGGCGGCAGAGTTGTCCTTGGGCACAGCCGGAGCTTCTGCCTTTGAAAAACTTTCTTTTTCCTCAAAAAATTTAAAATTTCCACTTGAATTGAAGGCAAAATATATGTATTATCTATTGGCACGCCCCGCAAGCGTGCCAATAGATTTGTTATGGAGGTGCGGACATGAAAAGAATATTGGCGCTCATACTCGTGGCCGCCCTTTGCCTCGGTCTTCTTGCAGGCTGCGGAAAAGACGAGATGGGTTCCTACACCGTTTTGGAAAAAATCGGCACTAAGCAGTATGCCTGCATTTACCGCAGCAATGACCTTATTTCCGATGTTGTTGAAGCCTGTATAAGCGGTCTGGCAGCAAGCGGCAGTCTCAGCCGTCTTTCCGCCAAGTGGCTGGGTTCCGATTTCATAGAGGTTGAGGGCAACACCGCCGCTTTGAGCGAGGTTGAAATCCCTGACGAGCGTGTGCTCATCATCGGCGTTGACACGGATGCTCCCCCCTTTGCCTTTATGAACGGTGAAATTCTTGAGGGCTTTTCCGTTGACATTGCTAACGCAATCGGCTCTTATCTGGGTTGGAACATCAAGATAATCCCCGTCAAGAGCGCGGATATCTCCACCCAGCTCTCTTCCGGCAACATCGACTGCGCCCTTTGCTTCGCTCCGGAGTGCGTGGATGCCACCAAGTACGAAATCGGTCAGGTTCTTATGGAAAGCGATATCGTCATCGCCGTTCCCGAGGGCAGCAATGTTAAGAATATCCGCCGTATCCGAGGCGAGCGCATCGGCACAATAAGTGACCCCGCTCTGGAAAAGGCGATTTCCGAGCATGACAAAATCAGTAAGCATTCCGACGGTGCAACCGTTTATGTAACTCCCCCCAGATGCATTTCCGCTATGGAAAAGGGCTGGTGCGTTGCCATCGTTATGGATGTTCTGATGCTGGAGGCCTATGCCGCCCGCAGTTATAACTATTTTGAATAATGTTCAATAAGATTAAACGCACCGTGCCTGAGCACGGTGCGTTTATTATTAAGCCCAAAAAACGGGCGGCCAATGGCCGCCCGTATGTTTTTTTATTCCTGTTCGCTTTCCGCCTTGGCGCTCTCCTGCTCTGCCTTTTTTCTTTCCTCTTCGGCGAGCCATTCGTCGGCCTTGTCTATTGCTTCTGCGCCGGTTTTAAGCAGAGTTTTTCCCAAATCGCGGAATGCGTGACCCAGACCTTTTCCGGTCTCCTTCCAAAGCTCCTTAAGTTCGTTTGCCATATTGCTCATCCTTTCGGTTTTTAACTGTTTTAAGTTTATCACCATCCGCAGCAATAATCAAGTCGTTTGCGCAGCCCGTCACCCACAGCATCCCGTTTCAGCAGGGGAAGGGGCGTGAGCATAATAATTCCGCTTTGGCTCCCTTGTGCAAAGGGCGCGACGCGTTAAACAAACAGCCCGGTGGGCTGTTTGTAGCCAAAGCGGGCAGCAAGCTATGCTTGCGCCCCGGGCCGAAGGCTGTCTGCGCAGCAGACTGAGGGATTGTCTCGGTTTGCGGCGGGGTGTGGTCACCCCGCCCTACGGTGGGGTTTTGCGGAGCGATGAGGTCATCGCGCCCTACGGCTGTTGTGCAAACGAAAAACACCCTGCAATGTGGGTTTCCACATTGCAGGGTGTCGCTATTTTGTTTTTATGGGCATACGCTTGTGTCAGTCAACAAACCATCCCCGTGATGCAAGTTCAAGTTCGCGCTTAAGTATTATGTCCGAAATTCGAAAATATTCGGCTTTAATTGACTCCATTTCTTCGGCGCTTTTTCCTTCAATAGCTATATAAAAGGCCATTCTTGCTTCACTGCTTGTCATCTGTTCATCAAACAACTTATTTGACATTTAATCGACCTCCTTCTAATGTCCATCCAAAATGACGGGCTATCCTAAACGCCTGTTCCCTAATTACCATATAGTTTATGGCAGACTGTTACTATTCTACCTTTTCGAACAGTTCAGGCGGATACGCATATTCCTCCTTGGTTTCATCAACAATGCCAAGCCATCCTTTTTTCAATACCCTAGCATCATATATCTTTCCATTTCTCAGGGATAGTGGATCGTCTTCGCCAATATATTTAACTTTTATAATGCTGTTAATCTTCATACAAAAACCAATTCCCATCTGCATCCGGTTTCACCTTCCATTTGTGTTTGCCTGCCGTCGGTTCTTCATACCAATGTAATCTTGCAAGGAAACTTTCCCCTTGATAATCTACGTAACCTAAGCCCTTCTTCTTTTGCCATTCTAATTCATTTCCGCCAAAACGTTCTAACAAAAAGTCAATCTCATCAATCTGCCTATCACGGCCTTTGCCGGCAATTATTTTTACATTGAATACTTTTGTACCTTCTGTTAAATGAATTGTTTCGCCATTTGGCAATTCAATATCATAGTTCTTTGCTTTTGCTCCAAGGCTTTTACCAATTACTATGTCCTCCACGTTTATTGTATCACTATTTGCGTAATTTTCAAGGTCTGCAATCAGTTCTTCAAAACCGTCGCTGTTCTCCGCTTCTGCTTCATAATCATCCAGCATATTGTGCTTGCGCAAATAGTCTGCATAGATGGTGGGCATTGGGGTGCTTGCTTCTGTGTCTGCCGAGCGGGAGTTCTGCATAGCTTTTTCTATTTGCCTCAGCAGCAGCCTTTGGGTATAAAGATTGCCCTTTGTCTTTGCCTGCTCCAAGAGCCGCTCCGTGTAAAGGAGCGGGAACTGTTTGTCTGCAGCCACACCGTTGACTTCGGTTTTGCTCTGTGGTATATTGATTTTAGAGGCCACACCAGTCTGTGAGAAACCTTTGGCATCGCCAGAGGCGTACCGCTCAGGTGTTGCCTCATTTTTATTTCTCTCAAGGTTATTTATATCGAAAAAGACTTCTTTACCATCTGAATAAATGGCAGTAAGGATATTTCCTGTGTAGCCTGCACCCTTTACCTTTACGCGAAAATTGCCTCTATTAAAAGATACGATATCATCCGCTCTATTGTGCGCCGGGTCTTCATTTATTATGTTCTCAGCATTCTTCAATAACTCTTCCGTTCCCGTTGCCATGCGCATTTTATCCTCGTACATGGCGGGATCCGTTCTTTCGAGCATCCTTGTATATGAACCATTAGTAAACTCTCCGCGGCCTTTTTTGTTTGAAAAAATCACGCCTCTGGGAAGTCTGACTCCATTATGAAATATACGCTGCAGCTCGTTAGAAATAGTTTTGCGCCACTCGGCTTTTGGCTTGCCAGTAAGAACATCTTCATTGATTATAACGGTTACATTCCCGAGCGCATCTCTTTCAACGCGAACTTCTCCCGTCATCAAATCCGATTTTCTCTGCCTGCCGCCTATATTTTCGTTCCCAAGCCGAGCCCCGATTTCCGCGCTGGTTTCCTCAGCGGCCTGCGTGGTCAGTTCTTCGATTTCATTTGCGGTGGGGAGCTTGCCGTCTCCGCCGCTGATTGCACTTGACACGCCGAACAGCAGAGCAGTAATGTTTCCGACTATGGCATTATATGCGCCGTCTTCCACCATCTGCCAAAAATTGCGCTCATCAGTTTGGATGGTAAGCTTATCAAGATAGCCCTGCGCAATTTCCGCGATAAACTCTTCTGTTCCCTCACCTGCCGCGCCGGCAATAACATTAAGTGCAGTCTTGGCAGCTTCGGAGTTTGAAAACGAAAAACACCCTGCAATGTGGGTTACCACACTGCAGGGTGTCGTTATTTTGTTTTCGCGCAGTTTAATCCAGTATCGTTTTCAGATATGCCTCGTATTCATAAGGAATACCGATGTCCTGTGTCTTATAATATCTAAAGAAGTCAACGGAGAAGGTGAAAGGCCCGTCATGATAAACACCTGCGTTGAACTTTTCACCCGTGAACATATCAGTAGACATTTCGCTTGCAAGCCAGTCTCCCAGAGACTCTATGTGCTTTATAACCTTTTCCTTGTCTATATCATTTTTGAATGTCAAAAAATCCTCATATTCATCCGTGACATTGCTGTACGGCATTCCTTCCCAAAACCCAAATCCATACTGTTCATTTATATATTTCATTTAAGACGCCTCCGTTCATTTGGCTTATATGGCACAAAACTGCCCTCTCCAAATTCTCCTATTTCAAATGTACCATCATCATTAAAAATAATCAAGTTATTGGGCGCATAAACAGTAACTCCAAGGGCATTTGCAAGTTCTTCGGCAAAGCAATAGTCATCATCCGTTTTCTTTCCGGTATTGCACGACAAAAGCCGTATCTCCTGACCATTATAGTCCTTATTGTGCTTTATTATAGCTGCCAGCAATCTTGGTGACATATTTATTTTTCTTCCGCCAAACGCAACAGATTGCGATGTTCCATGCATAGCAACATCGAACTTATTCCCATCGGGTCTGACTAATTTTGCTCTTTCAAAAAGAACATCATCTTTTGAAAACGCAGTAAATCCCTGTTTGATTTTGGTTGTGCCCCTTTCAGTTATTTCACCGAGCTTATCTCTTGCGTCTGCAGAGATTGATTTCTCCCCTTCAGCAGAAACGGATTCTTCAGATAATACTTCTTCCGCTTCTTTAATTAACCGCTGCAGTTCAGCTCCGTGCGCTTTTATGCGGTCTGCATAGATGGTGTTGCTGTAATCTCTTCCCAGCTCCTTCAATCTCGCAGCGTAGATGGCGGTGGGTGCTCCACTCGTTGTCTTGCCGTTGACTACATTTTTGCTCTGTGGTATATTGGATTTGGAAGTACGCAATATTTCAGGTACCGTCTTGGGCGTTAAGTTGCCGGGCTGGTTTTCAGTCAGGGATAACTCCTGATTGAGCGTGCTTCCTTTTGTTTTTTGCGATATATACGCACTTACCACTGCCATCACTTTAGCCTTGCTCGCCGGAATAGCTTCTACAACATAGTATGTGCCGTTTATTGGCATACTGTACTGCACAAGGGGTGCTGGCGTTCCATCAGCGTTATTCCATTCCCCACTCAGCTTCTTTGTTTCTGGGTCTGCCTCAGTGATAGGGATAATTCTTGCGTCAGTAAAATTATCCAACACAAAATTGATGCGGGAAAAATCATCAATATTGGCCATGCTGTGGTCTGCTTCTCCGTCTATGCCGTGGCGTTTGTCTATGTGCTGAATCGTGTTGCCCTTAATTATTTGCATAAAATCGCTGGTATCCGTGCCAGTGAGCTTTTGAGCCTCAACAAGAGCCCTATCCGTCTCGGTATTAAGAACGTGACGGATTTTATTTTTATAGTCGTTATTTACAAGCCCACGCACTTTTTCTATGAACCCTCGTAGTGATGCGTCCGATGCCGCCTTATACCTTTCAATAACCGCCTGTTCCGCAGGTGTGTGCTCTGCAGGGTTATCATTTATGGCCGTATCAGTATTTGTCTGCTTCTTTGGAGTTTCATTTGCAATCGAGCTTGCGGAAAAAGTGGGCGTAAACAAGTCCACCATCAAGCGCTATGAGGATGCGCTGATAGCAAATCCCAAGCTCCCCGCTCTCCAATCCATAGCCCTTGCTCTGGGGGTCAGCCCCGCCTGGCTGCTCTGCAAGAGCGAGGATATTTACCCTGTTGCGGAAACTCCCGCGCTGCCGCTGGAGCTCCACGAGATCGTGGCAGAGCTCAATGACAACGGGGTTACGGAGCTGCTGGATTACGGTCAGTATCTCTACAGCAAGGATGAATTCCGCCTTGCTAAGGGAGAGAGCCGCAATTTCTATCCCCTCCCCAAGCCCAATGCTCCCAAGGGCGAGATAAGATATATCCGCCATTACCTCACTCCCGCCGCCGCGGGCTACGCCTCCCCCATTGAGGGCGAGGATTATGAGCTTATTGCCGTAACGGAGGATGTCCCCGCCCGCGCCGATTTTTGCATCAGCATCTCCGGCGACTCCATGGCTCCTTATATTGAGGACGGAAGCACCGTATATGTCCAGCGCGACGCAAGTTTGGAGGAATTTGATGTGGGCGTTTTCTTCGTGGACGGGGATGTGCTTTGCAAGCAGTACTGCACCGACTCCTTCGGAACGCTGTATCTCCTCTCCGCCAATCCCAAGCGGGAGGACGCAAACCGCATCATTCCCCGGGGCAGCGACTCCACCGTGGTCTGCTTCGGCAAGGTTCTCCTCAAGCGTAAGCTCCCCAAGCCGATTTATTGAGCACAAACAAAGGGAAGGCCGATGGCCTTCCCTTTTTGCTCTTCTTATTTCTTCATCATCTTTTTGTCGAACTCGGGGTTATAGGCATAGAAATTTTTCTTGTTGAGGGTGCTCTTCACATTTTCCAAAGCCTCGCCGAAGCGCTGGAAATGGACAATTTCCCTCTGGCGCAGGAAGCGGATGGGGTCAAGCACATCCGGGTCATCCACAAGGCGGATGATATTATCATAGGTCGTGCGGGCTTTCTGCTCCGCCGCCATATCCTCGTGGAGGTCGGTGATGGCATCGCCCTTGCTCTGGAACACAGTGGCAGAGAAGGGTGTGCCGCTTGCCGCCTGAGGCCAGAGAGCCAGAGTATGGTCAACGAAGTAAGGCTCGAAGCCCTGTGCCTTTATCTGCTCAACCGTCAGATCCTTGGTGAGCTGATGGATAATGGCGCAGACAATTTCCATATGGCTCAGTTCCTCCGTGCCAACATCCGTCAAAAGACCGGCAACATCACGCCAGGGCATGGAATAGCGCTGGCTGGGATAGCGCTGGCTGGCGGCAAGCTCACCGTCGGGTCCGCCAGAAACCAATAGACTATGATTTTTTAGCACTCACCACGCCGGGAAATACTTGCTCCTCATAGCAATAGGATTATACCAAATGCAATCTCTCAAACTACTCTTGGCATAACCGAAGCTAACAAAGAGAGCGCTCTTCTGGTCCGCCGTAAGGTCCAGGCTATCAATATACTCAATGACCTTTTCCTTTTTGGCCTTGATGGTCTTGCCATTGGAGTCCTTATCGCTGAAGAAGGAGCTGTACGCCTCATAATATTCGGCGTAATCGCCTGCCTCCATCCAAGAGCAATAGTCCATGTACCCCTCTCGGGCAGCGTCCGTCATATAATAATAGGCCTCATAGTCATTCCCCTTATACTCGGTGTTCCAGATGGTCTCTGCAGAGTCATAGCCCAGAGCCGCAAAGAGCTTTGCTTTTTTGTCGTCACCAATACTCAGCTCATCAACTCCCTGCATCACCGCAAAAGCCACGCTCCCTGTAATGGTCTCGCCGTTGGGTCCCTTGACACCTTCGGCGTTTTTCTTTATCTCAAGACCGTTAATAAAGTCATTTAGTGGAATGTTGGACTTTGCAGCGTGCCACAACTGCAGCTGAGCTTCGCTCATAACCACACTGAGTGCGGCATCTCTCTCCCTTGTGTTTAAACCACTGTTGGCAATAGCGCGGAGCTTTTGAATATCGCTGACTTGTTTTGCATTGCCTACAGGTTGAAGGACATCGATGGCATCAGCCAAATCTTTTGCAGCATCGGCGCTCACACCGGCCTTGACAAACTCATCGTAGGAATTTGCCTGAGAAGATCCGTCCCAGTAGACGAAGCCCTCAGAGGCCATCTCCGCGAAGCTGACACCGGAGCTCATTGCCTCGGTGACTTCGCCCACCCATTTGGGCGCCTCGTACTTATCGGAGATCGCGCTCTTTGCCATAGCGGCTGCATACTCATAGAGACGCTTGAGTATCTTTTCCTTGCCCGCGTTATCTGCTGCGGCAAACTCCGCAGAGCCCACGACCTCATCAATGATACCGCGTACACTATCACACCAGACTTTGTCATACATCTGCTGCTGGTAAGCATTAAGAGCTATCTCCTCACCGTCCACAGTTATTTTACTGGGAGTATCGGATGGGATAACTCCTTTGTTACCGGCCTCATAGAGCGCAGCAAGTGCGTCGGTAGTGGTTTCCTCCACCTCATCGAGTCTGTTTTCAAAAACGCCATAGACTCTCACCGCCAAGGCGTCACCTTCAAGCCCGGAAAGGTCTGACTTATCAGAGCTGTCAAATACGGCATCATAGGACTCTGCCAATTTAGGAGAAATCCATCTCAGGCCGCCCAAAAGATAAGCCTCTACGTTGTTGACGCTTATGCCTCCAATGTAGGTTGCTATGTTTTGTGCAGCATCTTTGACCACACCGAGAATGTCTCCGCTCCGGCGGCGGAAATATTCCCCAACATCGCCACCATTTTTGAGCACAGTGCTGGCATCGCTCACCACGCCGCTCAGTTCAGAGAAAGCGCTCATAATGGTTTCCACCAAGTCAGTCAGCTGTTCGCTACCCGGAGTCTCAATGCCGTACCATTTTTCGCCACTAAGAACATTTCCGATAACCTCGGCCAGCTCTCCCCCGCCGACCACCATTCCCGCAAAGTCACTGACAAGATCTATGCACATCTGTTTAGCAACTGAGCCGAAGCTGAGTTCTTCTTCCTCGTCTTCGTACTTCTTGCCCTGGTTCTTCCATAGGTTAATGAGGAAGCTTATTCCCTGTGCATATAGATAGCCGGCGCCCAATGCGAGCACTGCTCCGCCTGCAGCTCTGTTGGCTTCGCTCTGCGTTTTCCGGTCAGCACCGGTGCGCTTATAATACTGCGCCTCTCCTATCTTCTGCCGAAGGACATTATATCCCTGTGCAGCATCACTTTTGAACATAGTAAAGGTGCGTGTCAGCGGATTCCTGCTCTTGCGTATGGTGCTCTGATGAGTCTCATCGGAAACGCTCTGAGTACGCATAAGGGCATCATTGAACAGCTCAGCCACTTTCTGGTAGAAGGGGCTCTTTCCTGCGTCAATCTGTTCTTGTGTTCCGATTTCCAACTCGGGAAAATCCCTTTTCACCTTGTTCTCGGCCCATGGCCACAATGTGCTTGCTGCCCAACCGTCCATGGCGGTAATAGCACCGCCACCAAAGGTAAAGTTTGCAAATTTATGCGTCTGAACCCAGCCGGGATTATCCTTGAGCAGCTTTGTTTCCGGCATGGAGTAACCCATAGTGCGGTGGTCGAGTTCGGACGTGTACTTACTGATAAGAGCCCGGTCTATATTCTTGATCTGCGCCGGACTCGGAATATTTTTTGCATCCAAATAGGCAGAAGCCAAAGGAATACTTCCCAGCTGCTTAAGGACAATACTTGGATTCGCTCCAAACACAGCGGATACATACTTGGAGAAAATCTTATCTGCAGTGTCGCTGATAACATCCTTCTCAAGGCTCTTGCCAGCCTGCAGGTTTGCGATAAGCCCGGTTATATAGTCCTTGCCCTCGTTGCCCCATTTGTGGGTAAGTTCATCTGCCATACTGGTCTTGCTGTCTCTCCAGTTGAGCAGCGTAGTCCAGTTTCGGGCAGGGATGGACATTCCAACAAAGCGAGCGGTCTGGTCAATATGACGCTCAAAAGCATCAAAGGCGGAAAGGTTATAACTGGGATTTTTGGAATACTGTCGGGCCTTCAGATTGCCTACGCCCTCGGCGGTGGCATCAAAGATACCTATCTCCGTGTTGGTGTAGTTTTTATTCGTGTAGATTGGGGCATAATTGCGGCCCACAGCCTTATCGAAGCCGTAGAGGATATTGGATATCGTGTTTATCTTATCCTTTGCAAACCCGTTATAATACCGCTCCAGGAGTGCAGCCAGCTCCATTTCGGTGGGAGTGAGATCCGAGACTAGCTTCTTTACCGTCTCAGGCGCAAGCTTGATGGTCTTGCCATGAGCCAGTGCCTCACTACGCTTACCTTTGCTATAGAGCTCCTTGTTTACAAAGGTACGTCCTCCGGTCATGTGGCGGAGGTTATCTTCGCTCTTACTCTCCAGATAAAGATGAACTTTCTGCGCCGGAGTCATATAGACCGTGACGGTGTCCCCAAAAATTGGCTTATCGCCCATGTTCAGTTCAAGGAGCTCGGGAACGGTGATCTTATACCAGACAGCGTCCTTGCCCTGGCCATCGGCCTGTTTGACCCACTTTTCATTTTCTCTTAAGAACTCTTCAAGCTGCTTGTTGGCCTCCACATGATACGCTCGCACATCCCGCTCGCCCTTTTCAAGCTGACGGCCCATACCATACCATGTGCTATTGGGGTTCCAGCCTACCATCCTTTGAAATACATTCATGGGAGTCAGCTGCTGAATATTAAATAGCCTGTCGATAGTCTTACCGGTGTAGTGTCCACGTGCTTCCCCAAGCTCCTGCACAGAATCCCGATATACCTCCGAGAACAGCCTATGGCTTTCATCGGCAATTACATTATTCCTGTTGTAAAACTCGGTCCTGAGTCCAACAGCAGCCTTGTAGAGGTCGCTTAGGGCATCAATGTCCATGTCACCTATTTTGCGGTCATCCAATCTGGAAACTATCTGCTCCAGTTCCTTGGAGGGCAGGAAGTTTGGGTCGCTCTCCTTGGCATCCTTATAAAGCTGAGCCAAATCCTTCCATGTTGCCTGATGCTTATCGCTCCAGTTCATCTCATTTGCAGCGTTGATGGCGTAAATGTCGATGTCACTGAGAACCTCATCCCACGCCGCCCGGAGATCTGCCGGAGCCTTATGCCGGTTACGACTCAGCCATTGCAGCTGCTTCAGCGTCCGCTGCTGCAGTTCCCGCAGCTCTCTGTTTTCTTTCTGCCGGTGTATCTGCTCCTTGCGCTTTTCCCAGCTTTTTTCTCTTTCAGCCTGAACCTTCTCGTCCATCTTCTGCTTGAACCAAAGCTCAAGCTTCGCCTTCTCTCCGAAAGAACGAAGGGCCCAGTCCACTTGCCGTTCCATGTGCTCAATAAGCTCAGTTTCAGATATGTGTTCCTGTTTTGCTATTCTGGCAGTATAGTCCGAAAGGCTAAGTTTCTCATCCTTTCCGGCTTCGGCAATGTCAATAATGTTTTCCAGCATCGTGCGACTGTCGGTCTCTCCTGCATCGAAGAGTCCGGGCAGAATATCTGCCAGCTCTGCATTCCAAACATCCACTCCCGGATCACTGAAGTTTGAGGTAAGGTAAACACCGGCGCCGAACGCTCGGCGGCGGAAGCTGTTCCAGTCATCTCCAAACTCCGAGCGTACGTATTCGGACACATAGATATGGCCACCGACCACTGCGCTACGGCCTACAGAAAGGTACTCATCAGCTTGCTGAGTTACCACACCGCTTTCATATAGAGTGTCAAAAAGGCGCTCACGGTCATTTACACTTATTTCTCCGTTTTTAAGGCTCTCTTCCGCTATACTGTCTATCAGGCTTCCCATAGCACTGCGCTGGCCCTCAGGCACAGAAAACAGCCCCAGAAGGTCACGGCGTAGATCTCTCTTTGCAATAGTGACTCTCTGCTTTTTTTCAGCCGCCTTCTGCTGCTGAGATTTCTCAGGAACTTTACCGCCTGCTCTTTCCACCCGTTCCTCAAAGGAACTGCCGTAGGAGGCCTGTGCATCAAAGCTCTGCAGTTTCTTTTTCCATTCAGGTATTTCCTGCAACTTGCTGTCGGCAGAAAAATTGCCTTGACTATCCCGGCTAACAAGTGCTATACTGCCGATAGGACCGTACCGGTCTATCCCCAAAGGCAAGTGAAGCTGATTCCGGGATAGCCAGGTATCGGTTCTTTTTTTATCCGGACCTATGTACAGAATGTTACTTGAGCTTATCAAGCTTTGAGTATCCTCTATCCCTGCATTAGGGTCGTTATGATCTCTGCTAAATGCATTGGCAACCTTTATTTGGTCCAATTCATAGTTGTTGCGACTTGTCGGACGCAGTTCGAGTACCGCCATAACCGGAAGACCATTGTCGTTATATACCTCCCCGAACATGGTGAGTCGATTTGGCTGTGTTTTTGACTCCATAACAATAATGGGATTCTCAATTATGTTCGGTACCTGTCTGATTACACCATCTGACATTCCCAGATGCTCTCTCTGGATCTTGTTGATCTTTGAAGTATCCCACTTGATTACCTTGTCATCAACACCAATACTTTTAAGCGCGTCCGATGTAGTTCCTACTGTAATCTGCTGTCTATCAGGCTTCCCATTTTTCAGCCACCTATCAAATTCCGCATTGAAGCTGGAGCTGATACTATATTTCGCATTAGCTCCCTCGCCCTGCGTATCGCCCACGGTACGGAGGGCGTTTTCATACATACGGCGGGCGTCGATAAGGGCCCGGGCATCTGCGTTTTTGCCTATCTTGGAGATGGTGTCGCAGATCCAGTCATATATCCTCTGGGCGAGATTGCGATCGGTTCGGGCAAGGCGGATTATACTTTCCTCATCGGTGAACACCATCTCACTACAGAACTGAGCCACCAGCTCTCGCTCCGCTCCCGCATCGTCCAGCTCAATGCCACCTTCGGCATATTCTGCAACAACATCAGCCTTCATGGCGGATATGTCCGCTTCCCTGTTCTCGCTTATGTAGCTGAGAGCAGCATTCCGCAGACGGCCATAATTGCCGGAGCTCTCAAGATGATGGGTCAGCTCGTGGACAAAGACCTCCATAACAGGGTCGTCTCTGTCGGAGTTGAGAGTAATCACACCGTTCTCATACATACCTCGGCGATTTGCCCCAAGGCTTTGGAAATTCAGTTTCACGCCCAGCTTGTCGGCTATCTTCTGGGCCTTCTCTCGCTCGGCCTGTCTGTCTGCTTCAGCGGCACGCTGTCTCACACTTTCCACAGTAGGCAGAGAAGGTACCCGACCCTGAGCGTCACTCTGGGTCGCTGTATTGGTACCCACCTTGGGTAGTGGAGGCACGGTTCCTTGCGCGGCGCTCTCCGCGGTGTCCCCCACCTTGGGCAGCGGAGGCACAGTGCGTGTAGTATCCTCAGGGTTTACACGGGGAGGCGGGGGAACGCGCCCGGCTTCTTCCGCCACATTTGACTGCGTAGCCTCCACTTCCCCATCGCCACCCAGCATCCAGCCTGTCAGGCCACCGAGGAGAGCGTTATAGGTCACTTCAGCCCAATTAATGGCGGCGTCATCGCCGGTGGCTATTTCTTTGAAAACAGGGTCAAGGATTGCTTCCAGAGTTTCCTCGCTGGCCTCGCTTAGACCGCTTATTCCATGCCTGGCTATAAAGCGCAGAAAGCCGTTTTCAATTCCTGCGGCTTTGGCTGATAGTTTTGCACCGTACCCGCCGGAGATCTTATCAATGCCGCCAATTGCATACTGGAGCAATCCGGCAGCAGTTCCCACGAGGCGGGCATATTCTCTGGCTTCGTCTGGGGCCATACCCTCACGGACAGCTGTGGCATAGGTGTTACCTCCGGCGGAGGTCCCCATAGCGCCTGCGCCCGTCAGCTTTGCCAGCTTTATGGGGACGCCTAATCCGCTTGCGCCCATGGAAATGATCATGGAGGGCAGCATATTACCGACGGTCTGCGCAGTATCAAAAGCCATTTGCCCGAGACTGCTTCCCAGCACCTTGGGGCCTGCATCAGCAAGATCTTCTCTTACATACTGGACGCCGTACTGCACCGGCGTCACGGGCTGAACATCATCTTTGAAGGCCTGCTCTACACCCTGCCCGAACTGTTCAAGACCGCTGCGCATAGCAAAGCCACCGGTCTGCACCACTCTTGCAGGCCCTTCCTGATTCTCAAGAGTCTGGGCGATCTTGCCGCCACGGCGCTGGGCTATGGTGTCGCTCATGTTGTTGAGATAACCCTTGGCCATACCTTCACCATATTTATTCTTCAGGTAAGTGTAGATCCCCCGCTCCGTGTCAGTGAGAAAGTTAAAATCATCTTCCCGCTCCACTTCCAGAGCAGGAGTACCGCTCATCGCCTCGTCAACCTTAGCATTTATATCTTTGAGATAAACGGACATATCGTCCGCAGGCTCCTTGACCTCAGGCTCCTTGGAGTACACATCAAAGTCTGAATATAAAGGAATATTATCATATTGGGGTAGGAAAGGGCTCGGTGTAGCGTCTTTCTTGGCCGCCCCAAGTTGGGTTTCAAGCCGCTGGGCTTCCGCCTCAAAGCGGTTTTTCTGCTCTAAAGCGACCTTCTTTTCCTCTGGGGAAGTCTGATAGGAACCATGGAGCTGGCTGTATGTATCATACATACCCTGCGCATGTTCCAACTCTCCCTCCAGCTCTTTAATAGTTTCGCGGTCTTGTATGCTTCGCATCATCGGACTGTCAAACCCGAGGTCGAATCTATGTAGGCTCTCTTCAAAGGCGGCAGCTTTTTCAGCCTCCTTTGCCGCCTCCCTCTCCTGTCTCGCAACAACGGTGTTTGCTCTGTCGCTGCGTTCGGAGCCTGTCATGGGTTCCACATAGTTGGCCGTGAAGTTTTCTGCCTTAATAGCTGCATCTCTCGCTTTTACCAGTCGGTCACGAACATCTTCTTCATATCGGGCTTTTTCAGCAGCTGCCTTCAATCTATCCTGGATACTTGCCATAGCACTCGCTCCTTATCTTTAGGGGTTGAGATTATATTTTCTGAGCAGATAATCAGCCTCTTCGGGGCTTATTTTGCCTTCATTTTCGCGTTTAATTATTACGTCCAGCACCGCCGATTTCCGTACTGTACCTCCTGCGACAGCATTTGCCAAGGACCTATTGGCCGCGCTTGCAACTGCTCCCAGTTGGTCATCCGAGGTAATGATACTATATTCTTCAAGATCATCAGGATCTTCGGGGTCGGCATAGGGTCCACCATAATACACAGCTTTAGGAGCGTGCTGCGCATCCCACACAGCCTTCAATGCGGCAATCTGCTCATCGGTATAACCCAAGGCCTTATAGCCGCTGAAGTCGCCTAAGGAAGCCAGAGCTGCAGCCACTTCAGCCGCCCTTGCCTGCTCTTCCTTATGGTAGTTCTGCATGATAGTCAGTTGCTCGCCGTTGCCGGCAGACTGTATATCGCGGATACCGGCGAGGCGGTCCCGTTCGTTCTGCTTAAGTGCGTCCTGATATACGGTCTCAAGGCCCAGAAGGGAGGTTTCGCTGAGCCCTCCGGATATACCCTGCGCGGCCAGCTGCTGAGGCATATTCTTTTTGCGCTGCATATAGTCCCGGTAAAGCTGGGTGTTGACTCCCTCGTAGCTCTCATTGAGGTCAGTGATGAGTTTTTCGGCGTTGTCTGCATTCTGTTTCAGCTGCATAGCATAACTGCCGCTCTCATCCACGCCGTTCTCTTTTATGAGATTCATATAGTCTATATAAGGGGTATTTTCAGCCTTAGGTGTATCTGCCTCAGATGTTTCTCCCTTGCGGCTGATGAAATCGGAGTAGAGCATATCCCCTCCATTTTCCCCCACTCCGGCCACATAACGCTGACCTTCAGTGCTATAGATACTGCCCGCTCCCACCGGAGTAGAGCCGAGGATATCTGCGTAAACGCTTCCGTTTTTCAGATATCCGCTCTTTTGCTGACCCTGAGGATCCGTATAGTCAATGCTGCTCATACCTTGCTTTGCCAGATAGTCGGTA
Source organism: Oscillospiraceae bacterium (assembly GCA_045595025.1). Taxonomy (GTDB): domain Bacteria; phylum Bacillota; class Clostridia; order Oscillospirales; family Oscillospiraceae; genus SIG459. Next base: position 30,997 of record JAZNZR010000048.1, on the reverse strand, counting down.
TAGGGCATACTGGCGCCGTCATCTCCAACGCCGCTAACGTGCTGCTGGCCATCTGCTGCGCTGTATACGCTTCCTGCCCCGAGAGGGTTCATCCCCCCCTCATCCGAATAAGCTTTGCCATCTTTGGTGTAGCCGGTTTTCCGGTTGCCCTGAGCATCGATATATGTAATAGTTGCCATATTTGATATCTCCTTTCTATTTGAAAAAAGGCGGGCTAAGCTGCCCGCCCCTGTTTAGAAATTCTTTTTGTCGGTGGGGTTATTTACCACACCAAAGGCCACAAGGACGGGCAAAAGCACATCCAGAAGACCGTTGACGGTGTGGGAAATATCAATTCCGGCAAACTCCTTCACGCAAAAAAACCACGAGAGCTGCGATGGCCAGCCAAAGCGCCCAGCTGCGAAAACGGTTCTGAAGGTTTTCCATTTTGTTTTCCATTTTTATTCTCCTTTCATTTATGCGCCTCTATATTGAGGTGCTTTTCTATTGTTTCTATTGCCTTTGTCACAGGGCCGTTGCAGCCCTTCTCCTGCAGGCCTTTGAGGCAGGCCAGAACACCGTAAACGAGGACAGTCTGTTCCTCCTTGATGTTATGTATCTCCCTGTCCTGCGCCTTCTGCCTGTCCACGAAGCGGATCGCCCACGCCACGATGCCGAATATTGCGCCGAGACCGGAGAGGAAGGCTGCAGCCGTAATTACATTTTGCGCTGAAAGTTCAATTATCACGTCCAAAACCTCCTCAGCCGCTTATCAGTCTCTGCCAGCTCTGCTCTCCGCATTCGCCGTCCACCTTGAGACCGCGGTCTTTCTGGAAAGCACGGAGGGCTTCATCGGTGTTGGAGCCGAAGTCGCCGTCAACTCCCTGCGGGTCGAAGCCTCTCAAAACAAGGAGAGTCTGCATACTCTCAACAGCCTCGCCCTTATGCCCCTTTTTCAGCAGAGGCAGAGGAGTCAGCATAGTGGTTACGCTCTCCGTAGGGCGGGGGCTTGCTCCCGCCGTCTCCGCTCCCGAAAGGTCTCCGTTTTCAAGAGCCATAGCGGTGTGTCCACTCTGTCTGACGAGGATATCGCCCCGCTTGAGGTAGTTGCCGCTGATAAGGTACTTGCTGTCCGTCAACTTTTCATAGTCGCCGCTGTCAACAAAGGCATTCACCATATTCCAAGTGACAAGCCCGTTAACGCCGTAAGAGAGCTTTGCTCCTCCGGCAATAGCGCACACGTGCATAAGGCTGGAGCAGTCGCACTCACATTCATCGGTGACTTTGGAGAGGTCGAAATTCACCAGCTTTGCATATCGGTAAAGAGTGTTTCGGGAATACTGGTCGTAGCCGATTTTATTGTTGGCGCAGGCAGCCTCGCAGGCTCTTGCGGATTTCTCCGCAAGGTCTGCGTTTTTTGGGCGGAGGACGACATCCCAGTTGGCGTTATACCAAGTGCGGGTGTAAACCTCTCCGCCCGTCTGATCGCCAGCTGCGCCGCCGTGTATGCCTCTGTTTTCATCCAAAGATGCGTGTCCTATTTTAATTGCCATTGTTTAGCCTCCTTATTAGACGGTAACCACATCATAAGTGCCGCCCTCATTCGGAACAAGCTTGAAGTCACTGATACCCTCAGAAGGAGCAACAAAGACGTACACAAAACCGTGTTCATACTCACCAGAGTAATCTACACGAGCCCTTCCAGCAAGTGTAAATATTTGCACAAAACCAAGGTCATCGGTTTCTGCTCCTGACTTTAGATAAATGTATCTGCCACTCTTATAAGCCTCTTCCAACTCCTGAACGGAAGTGCTGCAAAAATAACTTTCGCCATCGTCCATAACTTGGACGCAAAACGGGAGTGCGTTGGTCAAATACTCAGTAGGGATAGGCTTAATCGCGTATCCAGTAATTCCCACGATAGCTTCCTCAGAGCCGTCGAGGGGGAATACCGCAATTACGCCTGCAATGCTGGCAATTGAAAAAGGCAGATTGTTGTCCTCGCCTCCAAAAGCACTGGGGTTGCCAATCCCTACAGTGGTCACACCGCCCTCCGCTATAAGAAAGCCCTCGGTAGAATAGTCAACACCATTCCAATTGACGGTATATGTTTTGCCCTCGATGAAGTTGATATTGCCAGCTATGTTAAAACCCTCATACTCCGTAAACTGGGTGGGAGGCAGCAGCACCGCATTTTCATCCTCACCAAAAGGCTTATCGGTGAGGTCGTTCCAAGAGGACACACCGCCGCCGCCGAATTTTTTCATAAGTGCGATATCGAAAAGGTCTCTTCCCATAATCAAAGCTCCTTCCATTCGCCGCTGGCGTTGACCATATATACCGGGCCGCCTTTGTCTGCCACAACAGCGACAGAGCCGGGGGCGCACTTAGGCAGAGATGCAGCATCGGCGGCGCTATCAAGAACATATTCGTTGCGGTAGGTTTCCCAATCAACCAACTTACTAGATATTAAAGTAATCATATCAATTCTCTCCTTATCTCTTAGAGTTATTGTTTATACACTTGTTGCGGTTGCGGAAAGCGTTCCATCATCGCTTACCGCAAGCAAATAGCTTTTGCCGCCGGGAGAAGTCAGGACTACGTTTTCGCCTTTAACCTTGATGCTGTCAGCAAGGAAGCCGGCCTGCGTTAACTTAATCTCGTTGTTAACGGAGATAACAGGGTCTGTGCCAAACATTTCGTCACGGAAACCAAATCTTGCATACGCTACATCGGTCTGCTGGCTATTTACAACCAACGTGCCGCCGTCATCGGTTACAGAACCGCCGGAAAAGTAATAAGTTGCTGAACCGCTAATAATGGCATCAATGTCGTTTTGTCCGATATGTTCAAAGTTTGCATTAAACAGATTTGCTTTGCACCATCCGTCTTTTAGACTCATAACCAGTTGGAAGTCAAAGTTCTTAAAGTACAGAGTGTCACCGGCTTTGCAGGGGATAAAGCCAGTATGTCCGTAATCGCCTATCGAATCGCTCGGTATAGAGCCGCCAGTTGTTACAGTACCACCAAACTTGTCATATCCAATCCCGTTGTAGATAGAGCCGTCAGTATCAATAGCAGTTGCGAGAGCATCGGTAAAGTTGGCAATGCTGTCTGTCTGGAAATACTCGTCAAAATCGGACTTCATCGCAAGGCGTTTGTTGGTAAGTCCATCAAAGAAGTAAGGCTCACTATCAACGGGCTTAAACCATCTTGTGAAAGGCTCTTGCAGAATAGTCATTTTCTCAAGGTTGCTGGGAGTATCGGTATAAATCAAATCCCGGATGTCGGCACTCGCCCAGTAGTAAAGATAATCGCTCATTACAAGACCTGTGCAATCACCATACAGCGCAATGTGCTGATACTCACCGCCAGCAGTCACAAGGGAGCAGTTTGCATTCCAGTCCCACACTCGTGAGCGGCTCAAATCAATGGCTTTGCAGCTCACAAGTTTGATACCGTGCTTTGCATAAGGCGTTTTGTTGTCTGCGCTGTCCACAGCAGGAACGGGCTGAATAATTGCATCCACAAAGGCGCAATGGCAGTTTTCCAGAGATACACCAACTTCACAAGCCTCGATAGTGGTTTCTATACGCATATCGTGATTCCAGCCAGCACCAAAATTCACTGCACGGATGCCGTAAGAGAATGCGCCAGCAATTCGGACATTGTAGAAATGCGCCGCCCACACACAATGGGAATCGTATTGATCATCGGTGGTCAGATATACCGCCGTGCCACCAGTCCAGCCGTCCACACTTCGATGAATGCCGTAACCGTCCACTTTGCCGATGTTGATATCTGTGATAAATCGCCCAGACTTATGCTGGGGGGAATAGTGCCGCCAAGGGGGTACATCCTTCTTATATTCGTCTGCCGACACATCGTAATCGTTAAGATTGATTACATTGCCAGTAAAGGCATATGGCACTTCAATAACTGCGTGATTGCCCTTCAAGCTGCTCAGGTATTTCAGGGTAATGCAGTTGCCTGTGGTCTGTGTGAAGTTCAGCACAGTATCAGCGGACAGTTCTAATTCGCAATGATGACCGATTTCCAGCTCGCCGCTAAGTTTGTAAGTACCGCCGGGAACGAACACAACTCTATTCTCGGCAAGAGCGGTCTGGAATGCTGCGGTGTCGTCCGTTGCGCCGTCACCCTTTGCGCCGTAGTCCATAACAGTGGGAGCAAAATAACCGATGTCAGATGCAAGCTTTTCGGCAAACTCTTCTTCCGTGCCGATAAAGCCACTATCTTGTGCGTACTGATATGCGGATTTGCCGTTCTCGCCGTCAAACTCGCCACTTGCTTTTGCCTGAGCCAGAGCAGTATCGATGGCCCCCGTGAGGCTTGAGGCATCCAGCTTGTTTTCGCTAAGTGTATCAATGAGAGTCTTGAGGGCAACGCCCTGTGCTGCGCTAAGGGGCTTATTTGCAACGCTTGTAGTCAGGTTATTGATAATGTCGGAAACGCTGACCTTGCTTGTGGTTATGGAGTCAATGAGGCTTTTGTTGCTTTTGATATATGCAACGATTTCGGACAGCTCGTCAAGCGTGGTGTCATCCGTATCGAAAAAAGCGTCAAGCCGAGCAGAAAGCCCATTGACAAGATTATCAACCTCGGTTGCTGAATAGGTCTCAGACTTTTTGTAAGTCTCGGATTTGAGATAGTAATTAAGCAGCGTTGCAACGGCGACTGTTATAAAGCCGCTGTCGTTTTCAAGCTGGCTTGTCTTGGTAGGGATTGTGTCTTTTGTGGCGTAATTGCCCGCAGGCTGGGCGCCAACTTCCTCGGCTGTGTACTTGGGTTTTTCTTCCGCCTTCGCCCAATCGGGAACAGTGGGATCAGATTCTTTCTGGGGATTTTCACCAAGGTATTCCGCAATCGCCTGCTCCAGTTCTTCACGGCTTATCGAACCTTCTCCCTCGCTGAACAGGACAGTGCCTCCCTCGGGAGTGGCAAAGCCGACGGCATCAACGCCACTGTGTATCTCAGCCTCTCCGTTATTGTTTGTCAGAACAATATCTGCCATTTTATCTAACCTCCAATGTGCCTCCGTCCTGTGTGGCAGAATAGGCACGGTAGATTGTTATTGTGTTGCCGCTGCGGATTGCCCACAGCCCGCTCTTCACCTTGCCTTTGGTGGCAATGTAAAAGAGCACCCAGAGCACCACCCCCGCCCTCCATCGGGCGTAAAGGCTCAGATCACCGGGATAGATGTATCTGCCCTCGGCGTCCCAGTAGGGTGTTCCCCTCACGCAAGCGCCCTTTCCGTCATACACCTTTGTGCCGTCCGGGGTATACCAACCCATAAAGCCGCAGCCGTTTTTCCTCGCGGCGTAGGCGGCCAAGGAATTGAGGCTTGTGCTGTCAAAACTCAGCTCCTCTACGAGGGTGATTTCAGTCTTACCGCCATCGGCAAACTTGCCGCCGTGGGGGTAGAGGGTAAGGGTGTAGCTGTTAGCCGTCCAGTAGGGGTACAGTGTTGCAGCCTCGTTTGCGGTGTAGTTTCCGGAAAGCTCATAGACCTTTTCGCCGCCGTCTGCTGTGCTCCAGCCCGTCTGGGTGTAACCCACGCGGGTGAAGATTGCGCCCTCCAAGGTCAGAGGAAAGCCCTCAATTTTGGTGGCGCCGGCGGTTTCTCCGCTGCCACGAGCCCCCGGCTCATAGCTGACAGCGTAATATTCGGCCTCCGTTGCATCTATAACCTTGGTGTATTCATCGCTGTCGTAAAGACCATAAATCGTGATGGCATTGTGGTATTCACTATAGTTGTAACCATAGATATACAAGTCTGTATCTGCAGGAAAGTTGCCTTCGATTTCAAAGGTTTCCCAACTGCCGGCCTTTGTTGCGTCTGGCTCGTTGCCTACAGTAACCATTCGGGTGATGAGCTCGTCATCTGCTTCCTTGTCGCTGACCTTCCAGTAGATGTCCCCTGTGTTTGAGCCGTATGCGGTGGTGGTCTTAATTTTTATAGACGAACAAGGCTTATCCAGACGGAAACGAAGCTGTATAACATAACATACTTCTGCGCTGGCGTAGTAGCCTACCGATATTTGATTTCCCGTCTTCCACTCTCCGTAAGTTATTGCACTGTTTTGGCGGAATATGGACCTTGCGCCTACATTGGATATTGTGACTGCCATAGCTTAGGCCTCCGTCCAGCTGACGGGTATGGTTACGCCGTCCACGCTTATGCCTGTCACCTGACCCTCGGAGCCGAAAGAGATAATCACCGTCTCCTCGCTGCCATCTTCAAAGCCGCTTACGATTGTGGTGGTGTCCTCCGCCTCGGTGACGGCGAAGGAAGTAACAGCCAGTCTCTCTGCTCGGAGAGAGTGAAGCCACTCCTCCTCGCTGCCCTCAAAGCCGTTTTCCACGGCAACCTCATAGGCGGAAAAGCCCTTGGGTGGAACTTCGATGCTCTCTATCTCCGCCACGACCTGCTCAATGAAGCTGTTGAACTTCTGAGCAACTACCATCTTTATGAGTCGGTCAAAGACGGCCTTGTTCTCCTGAGCCGTACCGCTGAGTCTATCGGGAGCCGCCACAACGCCGTGGGTGCTTATGTCCGACTCTTTTATTTTGAAATTATCGTAGTTCATTTGGCCTCCTCCTTTCCCTTGGCGGGGCATTTGGGATTGCGGCATACCCACTTATCCTTGCTCTCCCGCCTCATTTCGATTTTACATATGGGGCATTTCATATCATGACGCCCCCTTCCATGGGAGGCTGCTGGGCCTGCTGCCTCATCTGCAGCTGCTGAGCCACCAGCTGAAGAAGGTCAGGGTTTTGCCCCAGAGCCGCCACGATTTCCTGAGGAACCCCGCTGTCGAACTTGTCTTTCCAGAATTTAATGATCTTATCCTTATCGGGGATATCCAAGATCTCCAGCTGAGCGGCGTAGAGCTGCCAGTTATCTTGAGTTACGGTCGTTCTGCTCAGTTCAGCAAGGGCGCTGAGAGTGGCCTGCTTGCCCTTAACCACGCTGTCGCCTGCAGTGAGAGTAACATCCACCTTGGGGAAGTAATCCCAGGCCTCACGGACAACATTTCCTTCCATGTCGTAAACCTCCGGCATGGTCTCCGCAAACTCGGCGGAGTTGAAGCTTATGCTTATGGGCTCTTCACGGTTTTTGTCCTTGTCAGCGCCCAGATAGATGAGCCTGTCATCGTCATAAAACTCAAGGGCCAGCCAGTCGAGAAGCTGATAAAGCCGTTCAAAACCGCTGCGACGGTCGCTCGCCTTGATGCTCTCCTGCTCGTTTGCGTCTTCACGGAGCATAGCGAGACCGGCAGCGGTGGTCTGCCTTGAGGTTTCCTTGCCCATATTGGTCTCATAGTTTCTGCCGGTTCGCTCTATCTGCTCCTTGAGATAGTTCAGCAAGATAGCGGCGTTGGCGCCGCTCTGCAAGCCGCCCATACGGCGGATGGTGGTACCCTTGTTTTTCCGGGCTATGACAACCGCTCCCGGCTCATTGCTGAGGCTCTCCCCTTCGGCAAGTGAATCCTCCTCCATAATGAGGGTGTCGTTGCTGAGAAGGGCATCGTTGAGCAACGCTGAAGCCAGCTTTCTGTCCTGAGCGTCCACAAGGTCCATAATGGGGAAAAGCTCAGATTTATTCCAGAAGCTGTTTTCGTCCTTTATGCGCCAGTAGTGGACAAAGGGGAAGCGCTTGCACTGCCTGCCCGTTTTCTCCCAGTACTTGGCGATAAGCTTTACCTCAATGCCGCCGGCCTGTATGCTGCATCCTATATCTCCCGCTTCTACGCTGACCTTACCCAAAGGAGTGTCCACTTCCGTTGCTATAGGCCAGCGGAACCAGAACTCCATAATCTGAACCGTATCCTCGCGGTCATCTATGGAAGTGCTCAGGTCAAAGATGCTGCTGTCGGGCACATAGTTGCCCGAGAGAACCTCCCCGGGGTCTATGCCCTTTTCCTCAAGGACCTTGCCATAGAGCTGCCAGAACTTCACCTTGTGGATGGTGTAGACATAGGCAAGATACTGGCAGTCCTCGATGTCCCCGTTTTTCACGGCGGGGTCGGGATATATGGCCTCAGGGGAGACATCGAGGATGGATATATCCCCCTCATGGACGCCGCAGCGACGTTCTCCATCCCAGTAGGCCTTCCAGAAGGCGTCGCCCAATTTGAGAAGGCGGCGCTCGTTGGCGGTGTTCTTGTGCTCAAGGTCGTTTGCCTCCATTATGTATTTGACGGCGTACTCCCTCTTCTTGGCCTTCGCCGAGTCAAGGTCGCTGTCCCGGCCTCTGAACTCGGGTTCAGGCACATTGGGGTCTATCTGGCTCTCCACCGCTATCCATGGGTCGGGGCAAACCGCGGGAGCCCAGAAGATGTTTTTCTCCCGGCAGAACTCCTTCAGCTCGGAGCTCACATCATGGATGAAGTTATAATAGTCGTTGAAGCGTTCCCAGTCGCTCTCCACCACGGTCTTTGCCCTCTTGGCCTTATCCAGAAGATTCATGGCCGTGGTCTGTCTTGCCTCGGCATCGGAGTAGTCATAGCCGGGAATACCGTTAAACTCTGTTTTCTTTTTCACTTTTTCACCTCTTGGCATAGTTTCCCTCCACGTAGTTTTTTGTGATGGCGAAAACGCCAAAGCCCTCGGCAGCGGTATTGTTGCGGACAAGTATCTGCAAACGCTTATACTTTTTCACCTTGGTATTAAAGAAGATCTCACGGGGGCTGTCGTTGCTGTCAAAGCTGAGGCGCTCAAAGTCTATATCCTCCCAAGAGAATATATCCACGGCGCCTTTCACCGCTAATTTTGGGCTGGGGTCGCTGTCGGTACGGAAGCTCACCATAGCACTTGAACGGCTGTACGGCTTCAAAGTCACCGCGCAGCCCCGCTTTATCATGGTCTTGAGGATGGTGGCACTGCCGTCATCATCCATTTTTGTAGCCCATACAGAGTCTATTGCCTCCCCGTCATCGCTGAAGCGCTCAAGGCTTTCCATATCCGTGTTAAAGCGGCATATGCGCCCATCTTCCGTGCCGAAGAATAGATTTTCCGCCGCTCCGGACTCGTAGTTTAGCCAGCAGATAGCAGGGACGTTCTCCCAGTAATAGCCCTCGTATACGAAATCTCCCAGAGATTCGCTGCGGTAGGCCTTACTCTGGCGAGCGTCCAGCACATAGACATGGCCGTTAGGAAATGAGAGAAGGTACATACCGTTCCAGCTGATAGCTTCTGCTGAAGACAGATCTTCTCCACATAGCTTTGAGTTGAGGTAGTAACTTCTGTTCTGTCCTGCACGGTCTCCAGTGAGGTAGTTAGCGCTCACGGCATATATGCCGGTACCGGATACAAAAAGAGGCTCATCCAGCAAGTTGGCAAAACCGCCTTTTGATACCGCTCCCACACCTGTAAGAGCCTGCTGGAGGGGGAAACTCACATTTCCCTCGCTGTCCACATTTGCACTGCGGAAAAACACGGTGGAGTCCTGCCCGTTATCCTCCTTCACAATGGCCTGAGCGCTGCCTATGCGGCAGTAGCCCACTATGGGTACATCATCTATACCCACCACGCTGTAGTTCAGATCGGGAAAATATGTAGGGTCATTGAGCCCGCTTATCCAGTCTCTGTTGGGATAGTCCGGATTTCCGCTTAGGACAATTCTGTCGCTGTTGCCTGCACCGTAGGCGGTAATGATGCTGCATCGGTCCGCCATATTGGCGTAGCCCTCCACGGTCTTGGGAAAAGTGATTGTGAGCCCGTCGGCGCTGCCCGCTCCGGGAGCAGCCGGGGCATCGGAAAATGTAACTATACCCTCAGCCCTATTTACGGTGAAGGCTGTTACCGTCTCTCCCCATACCTCGGCGGTGATTTCAGAATTCTCGGTGAGAGTAGCCACGCTGAGGATATCTGTGCCCTCGCCTACGTCTTTAATCTGCATATTTGCAGTGCGTCCGGAGACACTGACTTGCTTTTCTTCAAAATCCAGTTTAAGTATTTCGCCCGCCTCTGCTTCTATGTTGAAGCTCCAGAAAATCTCTCCGTCGGCAAAAAAGAGCTTTTCGCCCTCAGCCGTGGGTTCATGTAGCGCAAAAGCGGTATCGAGGCAGTCGCTGTCCAATAGAAAGCTTGTGGCCTCCCCATCGGTCTGGAAACCGTTTCGCCTGTAGGGGCTCAGGAGGTTTATAGCCTCATAGACTATGCCCCCTCCCGTAGGCTCCCGGGTGATGATGGTGGTGGGGATATATGCCCCCACATCTCTCACCCTTTTCACGCTGTCACCCTCGCAGCAGAGATATTCCCCACCGGTGACAATCCAGTATCTTCCGCCGAGGCTCTGTCCCCGGCTCTTGCCGTCATAAAGCTCCTCCAGCCTCAGCACAGGTTCTCCGCCTGACGGAAGCCACGTGTAAAGCTTGCTTCCAGCGTGGACATAGAAATAGCTTTTCCCCTCATGTACGGCGCTGAAAATACCATTTATCCGCTCCCCAAGAGAGTGGAGACTGCGCCAGCCGCAGCGCTTTTCCGGCATACCGCCGCCGTCGGATATCATATTGGTACAGAGGGGTGAACGGGTCTTATCTATAAGGGCGGGATCTGTAGAAAAATCCGCACCCCTGAATTTCTGGTAAATAGTGCTTTTGATGCTTACGCCTGCTCTTCTGGGCATATCCTCACCTCCGGTAGAAGCTGTTCACGAGGCTGTGGCCGCCCGGCTCGGAGAGCACCAGAGTACCCAGCATATTCTGATAGATGGCATAGAGTGCCCCATAGTCCATTACAAGGTCAGCTATAAGCTGCTGACTTGCCACAAAGTAAGGGAGAGCCTTAGCGGAATCCTCGCTGACCTCAAACTCATAGTCATCGGGAGTGCCGGGGTCTATGGTGGCGGGGATGGCGAAATACTCTATCTCAATAGGCGCTTTTTCACCCTCGGGGACGATGATGCTTCCGCCTTTCCAGCGAAAGGCCTTTGTCACCATATCTCCCTTCCAAACCCTAACCAGCTTCAGAAAGTCCTTTGGCATGGGATATGCGGTCTGACCCGCCTTGCGCTCTATGGCATACATACGGCGGATTTTCTTTATTTCCGCCGCCTGCTTCTGGGCGATATCGAAGAAGTCCGCCATCTTTGCCTCTATATCCGCATCGCGGGTGAGGGCACCGCCGGAGGAATATTCATCCAGCAGCATATATACCTTGCGTTTTCCTTCGCCTAATGTCATTTTTCTCGCTCCTTACGTATGGATTAAAAAAGCCCGAAACCTCCGGTGCCTTTGGGGCTCCGGAGGTATTGGGTATTCACTTATGCGGGGTTACTGAAAATGATGGGTCTTGCGTCACCCCAGCCGATTCCGAAATCGGTATATCCGGTGTAGAGATCCTTCAGGGGATTGTCCATGTCGGACTGAAGCACCTTGGGTCGGGTGATGTATACCAGTTTGAATACGCGCTTCATAAGCACGGGGTCACAGATTGCCCACTGTTTTGCACTGAAGCCGTCCTTGCCGCCGCCGATAACCATATACTGCAGATCACCCACGGGGTTGGCTGCGTTAGAATTATCGTCGGGGTTGCGGAGGGGACGGAACTTGGCATTCTCACCGCAGATTTTCTTTGCGGTGGCCTCCAGCTCGGGAGATACCAGCAGCAGGTTCATATCCTGCAGCACGGGGAGACCGTCGGGAGTAACGAAGCGGCTGGCAAGCCCCTGCGCCTTGGTGATGGCATCAACAGAAAGGGTGGTTGTGATAAGGTTGGAGTAGGTACCGGCCTCTTCATCCACGACGAAGCTTCTGCCGTTACTGCCCTTGGAGGCCACAGGGTGGGCGTCGGATGCCCAGGGCACACCGTCGCCGCCCTTATGGTCGGCGGAAAAGGCATTTGCGAAGCAGCGCAGAGCGTGGACATAAACGGTCATAGCTGCAGCGTCGCCCAGATACTCGCCAACACGGCGGCACTCGCCGCTCTTGTCGATTTTGGCCTGCTTGTATCCAACAGCCTCTGTGAGGGAGTATTCCTGAGGAGTGATGATGGTCTTGAAGCCACGGTGCTTGGTGGCCTCGTTCAGGTCGTTGCCGTTATATGCAGGCATCTCCCCGAAGCCGCCGGAGCCGGTGAGCTCGTAGTCAATGGAAGTGCTGTTGACCTCGCTCATAACGGCGAGGAGCTTATTAAGTCTGTTTGCGTAGGCAAAGTCAAATGCCTTACCGACGAACTTATAGTTGTCGGTTTTCCACGCAGTGGGGTTTACGGTACTGTACATAAATTAAATTCTCCTTTCTTTTATCTCCCCCTAATGGGGAGCCGCCGCATCGGCGGCGGATAAGTTGTTTAACCCCGCTCCATGAATTCCTTCTCAGTCATCTTCATATCGGGGTTGTTTTCGTTCCAGCGCTGCAGCGCGGCTTTCTGGGCGGAAGTGAGTGAGCCGGAGCCCTTGCCGGTATTGCCGCCGGTGGCTCGGCTGCTCTTGCTGGCCGTTTTTGCCGTCGCAGCCTGTCCCGCTTGCCCTACAAGCTCGGTGTAAGCCTCATAGAGGTCGGCAAGGCTCTCCTTGCCGTAACGGGAACCGGCAAAACGGCGGAAGGATTTATTCTCCTCCAGCTTGCCAACATCCACATCAGGGTAGCGTTCAGCCATTTCGGCGAGATGGCCCTGCAGCCTTTTCAATTCGCTATCCTTGGGAGCAGTCTTTGCCGCCTCCTCTTCCTGCCTCTTGCGGGTCAAATAAGCGCGGTTTTCATCCTCTTCAAGGATCTCCTCCACGCTGCGCCCCTCCTTCCTGGCTCGTGCTTCTGCGTCGGAACGTCTCAGGTTTTTGGAGTATGCCTCCATCTCTTCAAAGCTCTGGAAGTAAGTGCCGGGCTTTTCGGGGTTGGGAAGCCGCATATCGCTGATGCGCTTCTTTGCTGCCGCATTGGCCCGCTCCTCACCGGCCTTTTCTCCGCTTATGCGAGCTGCCTTCATTGAGGCATTGAACTGTCTGCGGTCCTCTTCCTGCCGGGCTGCGGCCCCGGCGGGCTCTTCGCCCTCACCTTCGCCGGTGTCGGAAAACTCCTCAGATTCGTTCGTGGATTCTTCCTGCAGGTCTTCGGTCTCCTGCTCCCCGCCGTCGGTCTCTTCGCCTATCGGGTTAAGATTATATTCGTCCATTTCTGGCTCCTTTCATTTTGTGGTTATTCGCCCCCACTCGCGAGACTGGGGTGAAGGAGCCGGAGTATATGGCTCCTTCAGCTATGAGCGTCCCTTTCGGGTCTGCTTCATTGCCCCGTGATACCACTCTACACCTAATAGCCCCTCAGTTACCTCCAACATCAAAAAGCCCGCAAAGCCTTGCAATTCAAGGCCCTGCGGGCTTTTGTATGTTCACTTATTCATGTTTTTACCGCCGGAAGCCTCTTTTCCGCTCCAGCTTGTCTATAAGTTTCTGAGGTTTAATCTCCGGCTCCTCGCTCACTGTGCATCGCTGCTGACTTCTTGCAAGGTGACAAATGGCGGCGGCCATAACATGGTCATCATGCTCGCCTGCGGCAGCTTGGGGCTTGCCGTGCTTATCGTATTGGAATTGAAGCATCTGACTCAAAAGGCTGCGGCTGCGGAAGCTCTCACCCGCCTCATCTGTGACTGTGCGGAGATTGCTCAGCACCAGCGGGCGGCTATTGGTATCAGTCCGGAATCCGTAGGCCTCCACATACTCCTTCCTGATGCGGTCATAGCGCTGACGCTGATAAAGATTGGGATAGCCCCATTCCTCCAGTACCGTTAGCGGGTAGGAGTCGAAGTTCACCTCCACAGCCAGCAGCGCCCAGTTGAAGTGTTCTCCCAGACACCATAGCTGACGGACATAGAGGATATTGCTGTCTTGCTTCTCATACTCCAGCACTTGCCGACCCGTAACATTGTTGATGCCGTGGGCGGTGAAGAAGTCGCTGCCCTCTCCTGCAGTGTCACCGCCGATAACATAGGGAACGCCCCGCTCCGGCTCTTCCCAAAGACGTATGAAGCCTCGGGGATCCTCCACCCATCGGGGGTTAACAGGTTTGCCGTTAGGCTCTTCCTCATACTCGAAAAAGCCCACATGTACAGGGCTGGGAGCATCGGCCAGCAGGAGATTAATGCGGTCATTGTCAAAAAAAGGACGGCCGGAGGTTAGGAAGGCTTCCTCCGGGGTGGATGGATACTCCTGACGGAACATTGCCTCATCACCGGCGCAGTTGGTCTTGATGCACCAGCGCCGCCAACTCATCTGCTCGGGAGTGAGGGAGAGCCGCTCCATCATCTCCTTTTCGTAGTCCGTCCACTCTGTCCCCGGCTCAACCGGTCTCTGATATCCCGGTTCTTTGTACCAAGCCATGAATACTGCCCTGAATCCATTTCGCCCCGCTACAGCATCGTCCCAGAATTCCTTGAACTCCCCAAGACCGTTGGCGGTGGTCTCATAGATAACACAGCTGTCCGGGTCGTCGGGTACCGTCTGCATCACAGCAACATGAGTCTGCTTGAAGTTTGGCCAGAAGGCCACCTCTGAGCCGTGGACATTGGAGAAGGTAAAGCCTCGGCCCGCTCCCTTGCTGCCTGCGGTGACACAGCGGATACGGCTTCTGAGTCCAGGATTTGCGCTTTTCTCGGCGGGATCCCGGGAGGGATTGCCGAAAACAAGCTCCTGGGCATTGCTGGCCCTCCTCATGGGTTTCAGGGGTTCGGGCAGCTCCTCATAAAAGAGCTTGTTCATCTCGAAAAGGTTTCGTGTTGCCTCGTCGTCGTGAGCCATTATAAGGGTGCTGGCATTGGGTGTGGTGGCGGAGTGGGCGAAAAATACTCCCTCAATGAGTGTGGAAAAACCCATCTGGCGGCCTTTGAGCAGCACAATGCGCACGGGATTTCCGCTCCCGTGCTCCTCCCGAACGATATTGTAAAATTCCGACTGGGCGGGATTGAGCTTCAACGGGATTATTCTGCCCTTTTTGTTCCTTATCCGCAGAAAGTTCTCGCAGTAAGCCCTTGGGTTACGGAGATTAATCAAAACTCTCGCCCTCCCTCAAACTGTGCAAGAAACTTTTCAACACCTTCGCTTTCGGTCTTGGGCTTTTCGGCAAAGAGTCCCACGCTCTTCCCTATTGCAGAGAGCGCCTTAATGGCTCCGTGGGCGTCAAAGCACCATGTTCCGTCCGGTTCATAGCACTTTCTCGCGCTGTTCCATACCATGTGAGGCTTGCCCTCCATGCACCGCTCCGTGATCTCCACCAGCTTCAGCCCCACCCATTCTTGGGTAACGCCGACCTTGTCGTATAACTCAATGTATCGCGCCCGCCTGTAGGCAACGACCTTTTCATTTTTTAGCATCCTCGATGCTTGCCCTGCAGCACTCTTTTCCGAATACCCGGCGGCAACTGCAGCTGATGTAGCGTCAAGACCGCTGACTATGTGCTCCACAAAAGAGATCTGTCTGTCGGTCAGCAGATCCCGGAGTTCAGCGGCGCTCATGTCCTTCAGTCGCTTTGCGTCCTGCATCACAAAACCTCCCAAAGCTCGTAGAATTTTTTCCGAAGCCTCGCCATGGTGGAGTCACTGATATGATAGCGCATACAACACTCCTGCCAGGTCGCAGTGGTGGTCATAAATGCCATAATTGCCCGGCGTTTATAACTGTCCCCGTCGGCGCAGGCCTCGCAGATTTCTTTAATACGCTCCTGTTCATCCTCACAAAGCCGCTTGAATCTCAGGCAGGTAAAAAAAATCTCTCCCTGCCGCTCATAGCTGAGCTTCAGGCTCCGCATATATTTGAACTTGTTGGCCATCGAATCACTCTCCTTTACGCCGCCGCTTCATCATCCGCAGCCCCTATGTTTGGCGGCCGGTAATATCTCAAATGCTGCGCTCTGCCCTTCTTGCTTTCGCTGCGCCATATTTTCTCGCAGCCTCTGGGTACCTGAAGCTCTGCATCGGGGTTTCGGGCTTTGATAGGCTTTGTCACTATGGCCCTTACCAAATTGCGGGTATGAGTATAGCGTTTGCCCGCTCCAACTCTGGCAGCCTGAGCTATCATGTAGTCGGCCAGCTCCTGAAGGTCAACTCCGCAGCCGCTCCACAGCTCTTTCCCCTTTGCCTCTCCGGCCTTCCAGCATGAGGAAAACAGGAGGGCAGCTTCCGCATTGACAACAACGTGATGATGGATCCTGACAAGCTCTCCCGTCTTTGGATCCGTAATGCTTATAACCGCAGCAGCCTTGACCTCGTTCTCCTGCTTGTCTGCCCTACGCTTCACTCTTCTCAGGCAGTTATCATACTCCCTATCTGCGGCCAGAATAATAGCATCGACATCTTCTCCTCCGGCTCTCTTCTTCAGCTTCTCAAGTCCTGCATCGCTGTAGGTGAGCAGCATGTGGAAATCTCTCTTTACACGGAAATTGCAGTTCAGCAAACGGCCAAACTCATGGGCGGCCTCCGTGGCTCCTTTCTCGGCGCGATGAACGATAGTCTTCTTTTTGGAGGATGAGCACTTCGACAAATCTTCCCGAACGGGAAACTTAGTCTTGTACTCTATTCCGTTATCACACGCATACCGGCGTATGTACCAAGTTGTCATTTTCTTTCTCCTTTTTGGAAATGGTCGTAAATCCCGCTGTAATCGAGCTTGCAAGAAACGCGCACGCGCGCGTTATATAAAAGGTGTATTTGCCCCGCCTTCTTCCGCACCCAAGGCTCCCTTGTGTAAAGGGAGCTGGCGCCGCAGGCGACTGAGGGATTGTCATTCGCTGAATTTCTCCCGCCACACCATATCAAAATAAAAAGGTACGGTTCTTTGGTCTCATTCCGACCCCTGCCGGAGCAGGAGCCCGAATCAAACTAAAGGGATACTCTCTCCCGCGTGGGAGAGGGTTATTATCATGCCTCGGCAGCCACTTCTTCGGCTTTTTTCTTCCGTCTGTCAAACAGGGCGCGGCGGAAGGCGGCGAGACGGGAGGCATAGGGAGCGCCTGCCCTGCCGTATTTGTTGGCCTCATAGAGCCTTGCACGTCGGGCACTGCCGCTCATGGCGCTCATGCGTCGCTTGTAGCTTCGGTGGCTTCTGGCCTTATGATTCATAGCAGAGCTCATATCACACCTCCACTATCATCCAGTCCTCGGCCAGCATATCGGCCTGAGAAGCAAGCCAGCCCAGCTGCACACCGGAAGTACCCACAAAAGCCAAAGCTGCATTGCCGACCGCCGCATGTTCGGCATTTACGATATCTCCCATGCTGTTCTCATAAGAGATGCCGGTCGCCAGTTCAACATACTGCCCCTTCCCGTTCCAGCCGGCGCGGAAAATCTTCTTTCCCAGCTTTGCCGCTTCGAGGGCAAGGCCAAAATTCACACCCTCCATGGGGTGGTAGTTCTCCTCGAACACATCACTGGGGCACCAGCTGACATGCCCGTTTGCGTGGCGTATTTTATAGCCCCGCTCTGCAGCTACGCACTCATGGAGCACCTGTCTCTCTTCCTCACCGACTTTGTCGCAGTCGGCTACAATGAAATTTTTGCCGCCGGGCATAATGTATTTGTATCCCTTCTCGGCCTTAATGATCTGGGTACCTATGTACTGCATATTTTTCTCCTCTCTGTTATTTGGCATTGCCTGCAGCTGCGCTCAGCCGGGCAAAACTTACCGCTGCATTTCTGGCGTCGCTCTCCAGCTGATGGGAATAGGCGCTTATGGAATCTTCATCCCCGTTTTTGGTGGTTTCCCAAAGCTCCTTGAGAGTCTTTTTGATGTTGGCGGCGTTTTTTTCGGCATCCTCCGCCATCTGGCAAAGCACGGCGTAAGCCTCATGGGCGCTGTGAAAGTCTCCCATTCGTCCCCTCTCGTCTGCTATGGCTCCAATAACATCTCGGGCAAGCCCTCTGCATTCATCCATGTTTATGTAACTCCTTTCGTAGGGCGCGATGACCTCAGCGCACCGTATTATTTCACCTTAACGCCCCGCAGTACCGCTACAGGGTCATCAATGCCTTTTAATTTGAGCAGCTGGTCAATGCCGCCGCTGTAAACCGCAGCTGTGTACTGCCCGTATGTAAGCCCGAAGGCCTTAGCCTCAGCGTCTACCCTTGCAAGGCTCTTGCCTTTAAGACTGTGATAATTCAGAAGCGCCGACTCATCCGGCTCCCGCTTGGCTTTCTTCTGAGGCTTGTCCACCGGAAGCCCCGCCTTTATGCGGATTCGCCTCCGCTCCGCTGCTGTTGCACCTCTGCAGCGGTCACAATACTTGCGGGAGGAATGGGAGGACCTAAACTTCTTTTCGCAGCAAATGCATATCTTTTCTGCGCTCATAATTACTCATCCTCAGCGGGCCGCAGAAAGCGCCGCTCATGGGCGCCGCCCATATCTTCGATCTCTCTGATTTTTGCAACACTAATCCAGAAGACCCGCTCCATTAGCTTTGATATATAGGCAGCAGCATCACCAACAATGGCGGTGATATAAAGTCCGAATATTAAAAAATACTTCATATTTTTTCTCCTTCTGAGTTCTCTTTATTTTTTCAAAGCCGGGCGCTCCGGCAGGGGCATCCAGTGTGTAGGCCATTGCCAGCAGTCGGAATAGAACTCTCCATCTGACTTTCCATACCATGCAGGAATTTCATCTTCAATTTCATAGAATCCAACCGCCATACCTACGCAGCCTTCAACCGCTCCGAAGAAAAGCAATACATCTTGTTTTTCCTCTGGCAGCTTATCCTCTACGCTTATCCACGGTGAAATACGGGGCATTTCGCAGATCACTTGATTCCGAACATATTTGGCAGCCTCCACAGCCTTCCTCCAGTTTTGTCCTGCGGCATTACTCATCATCTTTCTCCTTTCTCATGTCAGCGCCGCAATTGGGGCAGAAGTCCTCTTTCTGATGCGACTTCGGAATACAGTTGCACCTTCTGCAATGCCAGTTCCCGATTTTCGGATTAGCGTCATACGCCAGCCAATACCACTCCGACTTTATGCGTAGGCTTTCGGGGGCTATGGCAGCGTCCTCATAAGTTTTTGCAAAAATGTCCGGCTTGCAAGGATAAAATTCGCCGTGAACGCCCTTTATGATGAGATCGCCTTCTCTTGCAATGTGATTACCCTCTAATGTGGGAATCACGCACATCGCAAGCCCTGAGGGGTGTTTGGGAATTCTGAAGTCCGTAACTTTGCCATTGGTAAAGCGTATGACATCTTCAAAATTGTCGCGTGTGAATTCAAGCGCCTCAATCACAACAGGTTTCTTTCTGTATTTTTTAATCATCAGCCCTCACCGCCTTTCAAGAGTTCCTACATTTGGGTCTGGTATACTCGGAGAGCGCTTCGTCCCCTGCGCAAGCAACCCAAAAAAGTTTTCGATCTCACAAAACACGCTGTATTCTTCATTTTTGGTTTCGTTATATATGTCAATTTGGAAAAGGTGTCCGTACAAAAAGCGTATTTCTTTAATTTCGATACGGTCTCCCATTACTGTTCACCGCCTTTCAAAAATTCGGATTTGTCAGAATTTCAATTTTATCTTTCAAGCGTTCGTTTTCCTCACGCAAATCTTTGTTTTTGGCTTTAAGCCGTTTGAGGTTCTTACGCAGCCCCTCAAAGGCTTTGCCAAAATCGCATTCCTCGCAGTTTCCCGCATCGTGGCAATGCTGTTTATATGGGCAAAGGCTACACTTCATTCAGCCCTCACCGCCTATCTGAGCACTCTGTACGTTGAAGGCCGCATTGATGGCCGCGCGGAGCTTGTCCCGTTTTTCTTCCGGAACTGCCTCCAGGCTCTCCAGCATCTGCTGGAATGCCTGCTGCCACCCGTCAAAGCGAAGCCTGAACGTGGTGATCTCCGCGCTGCTCATAGCCAACTGCTTCCTGAGGGAGGCGATTTCCTCCTCGCTCCCGGCAAGAGCGCTGAGCTTCTCCTCGTAGGGCGCGACGACCTCGGCGCGCCGTTTCTCAAAGTCTTCCTCCGCCAGCCTCAGCTTGGCTTCAAGCTTTTCCACATTTTTCTCGCTTTTCTCTTTGGCCTTCTGGGCGGCCTCCAGCTTCTTGGCCCACTCAGCATCTGCCTTGCTCTTGGCCTCGGCGGCAGCTCTCTCCACCGCCTCCTCGTCCACTTCCACAGCCACATCGATGGGCTTCTCCCGGAGCTCCTTGTTCTCAGCACGGAGAGCAGACAGCTGCTCCTCGTAGGGCGCGACGACCTCGGCGCGCCGCGCTTCCTCTTCAGCAAGGTTCTTTTCTGCCTCCTCAGCTCTCTTCAACGCCTCATCCCGCTCCGCAAGGATTTTGTCCAGTTCGCGGGTTGAAAGATGCTCAACATCGTGCTCCTGAGCGAACTCCTCACGCTCCTCAGAGGGGAGAGCCAAAAGCCGCAAAGCATTGGAAACACTGACTTTTCCCAACGTTGGGAAAAGCTCTCCGCCCCCTGTAAGAGCCGCTCCGTATTCGTCAAAAAGCTGCATAAATCGACCTGCAGCGGAAGAAGAAAACTCGGTTTCCTTCTTCAAAAACTCTCCGAAGCTACCATAGGGCACCCGTTCTTTTGCCTCCTTCAGGCGGCGTCCTATCTCGACGCCTCCATAAAGGGTCATGCACTTGACTTGATATGTAATATGTCGAATCTCCGCTCCGATGATCTCGGGAGTCCGGACGGTCTGTAATTCATTCATGCAGCATTGGTCTCCTTTTTCTTATTTCCGAGTTTGGGATTCCCCTGTTTATCCCTTGGGCTACCGCGCTTCAGCCAGTCGAGCCAGACATCCAGCATCTCTTCCATAACCTTACGGGGATCAGGCCCGCTCCTGTCATTTCTAAATCCATGTATCTGTATCAGCCGGTTACCGTGCATTTCTATTGTGTAGAGCGCTGCATCCGGCGTCAGGGTTCGGCGTAAAAACAGAATTGTGGTGCTGCCCTGCACATGACGCCCAGCATAGCCACCTACACAGTGTTCGAGAGTCTTGCCCTCGTGCACGATCTCAGCTTGAGTTTCGGCAATTCGGATAAAATGCTCTCCATACTCAAAATTATACTTTTTACGTCTCTCGTTAAGGCTCTCGGCATATTTGGCCAGCTCTTTCTTTTCTTTCTCTGCAGCCTCGATCTCAAGCCGCACATTCTGTTCCGTAGCTGCCTCGTTGTGTGCCAGCTCCAGATTTTTGGGGAAAAAATTGTTATGCTCCCGCAGATCTATCTGCAGATATTCAGCTATGTCAAGATAATCCCGGTACAGCATGAAGGCCTGCGAAATGCCGAAGTACCCTCCATGGCATCGTGTACCTGTAAACTTTTCCAAATACCTCAACAACTTTTCTGGATTTATCTTTCTCTTTTTGCAGAGCATCACGAACTGAGATATATCTCGCGTCTCAATATCAATGGTTTTAAGAACTTCAAAGGAAATGTCCAGCCTTGCCTTTCTCAGCGTCTTGTAATACTCAATGACGTGGGGTGAAGCTCCGCTCCCCTTGAACTCATTCCATTCTTGTTTACTCAAGCCAAAGGCTTTAAGAAAATCATTCTCCGCCCAATCGATTATGCGTGCGTTCTTCTTCCAACCTCGCACATAATCTTCCACAAGCTGCCCCATACCGCTCTTTATAAGCATTTCCACCTTGCGCGGATACATGGATGCAAGGCATAGAAAATTCATAAAGGAAGTATGATATTTTCTGTCCCCCAGCCATTCTCGCCAACCGGTATATTTAAGAAAGCTTTTGTCTATACTCTCAGCTCCAATAACGGTGTAAGCCACCAGAGCGTTGTTTGTGCCGTAGAATTTTTCTATCAAAGCCGCTTTTGAGGGCGAATATCCTGGATGTATCTCTCGCTTATGTGTGCCGCCGTACCATCCCCAGCTCCATTCGGTAACTTCTCCGGGTGTAAATTTATAGGCATATCTTTCTAAAAACAGTGGAGGCGGAGCATAGTCCCCCTCATAAACCTTTCGTGCCCAATAGCCGCGTGCATACACGTTCCCGCCCTTTTGGCTCACTATCATTACCGGGTGATATTCCGTTAGGCTATTTCGAAGCCTTATGTATCGGGTTTCCTTGATTTTCACTGCACGGCCGCAAAACGGGCAGGTGCCCTCGTAGTTGTGTTTGCCCCACCACACACTGACATGCGCATGGGTTGCCGTTCGCGGCAGATCAGCCCAAAACTCGGTACGATTGCAACAGCTTGTCCATATCATGCGGCCGCCGCCTTCGTTTTTCACAAAAATATAAGGCGTGAACAGCGAGTTAACTTGTTGTAAGGTCTTTTTTAGGTTGATTGCTGGAAATTGTTCAAACTCTTTTTGAGAGGCCGTAAGAAATTCATATCCACTCATGCGCCCACCTCAAAAGAAAGCGGAAAGGTCAATAACCATTCCGGCAGGCTTTGCCTCGTCATGTATCTCAGGCCCCTTCACACTGGCGCAAAGGTCGATGGTCATTTTTACATCGATGCCCGCTCCGGGAAAGAAAAACTCCACCGCAAGACCAAAAGCCTTCATATCGCTTATGCTGCTATTTTTTACGCCCTTGGCAACCGCCTTCATACAGTCGGCAAAGCTCCCGCCCTGCACCACTGCCTGCGCGAATTCAGCATCCTGTCGGCAAAACTCTTTGAGAGCAGCGCCCACATCGGCCTTCATAACTTCGCCGTATTTATCCATTTTCTGCTTGATGCCCTCATCTATTTTCTCAAGGGCTTTGTTTAAAAATTCATTCATATTGATTTTTCCGAAAAAGCCTGATATAATGGCTTTGCGGAACTCCTTTCCGTTCTATATTTCCCGGTCCGACGCGCTCCACCGCGTCGGGCCTTTTCATTTTTCCGGGTGTTTGTAGCTCCAATAGCCGCCGGCATAATATCCGTTATTTATCGCGCGGTAGATTGCCGATCTATTTACCCCCGTGAGATGCTGTGCCTCCTTGACACTGCCAAAAACAACCTCTTCTCTGCCCTTGCGGAGAACGACTTTCCGCGGCCTCCTGCCTCCGGGCTTGCGTCTGTAGCATTCACGCCAAAGATAGTCAATAACCTCCTTCGGCAGCCCGCCCACATAGATCTCGCCGGTGACGGGATTCATCCGAGCATATCGATACTTCTTGTTTTTTGACGTCAGGTACCCGTCAGCGCTCTTTCGCAGTCTGGTAGCGAAATCATAGGGGTTATCAAGCCCCACCAGCTCGCACAGCTCCGCCGCCGTGTTGGTACAGTAAACCGGCAGCTCGAACTCGTCATTCCGGAAGGCAACAAAAATAATCGGTCTTCCCATTCCTACCTCCACGACTGACTGGGGAACAAGCTCATCTGTGCTTGCTCCGCCTCAAAGCGTTGGGCGGCAGCTGCGGCCTTGAGTTCTCGCATGGCCTCCCTCCGGGCGGCCTCCTCCCGCTCCCGCTCAACCTGAGTGCGGATATTCTCCCGGCGCTTGTCAGTTTTTTTCTTTTGCCGAAGCTCGTCCGCATAAGGGCAGGTGGCAAAGTGGCTCTGATAGGCCGGAACAGCCCCCTTTGTCCCCTTTTCCACCTTGTATCCCCGGACCGCTTCTCCGTTGTCCGTGTAAAAAACCGCTCCCCGGTTATATGGCAGAACATATACGCAGAAGCTATCCACGGGCATCTTCTTGCCGCTCTTTGTGGTCAAGAAATTTATAACCCTGTGGCACTTCCTGCACTTGGGAGGTTCATACATAGTCATTCGCCTCCTCTCGCACATAGCCCAGGCATGGCCATCTGCTTCCGCACTTGCGAAAGCGCTCTTGGCAGCAGGGCACTTCATTCTCGCCGCTCTGGCCGAAGTCAAAGCCGCAGTCGTTAGCGCAGCTCAGACAGCGGCATTTTGGAAAATCAAGCTTGCACGTCAAGTAGTGCTCAGCCATGTTTCGCTCTCCTTTCTCTTAGCCTCTCGGACTGCCTTGTTCCTCTCGGCAACCGCAGAGGCGAACTTTTTGTATTCCTCGCATTCCGCTTGGCACCCGGCACGGCGCAGCGGACACTTCACCCCGTCCTTCACGCAGGGCAGCGGGATCTTCCCGTTTCTGTTCATTAGAAGGGCAAGGCCAGGGCAGGCAGCACCTTAAAAGCGCTCCGACCGCAGTTCTCTTTACGGGGCTCGACGACCTCGGCGGGCAGCTCCTCACCGGCGATAATGGCGGCGACCTCTGCAAGTTCATCCTCGCTGAGGTAGTTCTTGCCGAACACAAGCCTCCACTCCTCAACGGTCCAGCCCTGCTCTATCATGACCTTCTTCTGGCCGTAGGACTGAAGCTTCTCCCGGGTCTCACGGCAGCGATGAGCAGCCTTGGGGCCGTACTCATGGCACTTGTGATGGCAGAGATCAACGGTGGCGCCGTACTTCTCGCTTACGGGTCTGAGCCCGGTACCGCCAAATATGTGGTGCTTGTCCAGAGGATCCCGTGTTCCATTAGCTCCGCAAAGCCAGCACTTTCTTTCTCTGTTCATACAATTCTCCTTCCTTCAAAGCCTTCCCCTTGAGGGGAAGGTGTCACGGCCTCGCCGTGACGGATGAGGTGTCCTCTACAAAAACGGCAGTTCCTGCATACAGGGCGTTCAGGTAACGCTTTTTTAATTCGGTGGCGGCCCTGACCCGCTCCTCACCGCTCAACTCGTCAAAATTGACTAGGCTGCCATCCGGCTTATGTACGAAGCTCTCAACCCGTATCCCGTGTTTTGTTATCATGCCGCTCACCTCCATAAATGGTATGCATCGCTGGGTTTGTCTGATTTCCTTAAAAATATTGTTGCCGAATAAGTATATTTTGTGTCTGATATAGCGGAACCGAATACCCTTACCAGAAAGGAGGTGAGAAAATGGTTTATCTCATCACCTACGATTTGAACAAGTCCGGCAAAGACTATAAAGGCGTTTACGACGCAATAAAAGAAGCCTCCGATGGCGTATGGTGCCATTATTGGGATTCTTCATGGCTTATCCGCTCCACATATACATCTGCGGACTCCGTGTTTGAAAAGATAAAGCCTCATTTGGATTCCGATGACAGATGCCTTGTTATCGAGGTAAAGAACAATAAGCAAGGCTGGCTTACGCAGAAGCAATGGGACTATATCAACAACAACATTTTTGGATAAGTCCCTCGTGTTTCCCTTCAGAATCCTCGGGCGCAAACTTCGGTTCCTGCCGCTCCTGCTCTTCCACAGCAGGGGCGGTGTTTTTTTCGCAGAGATCAGGCAGCCCTCGCCGAAAAGGTATTCTCCTGTCCAACCATTCATCACGTTCGGCAAGGAACCTCCCTTCGAGATCCCAATACTGGATGACATTTCGTACAGGATCCTCTGCAACGCCTAAACCTCTCAGGGCGTTTGTTTCTATTACTTGAATTACTCTTGCACCGTCCGCCCCTCTGGGTCGGGCAGTTCTTTTTTCGCTCATCCTTCTTCCTCCTCTCTTGCATTGTCTAATTACGTCATTTCACATTTTGTGTTGACACATTTCCGCAAAACGTGATATATTTTCTTCGCCTACGAGGCAAAGAAAGGGGTTGGTCTCCTTGACCAAAATTTTTACTTTGCCGGTTCCCCTTCGTAAGTGCTGAAGCTAACGGCAGGTAGCAGAGCCGCACTGTAAAGAGAAGCAGCGCACCATAGAAGCGCTTCGGGCATTAGAACGTTATCATTGAAAGTAACAGGCTTCGGACACCTCAGAAGACGAAGGAAGTCAATCTATCCGGAGCACCATATGGGTCGGTGTCGTCATCACCTAAACTGACGTAGACGCCTATGGTTTCTTTGATATGCAATGCGTTAGGGGTTAAATGTGGGAAGTATGCGTACACGAATGCCCGTGTGCGTATACTTTTAGCGCGTTTCCGCACGTTTCGTGAAGTTATTCGCCAAAAAAAAGAGCGCCAACAGTAGTATTAAAAAATCGAGCCAGCATAATTTTAATATCATCACGCGGTACTCGTTCCCCATTTTCATACATACTAAGGGCTGATGGGCTTATATCTACTGCTTTTGCAACTTTTTCTATGCTCGATTTGCCTCTAAGCGTACGGAGCCTTTTTCCGACTTCAATAGCATTGTACATTTATTTCACCTCTTTTCAGCACGTTTCGTGTGATTTCAAAATAGCACAGAAAGATTCCACTGTCAATACGTTTCGTGAAGTTTTTTCTTTACTTTTTTTCACGCTCTGTGTTATTCTTATTTCACAAGGAGTGATAATATGCGTTTTCACGAAAAACTTAGACAACTCAGAAAACAAGATGGGCTCACCCAAAAAGATCTCGCCAAGGCCTTAGGTGTGGCAGAAAGCACCGTTAGTATGTATGAACGGGCAGAACGTGAACCTAATTTTGAAATGCTTGAAAATATAGCCGACTTTTTCAATGTCAGCCTTGCCGAGCTTGTCGGCAGCAGTTCTTTGCCCACTAAACCTACATTTCAGAGCAGCCCGATCCCTCCCTCTGTATCCAAGATAGCTGCAGAGCTCAATGACGAAGGCGTGGAAGAATGGGTGGACTACGGTAAATATCTGTTGGAGAAGCCTGAGTTCCGTCTTGCGCCCAGTGAGCGTCGGATCTTCAACCTTCCATCTGCGCCAAAGACCACTAAGGTTATCCCTCTGTTTGGGGCTTCTTTTGCCGCCGGTATTGCAGAGCCCGACTTCGGCAACGCCTGGGAGGACTACGAGATTGACGCCCACCAGAAAGCGGATTTCGCCATACGTATCCACGGTGACTCTATGGAACCCCACCTGCCCGACGGAAGTATTGCTCTTTGCGTCAAGCGCACTCCCGCCACCGGAGAAGTGGGCGCCTTCCTTGTGGACGGCGAATTTGTTGTCAAGCAGGCCGTGGTTGACGCTTTCGGCAACCTTTACCTTCTGAGCCTCAACCGCAAGCGCAAGGACTGCGATATAACAATCTGGCACGACAGCGGAAGACGGGTATCCTGCTTCGGAACCGTAAAAATGAAGAGAGTACCTCTTGCAACCTAAAGGAGTTGCGCTATGACAGTGTTTTTGATTTTTCTGTGCGCAGCCTTGCTCCTCTACATTTTGGACCTGTGCCGCAGGCTCTCTCAACCTAATCCTTTTGATCGGGTGCTTGGTAAGAAGCCTTATGTAATATCCTCATTACGAGGCAGGCTCAGGGAGCTCAGCTTATCCGACACAAAATACTTCGCCCCGAATCTGCTTCGCATCGCCCTCGCCGAGCTTTTCTACCTTTACCCTGATGAGACCGGTCTTGAGCTGCGTTCGCATTCCAGATGGCGCCATGATTTGTCGCTTCTCTCATCCACCTCTTTGCAATCAATAGATTTGTCCCGGCTTCCGGAAATCTATAATGAGGAGTTCTATATCGCCTTCCCTAACGCAGAGACGCTTTCTGTGCCTCCCCATTCTTCCAGTCTCCGCTTTGATCGGTATGGAAACAAGCGGCTAAGAATTCTTGAGCTCAGGTGTCCCTCTCCCATACCGGCCTACACAGATATGCGACAACCTAACGGTTCCATAATCGTCTCCAAAGACTTCACTATACGCGTTCCGACCATGCAGTTAGCGGCATATCAGCAAGCCGAAATATGGCAGCATCTCAGTTTCTGCACCGAGGACGGCATCTCCGTCCCGCTCCGTTTTGAAGCGATCAACTAAAAGGCCAGATTTCTAATCTTAAAAATTTTTACCCTTATTTCCATTTTTTTGTGTTGACTTTAGGATCCCAAGGGAATAATATAAGAGCATAGCAATGACTATTGTCATCCGCTGTGCCAGTTAAATCAGCCCTTGGAAAGTAGGCCCCCCACGATAAGGGAAGGTCGAATCCAAGGGCTTTGCCCATTTTTTAGAGAAAGAGAGTGTGTACTATGGCGAAAACAGCAATTCTTGTCGATGGCGGATTCTTCCGCAAACGCGCAAAATATCTCTGGGGCGATCATACGCCCGAGGAAACTGCAAAGGCTTTATTTCACTATTGCAAAAGGCATCTCAACGAGCGTTCTCAGCAGCATGAGCTATACCGGATATTCTACTATGACTGTCCTCCAATCTCCAAGCAAATGTACCACCCTCTCACAAGAAAAACTGTAGATTTCAGTAAAACGCCTCAACATAAGTGGATGAGTGAGTTTCTTGATGAACTGAAAAAGCGACGCAAAGTTGCGCTCCGTTTAGGTGTGATAGATGAAAATAATTCTGCATACACCATTCGCTATGACGCCTTAAAAAAACTCTGCGCCGGCACCATAAGCATGGCCGACCTAAAAGAGTCCGATTTTGAGCCCGATATAAAGCAGAAGGGCGTGGATATGAAAATCGGCGTTGACATAGCCTCCCTCGCCTATAAAAAGCAGGTCGAACAAATCGTACTTATCGCCGGAGATAGCGACTTTGTTCCTGCCGCAAAGCTTGCGCGGCGAGAAGGCATAGACTTCGTGCTTGACCCGCTGGACGCTCATATTAAAGAACAGCTCTTTGAGCACATAGACGGTAAGCGAAGCTGCGGAGATCCTTACCAAAAGTCATCCGCCCAAAACTAACCGTTCTAATCCTAACTCCTCAGGACAAATAAAAAGACCGCCCCGGGCTCCTACCCCCGGAACGGTCACGCAGAAATACCAAGCACTACCAAGGCACCATTCTGCCCTTTTATAGTATCACATTGGGTCGAATCGTGCAAGCAGAAAGCAGGTGACCTATGTCTGAATTAAAAATTGCCGCCGCCTATATCCGCGTCAGCACCGACGAACAGGCAGAACTTTCTCCGGATTCTCAGCTGGCCACAATCCGTGCCTATGCAGCAAAAAACGGTTACCTTCTCCCGGATAACTATATCTGGTTTGATGAGGGTATTTCCGGCCGCAGCGTCAAGAAGCGTCCGGCCTTTAACGAGATGATCGCCTCTGCGAAATCCCCGGAGCATCCTTTTGACGCTATCCTTGTATGGAAATTCTCACGCTTTGCCCGCAATCAGGAGGAGAGCATTGTCTATAAGGCCATGCTGAAAAAGGACAAGGTGGACGTTGTTTCCGTCTCTGAACCTCTAATCGAAGGCCCCTTCGGCTCTCTCATCGAACGAATTATTGAATGGATGGATGAATACTATTCCATCCGTCTGAGCGGCGAGGTTAAGCGCTCCATGACTGTCAACGCCCAGCGTGGACAGCGTCAGTCGGTGCCGCCCTTCGGCTACACCTTGGAGCCTCCACGCGCGGATGGTAAGCAGCGAATAATGATACCACAGCCGGAGGAGGCCGCCTTGGTCCGTGAGATCTTTGCGCGCTTTATAGGCGGGGAGGGTCTTTTCCCAATCGCTAAATGGCTGAATTCTATGGGAGTTAAGACCCAC
Organism: Oscillospiraceae bacterium; assembly: GCA_045595025.1. Lineage (GTDB taxonomy): Bacteria > Bacillota > Clostridia > Oscillospirales > Oscillospiraceae > SIG459. The sequence goes on along the minus strand of JAZNZR010000048.1, from coordinate 1,716 downwards.
CGGGGCGGTGCCTTCGAAAATCGCACAGTGGAATATATTCTAAGAAACCCTGCCTATATCGGCAAGCTAAGATGGACGCCTACAGGCCGTACCCGGAGGGACTTTGATAATCCGGACACCATTATATCCGACGGAACTCACGAGCCGCTTATAGATATGGAGACTTGGGAGGCATCCCAAAAGCGTATGACAGCCGTCAAGGCGCAATGGGGCTACAAGGCACGCCCAACCTATGAGCTGAAGGACTGGCTTAGCGGCATTGTCCGCTGCGCCGAGTGCGGCGGTACCCTTGTGTTTACCCACCCTCATTATTTCAAATGCAACAACTATGTTCGTGGTCGTTGCCACAGCAGTCAGCACATAAAAACGGAGTTGCTCCATGAAGCTGTAATAGCCAAGCTGGAAGCCGACAGCTCCGGAGCTCTCCCGCTCCACTATTCTCTCGCGTCCAGTTCCTCCGGTACCGCCGAAGAATTGAAACGCCTCCGTGCCTCCGATGAACATCTGGATAAAAAACTGCAGAGGATCCGCGATGCCTACGCCGCCGGCATTGATTCTTTGGATGAATACCGCAAGTACAAAGCAGAGGTAGATGCCGAGCGTCAACGCATCCGCTCCCGCATTGAAGAGCTTGAAGCTCCCTCCTCCGACGACACAGAAGCCACCCTCCGAGATAGCATAAAGAAAACCCTTGAAACTCTCCGCTCCCCCATAGCCACTAAGGAACAAAAAAATAACGCAGCCCGCGAAATACTCGAAAGCTGCGTTTTTGATAAGGCGAACATGACGCTCCGCATCACCTACCGCCTTACCATCTAATTTTTTATTTGCGCTTTAATCATAGTCTATTGGAGTCTGCACCGCCAAACTGGCTGATAATAATTTTTGCCGCCCTTGCATCGGGGCGCTTTATCTTAACCGGGTACTGAAGGCGTTTTTCATAACTCCACATACTTTAGCACTCCTTTTCCCAAGGCCAGGCGGTCTGCACCCAGTTCCATTTATCCGTTCCGCCGGCTCTGTAGGCCTCCATCGGTCCGAACTGGGCTTCATAGCTTCCAAGAAGCTTCTCCCTCTTTTTCCTCAGCTCACGGAAGGCGCTGAGAGCCTCCTTGTCGCAGGGGTGGGTATCCAGAAAGAGCCTCAGCTCATCCATTGTGAAGCTGACACGGGCAATTTCCCTTTCCAAAGCGCGCTTATTCATCATATCTGCGGCACTCCTTTCCCTCGAAGGGCAGGTAAAGCTCATCGAACATGGTGCCTCTTTCAAGAGCCACCTCGGGAGGATAAAGCTTTTGGAACTCCTGCATAGGCACACTGGCTATTGCCAGCGGCAAATCCTCGCAATAAGGTCTTTCCATATATTTCTCCTTTTCAGAAAACAAAGTCATGACGGGGGCTTCTCCCCTCTCTCCATATTATGACTTCGCCTCCGGAATGGTAACCGCGGGAGCTTTGGGTTCGGCGTGCCCAACGACCCGTGGGCGGACAAAACACCTCATCCGTCTGCCTTCGGCAGCCACCTTCCCCAAGGGGAAGGCTTTAAAGGCGGGAACATTACGAGGTATAATCCCCGTGCTGCCGAACAGGCAGCTCTATGAAGCAGCGTCCTGAGCGGAAATCGAGGCAAGCACTCTAAGGTTCCGGCTTTTGATTATGTGGCACAATATTTTTCCTGCCTCCGCACTTGGGGAGAATCCAAAGAGGGGGGAACAG
>JAZNZR010000047.1:0-56721 GCA_045595025.1 Oscillospiraceae bacterium | reverse complement strand
GCGGACCTTTTCCCCTTTGACATTTTCTAAGAGAGGAAGGACCTGCCCATGGAACAGAATATTGTGTTCCGAGCCAAGGCTCTGCGTAAGGAATTTAAGTCGGATCGTAGCCATGTCGTTCTGTGAGCCAAGGAGTTGGTTTTCCTAATTGTCTTCCTAAGACCGCTTGGCCTCCGACTTGCGGACCTTTTCCCCTTTGACATTTTCTAAGAGAGGAAGGACCTGCCCATGGAACAGAATATTGTGTTCCGAGCCAAGGCTCTGCGTAAGGAATTTGGACCTACTGTTGCTCTCAAGGGCGTGGATTTTGAGCTGAGACCGGGAGAAATACGGGGTCTTGTCGGAGAAAACGGATCAGGAAAATCCACCATTATGTCCATAGCAGCCGGCATGCAGGGCGCTACTGCAGGCGAAATGGAGTATATGGGTAAGCCCTGGCATCCCCAAACTATGGTGGAGGCTCAGAAGGCCGGAATATCCATGATACTGCAGGAGGCCAACACCATCCCCGGGGTAAGCGTTGCCCAGAATATCTTTTCCGGCAGAGAAAATGAGTTTTCAAAGCTGGGACTTATAAATATGCCAAAAATGTATCGCGCCGCGGATGACTTGCTCCGCAGCTTCGGTATTGACCATATACGGGGTCGTGACCCCATTGACATTCACACCTTTGAGGATCGCAAGCTGGTGGAGCTTGTGCGCTGTGTGGATGAAAACACCCGCATTCTTGTTGTGGACGAAACTACCACCGCTCTCTCCCATACGGGACGCGAGATTCTCTATAAGCTCATACATAAAATGGCCGACGAAGGCAAGAGCGTTGTTTTCGTCTCCCACGATATGGACGAAATTCTTGAGCAGTGCTCCTGCCTCACCGTTCTGCGTGACGGCGAGATAATCGGCACTCTTTCCCGTGAGGAGATGGATGCTCCCGATGCCGTTCAGCGCATCCGCTATATGATGGTTGGCCGGGAGATAGGCGAGAAGTATTATCGTGAGGATTATGATTCCTCCTGCTCCGATAATGTGGCTCTTGAGCTTAAAAACCTTTCCTTCGGACCTATAAAGGACTTCTCACTGGAGCTCCGCGAGGGCGAGATAGTAGGCATAGGCGGTCTTTCCGGCTGCGGAATGCACGAGATCGGTCGCGCTGCTTACGGACTTGAAAAGCTCCGCAGCGGTCAGGTGCTCCGCAAGGGCAAGCCTGTCACAAGCTGCCTTAAGGCCATTGACATGGAGATTGGATACATCTCCAAAAACCGTGACAGCGAGGCGCTTATTCTGGAGGCTCCCATACAGAACAACATCGTTCTCCCCTCTCTCCGCAGTCTGGTGAAGCTGAGCTACATAAGCCCCCGCTCCGAGAAGAAAATGTCCGACAGGGAGATAGACGCTTTCCGCATAAAGTGCGGCAGCGGCAGGCAGTGGGTAAACACCCTCTCCGGCGGCAACAAGCAGAAGGTCTCCTTCGGCAAATGGACCGCCCGTGACTCTCAGGTAATAATCATGGACTGCCCCACCCGAGGCGTTGACATAGGCGTAAAGCAGGCTATGTATACCATGATCGAGGATATGAAAAAGCAGGGCAAGGCCATTTTGATGATTTCCGAAGAGCTCAGCGAGCTTATCGGCATGGCAGACAGGCTGATCATCATGAAGGATTTTGAAGTAAAAAAAGAGTTCGTCCGCTCTCCCGAACTGAAGCAGACGGATATCATCGAGTATATGATTTGAGGAGGGGATTAAAAGTGACAGAAAAGAAATTAAACCCCGTTCTCAGCTGGATCAAGCTCCACAAAACCGAGATAGGCGCTTACTGCGGACTTCTGCTGTGCATAGTTTTGTTCTCCATAGTGCCTCCTCTCAAGGGCAAGAGCATCTGGGCTCCCGACAAACTGGCAACACTTATGAGCAACGTCATAGTTATGGCTCTGCTCAGCGTTGGTGCCGTGTTCGTCTATGCCATGGGCAATATGGACGTTAGTATAGGTAAACAGGTTGGCCTTTATGCCACCATTATCGTTGCTTTGGGCAATTCCACCGGCAGCCTTATCCCCGGCATACTTGTCTCCCTTGTTATAGCTATTATCATCGGAGCTATGAACGGCGCCATAGGCGAGCTTTTGCATATTCATCCCGTTGTCTCATCAGTTGCCTTTATGATGGCGCTGGGCGGTATCAGCACCGTTACCTATAACGGACTGGGCTCCCGAAATGTAGGTCTCACCAGTATTGACTATCATCTTTTCAAGTCTCCCTGGCTTATGCTGGCGGCTCTTGTTGTTGAGGTAATTATCATTACCTACCTCTTCAACTACACCAAATACGGCAAATATGCCAAGAGCATAGGCGCTAACCCCGTTGCCGCTGAGCAAAGCGGCATCAACCTTGTGAAATACAAGGTTATTTCCTATATCATTATGGGCTTCTGCGTGGTGCTGGCAGCTCTTTTCCAGATGGGATTCACCGGCTCCGCCTCCGACTCCACCGGTACCGGCTTTGAAATGAACGTAATGGTGGCCCTTATTCTGGGCGGCATGCCCCTCAACGGCGGTATGCGCTCCAAGGTTAGCTGTGCCGTGGTAGGCTCCTTCACTCTGGGTCTGCTGGCTGTGGGTCTGCCCCTCATCGGTGTTAAACCCAATCAGGTGTTCATAATCAAGGCGATTATTTTCCTTGTGGTTGTTCTCATAACCTGCCGCAAAAAAAGCGGCACACTGCCCAGATAAGGAGGGAAGAGAAATGAAACGCAAAACAACTCTCGGCCGTATTATCGGCACTCTCGCTCTCCCCGTGGCAATGTATCTCATTATGATGGTTCTTTGCTACTCCAACGGCAAAATGTACTTCGGCACGTGGAATATGTGGCGTACCCTTATCGTGGATATTGCCCTGTCCATCACCTGCGCCATGGGCATTGGTCTTCAGTTCAAATGCGGACGCTTCGACTTCTCCGGCGGCGCCATAATGCTTTTAACCTCCATCGTTGCCGGCAACGTAGCTCTCAGCATGGATAACAGCATCGCCGCTATGGTGGTTCTCTGCATCGCGGGTTGTGTTATTCTCTCTGTGCTTGTTGCTGTTTTCTATGTTTTCGGCAGAGTTCCCGTTGTTATCACAACTATCGGCTTTGCTATGCTTTACGAATCCGTAACCTGCCTCATTTACGGCAGCCGCGGAATTAACATAGTCTCCAATATGACTCTGCGCATTTTCTCCACCTACCCCTACGCTCTGATCCCTCTGGCGCTGGCCATCGCCATCTACGCTTTCTACAGCTACTGCACCGTCAGCGGCAAGCAGGCACAGCTCCTTGCCAACAACCAGCAGGCAGCGGTGAATATAGGCATAAGAGAAAAGAAGAATGTTATCATCAGCTATATTTTCAGCGGTCTCATTTTCGGCTGCGCCACCATTATTTATATGGCAAACGGAATGCACCGCGCCGCAACCACCTCCATGGCTACAGTCGGTGAGCTTTTCAGCAACATTCTGCCCGTGTTCATCGGACTCATTGTGGGTGTATTCTGCGGCGACACCATAGGCACCATAGTCGGTTCTCTGACTCTCTGCCTGATGTCCTACGGTCTCAAGGCTGTGTTCAGCGATGAACTGGGCGCTGCTATTTCCACCATATGCATGGGTGTATTCATTCTCGTTATCAATGTTATCGGCTCTCAGGGCGGCAATATTGTCAAGCTTTTTCGCCGCAAGCCCAAGGAGGAACAAGGCGCATGAAAACATATCTCAGCAAAAAACCTTTTTATCTCAGCCAGCAGCAGATAAAGTGGGTTGAAGAAACCATCGCCTCCATGAGCGAGGATGAAAAGGTGGAACAGCTGTTCTGCCCTCTGCTCTACAGCAATGACCCCGGCTATCTGATCCACGCCATCAGCGAGCACCGTTGGGGAGGAATTATGTTCCGCTCCAACCCTGCAAAAGAGGTTCAGACCGCCATCAACACTCTGCAGGCAAATTCCCCTATCCCTATGATTATCTCTGCAAACCTTGAAGACGGAGGTATCGGTCTTGCCTCCGAAGGTACATATATGGGACGCCAGATGCTCATGGCCGCCACCGGTGAAGCTGAGCAGGCGCGCCGTCTTGGCCGTATATGCGGTGTGGAGGGCGCCGCCGTGGGTGCCAATGTCACTTATTCACCCATCGTGGATATAGACATGAGCTTTATGAACCCCATCACCAATGTCCGCACCTACGGAAATGACCCGGAAAAGGTTCTGGAAATGGGTCGGGCATATATCGAGGGCCTCTCCGGCACCGGAGTTTTGCCCACCATAAAGCATTATCCCGGCGACGGTGTGGATTCCCGCGACCAGCATTTGCTCACCAGCGTCAACAGCCTTCCTCTGGATAAATGGGAGGCAACTTACGGCAAAATTTACCGCGGTCTCATTGAGGACGGCGCTCCCATAGTAATGGCCGGACATATCGCCATGCCCGCAATGGAGGAGTTCTATGACGGAAAGCCCTGCACACAGGTGATCCCCGGCTCCTTCTCCGCCAATGCCCTTCGCTATCTCCGCGAGGAGCTGGGCTTCAACGGACTTATCTCCACCGATGCCAGCCCCATGGTTGGAATGATGGCAGTCACCAATCGCGCAGAGGCTGTTCCTCTTGCCATTGAGCATGGCTGCGATATGTTCCTTTTCACCAAGGATCTGGAAGAGGATCTGAAGTATATGAAGGATGGCGTGGCCAAGGGTCTGCTCTCCGAGAAGCGCCTTAACGAGGCTCTTGAGCGAATTCTCGCTTTGAAGGCAATGCTTAATCTGCCCGAAAAAAAGGAAGACGGCACTCTCCTCAAAGACGAGGAAGCTCTCTCCGTTCTTTCCAATCCCGAGCATCTTGCCTGGGCGGCAGAGTGCGCGGATAAGGGCGTAACCCTTGTCAAGGATGTGCGCAGCATCCTCCCCCTCTCCCCCGAAAAGCATAAAAAAGTCCTTCTTGAAATACTGGGCGATTTTGAGTCCAACGGCAGAGTCTATGCCCATTTTGAGAGTCGGCTGAAGGAGGCGGGCTTTGAGGTGACAAAGTATATCCCCGAAACCTTTGAGACCATTTTCCTTGACGGCGCTGTGGAGAGATTCAAGGCCAAGTATGACCTTGTGTTCTATATCGGCAACATCGAAAATGCCTCCAATAAGACCACCGCCCGAATTAACTGGCATACCCTGTTCGGTGCAGGCAACAACCTGCCCTGGTTTGCCAAGGAAGTCCCCACCGTCTTTGTCAGCGTGGGCAATCCCTACCACCTCTTTGATGTGCCTATGGTGCCCACCTATGTAAACGCCTACTGCCACGCAGGCGCGGTTATTGACGCGGCAATCGATAAGGTGCTTGGAAAAAGTGAGTTTAAAGGCATAAGCCCCATTGACCCCTTCTGCGGCTGCTGGGACACCAGACTCTAAAACCACCAATTATGGCACCCGCCCAGCGGGTGCCATGTTCATAAGGAGATTTTAATATGTTTTATCAGTTTGAATCTGTAAGCCCCCGCATAACCCGCATTTGGGACGTAAGCCGCACCGCTATGTATCTTATTGAGGGCGGCGAGGCTGCAGCCCTGATCGACACCGGCGTTGGTGTGGGAAGTCTTAAATCCGCAGTGGAGAGCATCACGGATAAGCCCATAACAGTTATTCTCACCCACGGCCACGTGGACCACGCTATGGCTGCAGGCGAGTTTGAAAAGGTCTATATGTCCCCTGCTGATGCCCCCGTCTATGCCATACACAGCCTGATGGATGTCCGCAAGGGCTATGTTTCCGGTGCTGCAATGACCGGCGCAGACCCCAAAATCCTTGCCCAGGTGCAGCAGAGCGACTACCTCCCTCCTAAGGCTGCCGATAGTTTCCTGCCTCTTGAAGATGGCATGCTCCTTCCTCTGGGTGATGTCTCTATTCAGGCTTTTGCTGTTCCCGGACATACTCCCGGCAGCATGGCAATCCTCATTCCCGAAGAGGAATCTTTGATTCTCGGCGATAGCTGCAATGCCTTCACCTATCTCTTTGACAGCTTCTGCCCCTCTGTTGCAGAATATAGGAAAAACCTCCTTAAGCTGCGTGATACCACCAAGGGCAAATACAGCCGATGCCTTTTTTCCCATGGGCTCGGGGACGGATGTCCGGAGATGATCGAGAACGTTATCGCCGTCTGCGATGATATTCTCGCAGAACGCACCGATAACATACCCTTCCGTGGATTCAACGGGGAGAGCGCCCTTATAGCCAAGGCAATGGATTTCAGCCGTTTATGCCGCTCCGACGGCAGCGAGGGCAATGTGATATATAACCCGAACAAGATTCGCTGATAAAGGACGCGAACATAGAAAAAGGCTGCCAGAGGGCAGCCTCTTTCTATTAGTATTTTTTGAGTTCAGTTATTGTTAGTGTAGCAGACCCTGTTGTGCCAGTACATCAAGTGCACGGACCTCGCCGGGCTCATCAACACGGAAGAACACCTTCAGGCTGTTGTAGAGATCCAACTTCCACCACACGAAATCGTGAATGCCCTCGAGGTAGTCAACCCAGCAGCAGTTTACGCCTTCGGTGAACACATCAGGGCAGGCCTCAAGCATATAGGGATAGGTGGCCAGATGGGGATCATGTGCCATATCCTTAACGCCGTTTCCGTTGAACCAGTAGTAAATCTCATTGCCGGAGGCGTTGAGATTTTCGGCAATGCCCTTTGCAGCTTCAAGAGCCATCGCGGTGTCAGCTTCGGGGCCTGCGGAATAACTGCCTACATAGCCGAAGTAATCAGTGCAATAGTTCAGGACGGAGTGGAAGGAGGTCATGGAGCCCATGGACAGACCTGCGTAAGCGCGGTGAGCGCGGGTTGCCTTCAAATTCTCGGGGCTTACATCGCCGGCTGCATAGCTTGCGTACTTGGCCTCGATGGCGGGAATGAGGTCATTCATCATCTCGTGGCCGAAGTTCTCAACATACTCAGCAAATACGTCGCTGCTGTCAATGCCCTCTGCCAGAGAATAGAAGGTGGGAGTAACAACGATCATGGGTTCGCAGTCGCCGCGCTTGATCATGTTGTCCAGAATGTTAACAGTGTCGGGGTTGTCGATGAACCATGCTTCCTGAGAGCGTGTCTCATCGCCGCCGCCGTGGAGCAGATAGAGAATATCATAGCTCTGTGCGGGATCATAACCATAAGGCAGATAGACAAGAGCTTTCTTGGTTATTTCAATATTTTCACCCTTGCCTGCTGCTTCGAGAGCATAGGATCGGGTCTCATAGGTAAATTCCTCAATAGTACCCTTTCGGTCGCAGCCGTAGGTGTACTTCACAGGGATGGCGTTCATTTCGAAAATTGTTGTGGCGCCGCAGGCACATGCGCCGTTTTCAAAGCTGTGATAGCCAACATTGCCGCAAACGGAGCAGAGGAGGCTCTTCTGGTCGTGGCTGCCAACATGGTTGCAGACATAGGCGCAGTTTTCGCAGACACCGGCGGCCCAGCTTTCATGGGCGCAGGGGGTCTTGCAGACAGCACAGACGCCATCGGACCATCTGTGATTGCAGTTTGCGGGATCCACGGCGGCACCGGCGCTGAGACCGTTGTCGGCGATCATCTTCTGGATAGCGGGAACAGCAGCAGCTTCAACGGGCGTAAAATCAAGGAATCCGCCCAGACCGCCGTCATTGGTAAGCCCCATAGAGCCGTCAGCAGTGAGATACCAGCCGCCGAGGGTGTAAGGGCCGAAGGGAGTCTCATAGAAGAGTTCCCATTCTTCGCTGGCGGTTTTCAGGGTGAGCATACCGGTGACCTCGCCAACCACGGGGTCGGACCAAGTGATCTCTGCAGAGCACTCGGCAGGAGCGGCACCGCCGCCGGCCAGAGCTGCAATGGCGGGGGAGGCAACAGCCTGAATGGGGGCAAAATCAAGGAAACCGCCCAGACCGCCGTCATTGGTCAGTTCCATGGTGCCATCGGCCATATACCAGCCGCCAAGGGTGTAGGGTCCAAATGGAGTTTCATAGTAAAGTTCCCATTCCTCGGTCTCTGGCTTGAGGGTGAGAGTGCCAGTGACCTCGCCAACCACGGGATCTGCCCAAGTGATCTCTGCAGTGTTGCCGCCGACAGGCTCGGCAGGCTCTGTGGGTTCAGCAGATTCTGCGGGATCAACGGGCTCAGCAGGAGCTGCAGGCTCGGCGGGAGCGGCAGGCTCAGCGGGAGCGGCAGGCTCAGCAGGAGCAACAGGCTCAGCAGGAACGCCGCAGGCCACGAGACTGAAAATCATGATAAGTGCAAGTGCTAATGCAAGAATCTTTTTCATTCTTCTACCTCCGTATATTTTTGGGTGGATAGCTTATTTTACAGCTTTTCCGCCACCGAAAAACAGGGCAAACCATATGGAGTTTTTTGCTTATTTTTAATGTATCTCCCATACAAACGGTATGTTCTTTTCCTCAATGACACATATGAGATATTAATTATGTGCTATTGTATATTTACAATGACCATTTTTTAATGTTATACTTAAGCAAGCACACAAGGAGGACTGACTATGGAAGCCCGTCATGAAATAATCCCCTTTGATACCGATAGCCCCATTCGCCTTTTCATGCACAAGCTGGGTGACGTATCCCGACATTGGCACGAGAGCCTTGAGCTCCTTTTCGTTCTGGCAGGCGAGGTCACAGTCTTCACTGCTGACCGACAAACGAAGCTGCAGGCGGAGGATATGCTTCTTGTGAACAGCAACACTGTCCATGAGCTCCATTCTGAAGATTGCGTGCTCATTGCGGTGCAGATAAAGCTATCCAAGTTCAACCTTTCCCCCGATGTGTTCCAAAGCCTTTATTTTGACTGCAACTCCAAAAGCGACGGGAACCCAGAGGCCTTTTTTGCTATAAAACGTATTATTACTACACTTCTTCAGGTTAGCGCAGCAGAGGGCGAGGACAAACTTTTTCGCAGTCGCACACTTGCGTATGAGCTCCTCTCGGAGCTTGTCAAGAACTTTAAGGTTAAGAAGCCTGTGGTGGAGACAAATACCCAGAAGCATTTAGAGCGCCTCAACCGCATACTGCGCTACATAAACGAACACTACCAAGAACAGCTCACTCTGGGGCAGCTGGCGGAGGTGGAGCATCTGTCCGTTCCCTATCTGTCCAGCTTTTTTGAAAAGTATATGGGCATAAACTATTCTGCTTATTATACTAATCTCCGTCTGGAGTATGCTCTGCGGGAGCTTATTTATACAGATGTGCCTGTTGAGCAAATAGCTCTAAACAGCGGATTTTCCGATTCTCGTTCCTTCGCCCGTGCTTTCAAAAAACGCTACAAAGCCATTCCAAGTGCCTACAGAAAAAATGCAAGTACCCCGACAGTTCTTAACCAAAAGGATCCTCTGTTGGCCATTAATTATTTGGATTTTAAGCCGGAAAACTACTTTCACATTCTCACTCAATATCTTCCCAATGTGAAAAATGCCCTGCCAATCCCGCAGCAGTATCAAAGCAAGTCTCTCAACATAGGAAAAGTGAATGTAGGTGCCGAAAAGAGCCGGCTTAGACATTCTTGGAAAAATATGGTAGGTGTGGGCAGAGCCAAGGAACTGCTCTACAGCGAGGTGCAGGATATGCTCCGTCAGCTTCAAAAGGATGTTGGCTTTAAATACTTACGCTTTCATGGCATTTTTTCCGACGATATGCTTCTTTGCAGGGCAAACAAGGACGGCAGCTATCAATTCAGTTTTGTCCAGATAGACAAGGTTCTGGATTTTGTACTTTCTGTGGGTATGAAACCGGTTATCCAGTTTTCCTTTATGCCCACCGCAATGGCTCAATTGCCGAACCGGCATATTTTTGCAAACCCATTCACCATAAGTCCTCCCAAAAAAATGGAGGACTGGAACAACCTCGTTTCCCTCTTTCTTGCACATATCCGCGAACGCTACGGAGACGATGAGATTCGTTCATGGCTCTATACGCCATGGAACGAGCCGGATACATCCCCCGGGATGTTTGGCTTCGATGATGCAGAACAATTCTACTCTCTCTATGAAAATACCTATGCAACGGTCAAGTCCTTTGACCCCTGTCTCACCATCGGCACACCGTCCCTCTTTCCCCTGACTCCTGCCAGCCGTAAGTGGATGCTGGATTTTCTAAGCTTTGCCAAAAAGCGGAATTGTCTGCCCGAGTGCATAAATATCCACTACTATTCTGACAATTTCAACCAGACACCTCCGGAGGAATCGTCATTTGCAACGCCCTCTGCCTATAATGAAGACCCAGACCACTTCGGCAGTTTTATCACAAGGATAAAGGGTATTCTGTCCGAGGAAGGTCTGGAAAAGCTCCCTCTTTATATATCTGAATGGAATCTGACCGTTTCTCATAGAAATCTTATCAACGACACGTGCTTCAAGGCCTGTTATCTCGCCAAAAACTTCCTTGAAAATTATGACCGAGTGGATGGAATGAGCTACTGGAGTTTGACTGATTTTCTGGAGGAATACCAGCTGCCTGAGGAACTGTTTCATGGCGGTATGGGGCTTTTTACAGTAAACGGCATCAAAAAGCCTCCTTACTATGCCATGGAGATGCTGGGATGTCTGGGGGATGTGCTGTTGGACTCCGGCGAGGGGTATTTCATCACCCGCCGTGGGGAAAAAATTATTTTTATTCTCTATAACTACGAGCATTATAACGCGCTCTTTGTGGAAGGCGGCCTTGGTCTTACAAACACGAAGCGGGATGGAGCATTCATAAACCAGTACTCTTTGGATGTAGAGTTGATTCTCACCGGACTTGAAAAACGCCTTTACAGGATCCGCGAGACGATGCTGAATCCCGAGCACGGCAGCTGCTTCGATGCATGGGTGACTATGGGGGCATCCAGACTAGGCGCTGCAGATATCGACTGGCTGAAACGAGAATCCCAGCCTAGGCTCCATATAAAAGAACAGCTGAGCCATCAGGGTAAGCTCCGCTATGACGCCACCCTTGCCCCTCAGGAGGTGCGGCTTGTTGAGATTTCTCCCGCGGGACTTGGTTACAACCGATAAACAAAAACAGCTATTTTGAACCTTTCGGGTTCAAAATAGCTGTTTTTTAATCAAAAATACCCTTCTTCCGCAGGAAGAAGTTCCACGAGCCGCACCTCCTGAGGGGCAAGGGTGGCCCGGTATTCCAGTCTTCCACTAATAACAGTAGCGACAGAAACTCTGAGCTCGGGAACGCAGCTGCGGCAAAGCCAGTCTCTTTCCACCTGACCAAGCTCTTGTGCCCCCATAGCCACCCAGCGGTCAAAGGCACTTCCGTGAGTTTGGTTGACTATGGTTTCCCTAATACGGTACATACCGGAAGGAAGACCGGAGAGAGGAAGAGTCAGCTCCAAACTGCTGCGGCGGGGAAAGACTCCGTCCCTCGCGGTTTGAGTCAGACCGAAGCCCTCCTTCAGGAAAAGAGGGTCGAAATGCTGATAGTTGTACAGGATGGCGGCAATGCTGCCGTTTTTCCTGCGTGTGACAAACCAGCCGTCGCCGGAGCTCAGCAGCGTGTCCCCTAGCTGCCGCATCAAAACCATGGCGTGGTAAGGGGGCTTCTTGACTGCGTCCTGAGTGAAGAGACCCAAGCCTCCGTGGAAGCTCTCGTGGGGAGGCTGATTTTCCTCCATAAGGTCTGTCAGGCTCCAGTAACCCAAGGCATCGGTGCGGTCATAGTTTTCAAGAAAATTCTTGGCCACATAGCAGCCCTTGAAGCAGGTGTCGTTAATCAGATTTCGGTGGGATACGCATAGGTTCCATTCGGTAAGGTAGAGGGGGATGTGGTTCATCCCGATTTCTCCCATAATATTTTGGATTTTGGAAATATATTTGTGGAAGTGCTCCGGGTCGGCGCTGAAGCCGGAGGGTGTGGTAAAGCTTGCTTTGTGACTGTCAAAGTTCTCAAAATCATCCGAGTAATAGTGGACATCCATAAACTGGGGGGTGCAGCTGCTTTCCTTGGCAAAGGCCACAAAGCTGCGCAGCCACTCCAGCTCATAGCCCGTGGTAGGATAGAGAGATGGAGAGCCGAAAATAAGCTCACTGTCGAAGCTCTTGAGTGTGCGGAAGGTGTTTTGATACAGGCTGTAAAACTGATCTGTGTCTTCAAAGCCGAACATTTGTACAGAAGTATCGGGCTCGTTCCAGACACTGTATAGCCATGAGCGGATCTCTTCTGTGCCGTATCTTGAGCGGATATGGGAGAGGAACATGGCAATCAGGGTGTTCCAATCCTCCATGCGCTTGGGAGGACTGACGGTAAAGGGGCTGGAGAATATGGTTTTTTCAGGTGCAGCCGCAATGGCGGCAGGCATAAATGAAAACTGGATCAGAGGCTTGAGCCCGATGGAGAGAACAAAGTCCAGCATCTTGTCAATGAGGGTAAAGCTGAACTGCAAACTGCCGTCTGAGTTTCTGCGGCAGACAAGCATATCATCGGAGAAAATACCGTGGAAGCGCAGATAACGGAAGCCCACATCCCGCTGCAGCTGACGCAGCATATCCTGTATCTCGGCCTGCAGCAGATCCTTGGCGCGTCCAACACCTATAAAGCTGCGCCATTTATGGGCAAGAGCTTTGCCGCTTGCGGCGCAATCCACCGGCTCAAGGCTCAGTTTGTCGGTCTCCTCTGCGGAACAGGGCAAAACAGTGTGGGAATCGGCCTCCGGCAGATACTGGGATAAGAGATGGAGGTAATTTTCCGACTTGAAATCCAGATAATTGATAGAAAGAAGCTTGTCTCTGGCAAAGGGCATAGGTGCGGCAGCGTTTTTCCTGTAGGAACTGGGAACTTCGTTATAACGCTTTTTGAATGCACGCACAAAGGCTCTGGGGTCAGAAAAGCCGTTGTTGGCGGCGATTTGCTCCACGGGAATATCGGTGTGCAGCAGATCCTGAACCGCGTGATCCAGTCGGAAATTGGTGTAATAGGTGGAGAAATTTATGCCCATATACCGCTCAAAGAAGCTGGAAAGATAGGGTGCGGAAAGATGGGTCTGGTCGGCCAGCTGGTTTAGGGTCAGCTGCTCTTTATAGTGCTCGCTTATGTAGCGGAGGATTCCGTTGAGCCGCTCCAGATGCTTTCGGGTGTTGGCTTCGCCGGCGGGTTTTTCCACCTTGAAGTTCTCTACCAGTTCACTGAGCAAGCGATAGGCCAAAGAGCGGCTGTGAAACAGCGAAACGCCGCCGGCATTGGACTGGAGCATAGAAGCAATGATCTGCTTGATGCCCAAAAACTTCTCCCGATTATCGCAGTCGGTGGAGCTGCAGTTGAAGTAAAGGGTCTGCAGCAGCTCCTGAGGCAGGTCGAATTTGGAAAGCTTGACCTGCACGGCTATCATAACGCAATCATCGGAATGCAGCTCGTGGATCACGTTGCTGTTGATAAGAAGCATATCGTCCTGCTGCAAAGTCGTCTGGCTGTCTCCGGCCAAAACGGTTACCTCACCGGCCAGTACGAACAGCAATTCAAGGCTTTCGTGCCAATGGCGGGTGACATCTCCCAGCTTATGCATGTAAAGCCGGACGGGGTTATTCTGGTCAAAGGGAATTATCTCATGCCGCGCTTCCATAAAGCCGCCTCCGTTTCCTCTCGGTGCTAGCCAATATTATAACATTGATATAAGCGCAATTCAATCCGAAGGCTACATTATTTCATGCCGCAGCTTTTCCTTTTCCCATAAAACAGGGAAAACGGAACCCTCCGCGCTTTAAATAATCCCCTCTTCCCTCTTGGAAAACCGGGTATATTCTGTGTTTATCACCGCATTTCAGGCTTTTGCCTGTGCAAAACCCTAATTTTTTCGTAATTATATGTAAAATCTTAAAAAATGGCACTATCAACACAAAAGGTGCTATTATATAATATAGTCAACACATCCTTGGAAAATTTCTGTACGGAGGATTATAGATATGAATGTAAAGGGCGTTATTTTTGATCTGGACGGAGTTATCTGCTTCACCGACGAATACCACTATCTGGCATGGAAGGAAATGGCCGACGGTATGGGCGTCTATTTCGACCGTGAGATCAATAACCGTCTCCGCGGCGTTTCCCGCATGGCAAGTCTGGACATCATTCTGGAGCGCTATTCCGGCTCTGCCCTGACAGATGCGGAAAAAGAGTCCCTTGCCGCAAAAAAGAACGATATCTACCGCAGCCTGCTCAGCCGTATGAGTCCTGCCGATCTTTCCGACGAGGTAAAGCTCACTCTGGACGCTCTTCGCGCAAAAGGACTTAAGCTGGCCATTGGCTCTTCCAGCAAAAACGCCCCCTTTATTCTGGAGCGCATCGGTCTTGCCGGCTATTTCGATGCCATCTCCGACGGCAACAACATCAGCCGCTCCAAGCCCGACCCCGAGGTTTTCCTGAAAGCGGCGGAATTTCTGGGTCTCGCCCCCGCTGAGTGCCTCGTGGTGGAAGATGCCATTGCCGGTGCCGAAGCCGGTCACGCAGGGGGATTTGAGGTTGCCTGCGTTGGAGACGCAAGCGAGGCCAAGGCCGGCGATCACAACATGAGCTGCTTTGCACAGCTTCTGGAGGTTTTGTAATATGTCCCTTGTGAATATGAAAATCAATGGTCTGGAAAAACCCATTGGTTATGATTACGGCACCCCGCTTTTGTCCTGGCAGGTGGAGGGCGGCGCAAAGCGTCAGACCGAAGCCGCCGTCAGCGTGTTCCGCGAGGGCGTCCCCATTTGGGAATGCCGCGGAGACTTAAACTGGGAAGGCACTGCGCTGGAGCTGGGCGAGCTGCTGCCCAGAACCGTTTATCAGGTTGCCGTGGAAGTCACTGATGATGCAGGGGATGTCCATAGCGGTCAGACTTACTTCGAGACCGGTCTGGAATCAGAGCCCTGGCAGGCAAAGTGGATAGGCTGTCAGGAGGAAACTCCGTGGGCTCCTGTGTTCAGCGGACATTTTGATGCCGCAAAAGAAGTTCTCAGCGCAAGGCTTTATATGCTGGGTCTCGGTGTCTACACCGCCAGACTCAACGGTGAGAATATTACCGATGAGTGTCTGGCTCCCGGATTTTGGTATTTCGAGGAGGAAGCACCCTATCAGAGCTACGATGTCACCGTCCTTATCAAGGAGACCAATACGCTGGAGGTCACTCTCGGCAACGGCTGGTACAAGGGACGCTTCGGTCTGGAGCACGAGCCCTACGGCGACAGCTATGCCCTTCTGGCGCAGCTGCATCTGCGCTTTGCCGACGGCAGCGAGCAGCTTTTCGTTACAGACGAGAGCTGGACTTGGAAGGAGAGCGACATTTCCGGCAGCAACGGCATTTATGACGGCGAGATTCTGGACCGTCTTTCCCACGAAAACATAGAAAATGCCCCCAGAAAGGTTTTTCTCATAGATGCACCTCTGAATCCCGTTGAGCGCTTCAATCCTCCGGTTGCAGAGACCATATGTCTGAAGGTGGCGGAAGTCCTCCATACTCCCGCCGGCGAAACGGTTCTGGATTTCGGCCAAAACCACACCGGTCTGCTCCGTTTCAAGGCGGCTCTGCCCAAGGGCTGCGAAGTTCACTTCGACTTTGGCGAGGTGCTGCAGCAGGGCAATTTCTATAATGAAAATTACCGCAGTGCTCTGGGCGGTTTCACATACCGCAGCGGCGGCGAGGCGGAAACGGTCTGCCAGAGTTTCACCTTCTACGGCTTCCGTTATGTCCGCGTCAGCGGCTGGCCCGGAGAAATCAACGCTGCTGATTTTGAAAGCCCGGTGCTCCACACCAAGCTGGATCAAAGCGTTCAGCTGAGTACCGGAAATCAGCTTCTGAACCGCCTTTACGAGAATGTTCTGTGGGGTCAGCGGAGCAACTTCCTCTCCATCCCCACGGATTGCCCCCAGCGCGATGAGCGTCTGGCATGGACCGGTGACGCTCAGGTATTCTCCCCCACCGCCTGCTACAATATGGATTGCCGGGCGTTTTACCGGAGTTTTCTCCATCTGCTCCGTCTGGATCAGCAGGAAAACGGCGGCGGTATCGCCACCTGCCTGCCCCGTTCCCAAGGCTTTATTTCCTGCGCCATCTGGGGCGACGCTGCCACCATCATTCCCGAAACCCTGCTCCGTTTCTCCGGCAGCATTGAGGAAGTGAAGGCATATTACCCCCTGATGAAGGATTGGGTGGACTTTGTGAGCACCCGCTCCCACGGCCATCTCTATGATGATGACCAGCTGGGTGACTGGCTGGCATTGGACGGTGTCACCTCCCAGAGCTTCAAGGGCGGCACAGATGACACCTATCTTGGCAGTGTCTATTATATGAACAGCGCCCGAATCGTAGCGGAAATGGCTGCAAAACTGGGCTATGATGAAGATGCCGCGAAATACGCATCTCTTGCGGAAGATATACGCAATGCCGTGCTGAACACCTACTTCACCCCCAGCGGGCGGCTCAGCGTGGATACTCAGGCAGCATATATCACCGCTCTGAAATTCGGTATCTGGCGGGATAAGGATGTGCTTATCAGCCAGTTCCTTCGCCGTATGCGCTTCGACGGTTTTGAGATTCGCTGCGGCTTTGCCGGTGCACCGCTGATGTGCGGCGTTCTGGCCGAGCACGGTATGGAGGATCTGGCCTGCGATCTGCTGCTCCACAAGGGCTTCCCCGGCTGGATGTACTGCATTGAGCTGGGCGCCACCACGATTTGGGAGCGCTGGAACAGTCTGCTCCCCGACGGAAGCTGCTCCGGCACAGGTATGAACAGCTTTAACCACTATGCTTACGGCTCTGTTATGGAGTATGTATACGCTCATCTTGCCGGTCTGCGTCCGGGCAAGCAGGGCTTCCGCAACGCCCTCATCGCCCCCAAGCCGGATATCCGTCTTGGTCACATGGAGTGCTCTTTGGAAACCGTCTCCGGCAAATTCGTATCCAACTGGCGCATCTGCGAAAACGGCGAACTCTCCGTGCATCTGGAGATCCCCTTTGGCTGCACCGCACAGGTTACCCTGCCCCGCAGCGGCAAAGAGACCTTCCTTCTCACTTCCGGAAGCTATGATTACCGCTATTCCCCCGACCGTGATTACCGGGCTGTATATTCTATGGATAGCCGGCTTTCCGCCCTTGCGGAGGATGAGGCGGCGCAGATGATTTTGCTTGAAGAAGCGCCGGCGCTTTTCGGCGTTCTGAAGGAGAATAACCGGGAATTCACAACTCAGACATTCCGTGAGCTAAGCAACGCCTTCTTCCTCGGAATGAATCCCCCGAAAATAGAGGCTTTGGTCTCCCGCCTCGCTCAGCTTCGCTATTAATCCGGAAATCGGAAGGAGAATATTATGATCACAAAGAGACTCCCCCTTTGGGCAGGCCGCGAGGATGTGGCCCTCTATACCGTACTGAAAGAATGCACCCCCAATCCCATGGTTCCCACGAAGCCCGAGGCTCTCCCCGCCGTGGTGGTTTGCCCCGGCGGCGCCTATATGTTTTGCTCCATGGAAAATGAGGGTGATACAGTAGCCTTCAGCTTTGCTGACGCAGGCTACCAGACCTTCATTCTCCAGTATACCGTAGGCACCACCTGCGGGGAGAATGATTCCAGACATCCTGCCCAGCTTCTGGATCTGGCAAAAGCTTTGCTGATCATCCGGGAAAACGCGGAGGCTTGGCATGTGGATCCCCAGCGCATTGCTCTTATCGGTTTTTCCGCCGGTGCAAACCTCTGCGCCAATATGGCAGTATACTGGCATACTCCCCTGCTCTCCGGCCGCTTCGATGTTCCCTCAGAATACTTTAAGCCTATGGCCGTGATGCTGGGATATCCTCTGACGGATTATAGCTATCAGGAGGAATATAACGCAACCCTTCCTCCCAATCCCATGCTGCTTGCCGGCAACAAGGCCGTTTTCGGCACCCCCACTCCCAACAAGGAGCAGTTGGATGAAATGAGCCCCTGCCTCCATATTTCGGAGAAAACACCCCCTATCTTCCTGTTCCACGCTGCCAATGACAGTCTTGTTCCCGCGGTTCATTCCCTCAAAATGGCGCTGGCACTGGCAGAGAAAGGCATCCCCTATGAGCTGCACGTGTTCCAGAATGGTGAACACGGCTTCGCCACCGGTGTTCCCAACGGTGTTGGCCCCTATCGTGCCGATAAGCACCAGGCCTGCAGCGCGTGGGTGGAGCTGGCGAAAACCTGGCTTATGCGTTGGGCCGCTCCGGAAACTCAGGAGCATGATTTCTGCATCGCAGATGCAATACGAAGCGGCAGCGACGCCCCTCCTGCTTCTTTCTGCATTTAATTTATCAGACACCGAAACAGCCGTTTCGGTGTCTGTTTTCTTTTTCGATTGACATTTATATGTCAATTGTATATACTTAACTGGTAAGTAAATATTCCGTTTGAGTGCCTGCGGACGCGGTAACAGCCCCGCAGGAGAATAGAGAACCGGGTGAGAATCCCGGACGGTACCGCCACTGTATGCGTGGAGGTTCTGCATAAGGCGAAAGCCGGTCATTGGGGAAACCTGAGAAGGCTATGCAGAACTGACGATCCGCAAGCCAGGAGAACTGCTCAAATGAGGTGAAACACTAGGGTCTGCAAGTACGGAGCCTGTGGTTTTTTGTTGCGTAAAAACGGCTGCAGCGACTCATTAACGGGTTGCTGCAGCTTTTTTGCTGTGGCCGTTTTGTGCTACGGTCACGGCTCGCAACCCAACTGAATATTGCTTTATTGGTGCCGTGTGGTGATCCGGTGAGAATCCGGAACAACCGTCCATTGCTGTGTCCCAGTCAGCGAGCCTCCGGCATCAATTGGGTTTATCACGCTTTGACTGGAGAGTGCAACCATATTGAATCCGTACTTGCGGATCAATGGGTTGCACTTTTTTGTTTGCGTGAAAACCACATGATAAAAGAAGGAGGGATGCAAGTGACACACGAAGAAAAGAAGGCCTGGGCGGAGGACCTTCTGCGCTGCAAGTGCCGGGAGTTAGGAAGACTGCCCACAAAGAAAGACTTCGATAGTGCAACTTGCGCCCAGATCAAGGCATACCTTGGACCGTGGCCCCGTGCGCTGGAGTCTGCCGGGTTGAAACAACCCAAGGAAAAGTAAGCTACAAGCATAAGAAAGGACGATTCTGCTATGCGAATCACTAAGAAAATCCTGAGCATGATCCTCGCCGTTATTCTGGTGCTGGGTCTGCTGCCCGCAGCCGCCTTTGCTACGGGCACGAACAATGTTTACATCTCCGTCAGTTATGATGGGCAATACATCAATGACAAGAACGGCAACTATATTGCCTATGTTGCAGTTCCTATGGAAGCCCTTTCCGCTATCAACCTGGATGATTACGGTCTGTCTGATTATTGGTATGACGAGGATGGCGATGGTAATTACGAAACCACTGCTCTGCAGCTTATCATTTATGCCCACGAGAGCATTTATGGCGGCAGCTGGTCAGATGTGAGCTTCACCGGGGAACCCGGCAGTTCCTATTTCCAGGGCGGCATTTTCGGTTTTGACGAGAACCTGAACTAGTACCTGAACGGTCAATATCCGCTGGCCAGTGCGGGTTGGGGCGCCACCTCCGACCAAATCGTTTTGGAAGCCGGCGATTATATCGATATGGCCAGCTTTTCCAGCTGGGACTTCTATCAGGACTCCGGCTATGGCTTCCACTTCTTTGCCGACGGCAACGGCAGCATTACCCACAGCTTTACAGTTGAGGAAGGTGCTACCTGCGATTTGAAGCTTGTCAAGGGCTCCAAGGACTATGAATACAATTCCGTTTTTGTGGATGTTCCGAACTACTGCATTCACTACGGCGAAGTTTTGTATCACGAAGACGCACAGGTATATACTGATGACGGCGCCGGTGCTTCCATCACATTCCCCTCCGCCGGTACTTATTATCTCTGGGTCGACGGTGGCTACGGCGTCGAATATCCAGACGCAATCGTTTCCTCTCCCGCTTATGCAACTGTGACGGTTACTGAAAAGGAGGAGCCTGCTCCCGAAGAACCCGATACTCCCCGTGAAGCCCAGAGTGTCAGCACAGTTCTCAATGCCACTATGGCTCAGCTGGCTGCCACCGTCACCGAGCCTGTTTTCGGCACCACCGCCGGCGAATGGACCGTGCTGAGCCTTGCCCGTGGCGGCCATTTCGCCAAGGATAATGCCTATTTCACAGGCTACTATGACCGCATTGTAGAAACGGTCAACACCACTGCTGCATCCGTCAACTTGAACGGCGCGCTGCATAAAAACAAGTCCACCGAAAACTCTCGCCTGATCGTGGCACTTTCCGCTCTCGGCAAGGATGCAACTTCCGTGGGCGACTGGGATTTGGTGGAAGCATACAGCGCCAACGGTTTCTCCTGGATTAAAAAACAGGGTCTAAACGGCACCATCTGGGCCCTGATCGCGCTGGATTCCAATAACTATGCAACCTCTGACACCACCATTCGTCAGCAGTGCATCGATTCCATCCTGTCCCTCCAGCACGATGACGGCGGCTGGGCACTTCAGGCCAACCTCGCATATGCATCCGACCCCGATGTTACAGGCATGGCATTAACCGCCCTGTATCCCTATCGGGATCAGCCCGCAGTTGCAGCCGCGGCCGAGGAAGCCTTTGCCTGTCTGTCTGCTATGCAGCATGATAACGGCATCTTTGCCTCCGGCGGAAGCGAATGTGCTGAGAGCTGTGCCTGGGTCATCGTGGCGGCTACAACCTGGGGAATTAACCCCGATACCGACAGCCGCTTTATAAAAAACGGCAAATCCGTTGTGGATGGCTTGCTTGCCCATTATCGCAGCGATTCCGCAAGCTTCCAGCACATTATCGGCGCAGGCCCCAACGCTATGGCCACCGACCAGTCCTGCTATGGTCTGGTAGCCTATGACCGCTTCGTGAAAGGCAAGACTGCTCTGTTCGATTATTCCGATGTGACATTTGAGGAGGCAGCTCCCGAAGCCGATGAGATGACCGCCACCCTGGGTCTGCCTGCCGAGATTAACGGCGGCGACAGCTTTAACGGTGTTATCAGCATTAACAAATGGGACAACGAGGCCGGCTATAAGCTGATCGACTTCATCGTGAATATTCCCGAGGGCGTTAGTATTACCAATGTATCTGCCAGCGACCGTCTGACCGGCGGTGAACTGAGCTGGAATCTGGAAGCTGATACCGGCAAGCTCCGTGTGGTTTATTTCGATGCCAACGAAAACACCACCCTGACTATCACCGGCGAGGAATACCCTGCAGAACTGTTTACTATCGGCTTTAAGGCTGAGAACGTGGAAAGCGGCAGCAAACTGAGCCTTGCCATGTCCGGTATGTCCGTAAAGCTGAGCTCCGATTCCGAGAACACTGCTTCCATGATCATTGTAAATACCGACAGTGCCAAGGGTGTCGTAGATGTGGTTGTCGGTATCTCCTTCAGCGCTGTATGCCTGTATACCGGCGATGATGTGGATCTGATTCCCTCCACCAAGAAAGCTGTTGCGGTTGCCGTTACAGGCATTAAGAGCGGCACAAAGCTGAGCTACGATGACGACACCAATGCCATAGAATTTAAGTACAGCGCAGAAATCAGCGATAAAACCGGCGTATCCACCTATGTTGCCATCGTGGACGAATCCATCGCTATGGAAAACTTTGTGAATGAGAGCTATTTCTCCATTTCCGACGGTGACACGGTCACTGTTTCCTTTGGCGATGCCAACGGCGACGGCGTTCTCAATGCGCAGGATGCATTGGCTGTTGTGGATACCTGGCTCCGCAAGGGCGAGCTGCCCACCGATGATCAGATTCTGACTATGAACGTTAACGGCGACAGCCGAATCAACACCTTCGATGCACTGGGCATCGTAGAGAAGTTTGTCAGCGACTCCGAGTATGGTGTTGTGACTAAGGCAGCAACTATTACCACCAAGCAGTAAATTATCGGGCGGGAGGATTCGTCCTCCCGCCACCTTTTGTAAAGGAGTGTTCCTATGGCAGGAAAACATGAAGTGCGCAGAAAGAAGAAAAAGAAATGGCCGTGGATTGCGCTGATCTGTGTTTTAATCGCGGTGATAGTGTTTCTGCTTACGCAATGCAATGGTTCAAATTCCGGTGTTCCTACCCTGATTGTGGAGACACCTCAAAAGCTCTCCCTTTTCAATACGAAGGAATTCTCTTTGGATGTGACGATCTCCGATTTGGGCGAGGCACGCTACCCTGCCATGAGTATGAGTGTAAGTTTTGATTCCTCACGTCTTGAATTTCTGGGTGTAGAAGAAGGCAACATTTTCATCCTCAGCGATGAAAACAGTACCGGTCAGCAGCTGCCCGATTGGAGCTGCAATGTGCAAAACAGTAACGATACCGGTCGGATCAACATTATGTATCTGGATATGACCGGTGGCAAAAACGCCTTTTCCAAGGAACTGCTGGCAGAAGACTATAATGTAGTCCTTCGGCTGAAATTCCGACTCCGGGGTAGTGTTCGACCCGGCGATGTGCTCGATTTGATCGTGGAAGACGCGGTATTTGCCGCATCCGATGAAACCCAGAGTCTTGCTATGACAACTGATACGCTGAAGGTTAAAAACGGCAAGATCGTAGTAGGAGAATAATGATGAAGAAAATACTGAGCCTGTTGCTGGCTTTTACTATAATGCTTTCTCTGTGTGCCTGTCAGGGAAATTTTGGCAGTGTGAATTTGAATGAAGCCATTGATATCCCAGAAAACGGCATTATCAAGGAAAGTATCATAAAGAAAATTCAAAGTGAAAACGCAATCGGTGTATTTACGGGCGAATCCAATGGTTTGCGCTATGAATGGACGATCTTTGGCAGCGACATTGCCGAGCCGAAAGAGATCAACTTAGCGGTCAGCATTACCAAGACCGTAAACGGTGATCCAAAAGTGACCCTTTCCCAGACAGAACCTTTTGGCTTCGCTGCGCTTCTGTCCGTGTATTTGGACGAAGAGTGGGAAGCCCAAAGTGCAACCGGATATACAGGCGAAAAGGCAGTTGCATCCGTATCTCTCACTGGCAGCAAGACTACCATTTTGAATATGACCATGGATGGTTCCATCGGTGCACTGGTGATTCGCCCGGACGAACTCCCGGAAGAGGAAACCACTGTACCCGAAACAGAAGTAACCCCTGAACCCACAACGCAGCCCGCAGAGGAGAAAGACGACTATCTCTCCCAACCGGAAGAAAGTGATGATAAGGTTTATACCGACGGCAAGGATAAGTATCTTACCGATCCCATCCCGGAGGGCAAGCCCAAGCCGGTGGAGCCGGAAGACCAGGATGTGGATAAGGGCAAAGCCCACACCTGCACCTTCTCCATTGAGTGTTCCACCATTCTTAATAATCTGAATCAGTTGGATTCCGAAAAGCTGGAAATGGTTCCCTCCGGCGGTGTGATTCTTGCCAAAACTTCTGTAACCTTCTACGAAGGTGAATCCGTATTTGATGTTCTCCAACGGATCTGCAGGGAGAAGGGCATCCATATGGAATCGTCCTGGACGCCGATATATAACAGCGCTTACATTGAGGGCATCCACAATTTGTACGAATTTGACTGCGGAGAACTCTCCGGCTGGATGTACCGCGTCAATGGCTGGTATCCCAACTACGGCTGTTCCCGATATCAGCTCAAAGATGGCGACACCGTGGAATGGCGCTACACCTGCGATCTGGGTCACGATGTTGGCCGGGGTATGAGCTAAATGGCAAAGGATAGTTTTGTAAAATACCACCCCTTGGTGAACTTTCTCTATTTCACTTTGGTGATCGGCTTTTCCATGGCGCTGAATCACCCGCTGGCACAAGCCATCTCTCTATCCTGCGCCATCATTTACGCAGTGCAGGCAGAGGGAAAGAAGGCCGTGTTGTTCACCTTAAAATGGTGTTTGCCCGTTATGTTATTAACGGCATTTATGAATCCTGCCTTCAGCCATGAGGGCATTACAATTCTTCTATACTTTCCCACAGGCAATCCGCTGACCTTGGAGAGCATTCTCTACGGATTGTCTTCCGGTGTGATGCTAGCCACGGTGATGCTATGGTTTGTGAACTTCAACCGGGTCATAACCTCCGATAAGTTTATTTATCTCTTTGGCCGCATCATCCCGGCATTGTCTTTAGTGTTGAGTATGACGCTGCGGTTTATTCCCAAGTTCAAGGCGCAGATGGCTTCGGTAGTGGATGCCCAGCGGAGCATTGGCAGAGATGTTTCGCAAGGCTCTCTTTGGCATCGCACGAAGATTGCCATCACTGTGCTGTCCATTATGCTTACTTGGGCACTGGAAAATGCCATTGAAACCGCTGACAGTATGAAAAGCCGTGGATACGGCCTAAAGGGTCGCAGTGCCTTTTCAATTTACCGCTTTGATGAGCGGGATAAGATAGCACTGCTCTATTTGGGATTTTGCGCTTTTTTCCTGCTGGCAGGTTTAATGGTGTCCGCCTTTGGCTTCCGGTATTTCCCAAGCATCCGGTATGTAGGAGTGAATTCCGTAACCCTTTCTTTTCAGTTTGTATATTTGATTATGTGTTTGATGCCCGTGGTGCTGAATGCGGCGGAGGAGAGAAAATGGAAAGCTATTCATTCAAAAATGTAGATTTTGCCTACCCGGAGGGTGAAAAAAAGGCCCTTCGGAATATCTCTTTTGCCGTGGCACAGGGCGCGTTTGTTATTATCTGCGGTCCTTCCGGCTGCGGAAAATCCACCCTTTTGCGGCACTTAAAATCCTGTCTGACTCCCCATGGCCTGTTCTCCGGTGAAATCCGCTATCAGGGTACGCTTCTGTCTGAACTATCCCTAAGGGAACAAGCGCAGCAAATAGGCTACGTGCTCCAGTCCCCCGAAAATCAAGTTGTCACCGATAAGGTTTGGCACGAGCTGGCCTTCGGTTTGGAGAGCCTAGGATATGATACTCCCACCATTCGCCGCCGTGTGGCTGAAATTGCCGCATTTTTCGGCATCGAAAATTGGTTTTATAAGAACGTTACGGAGCTTTCCGGTGGACAGAAGCAGCTGCTGAGTTTGGCCTCCGTTATGGCTATGCAGCCGGGTGTGCTGGTGCTGGACGAGCCGACGGCACAGCTTGACCCCATTGCTGCCGCTGATTTTCTGGCATTGCTGGGCAAAATCAACCGGGAGCTTGGAACAACCATCATTTTGACGGAGCATCGTCTGGAGGAAGCATTTCCCTTTGCTACAAGAGTTATTGCGATGGATGAGGGCGCTATTATCTGCGATGACAAGCCGGAGCATGTTGGCCTGCAGTTAAAAGACAAGGGCAACGGTATGTTTTTGGCCATGCCCACCTCCATGCGGGTATGGGCTGCAGTGGAAACGAAGCTTGACTGCCCTGTAACCGTTCGTGACGGAAGCAGTTTCCTTTCTCAGCTGGCAAACGAGCAGGCGCTTCTCCCCCTTAAATCCAAAGAATCTCCGCTTTATCCGGGCGAAGTAACTTTAGAGTGTGAAGATCTGTGGTTCCGCTATGAAAAAGACAGCCCCGATGTGGTGAAGGGATTTACCCTGAAGCTGCACAAGGGTGAGTTCTATGCCATTTTGGGCGGTAACGGTGCAGGCAAATCCACCACACTGAAGGTGATTTCCGGTCTTCGTGCGGCCTACCGTGGCGATGTTCGCCTCCATGGCAAGCTGGGACACTTGCCGCAAAATCCCCAAACTCTGTTTGTAAAACGCACGGTCCGCGAAGACTTATACGAAGTATTCCGGGGCGAGAAGATTCCAAAGGAAAAACAGGATGCAGATGTTGCCCGGATCACGGAGCTTTGCGGCCTGCGGGAGTTCCTTGACCGGCACCCCTATGACATTTCCGGCGGTGAGCAGCAGCGAAGTGCCTTGGCGAAGGTGCTTTTGACAAGTCCCGACATTCTGCTGCTGGATGAACCTACCAAGGGTTTTGACGCGGAATTCAAAGAGACCTTTGCGTTTATCCTCCGCAGTTTGGTTGCTCAAGGCGTTACCATTCTGATGGTGAGCCATGATGTCCCCTTCTGCGCAGAGTATGCCCACAAGTGTGGCCTGTTTTTTGATGGCAACATCGTTGCGGAGGGTACTCCCCGAGAGTTCTTCTCCGGCAATAGTTTTTACACCACACCTGCCAACCGTATGGCGCGCCATTTGATTCCCAAGGCTGTGACCGTGGCTGACATTATCGCTTGTTGCGGCGGAGAGCTGCCTGCCGAAGTTGTGATCCCGGAAGCATCCACCCTCCCCGTCCCCAAGGAAACGGCTGTCAACTTCAAACCCAAGCCTTTGCCGGTATGGCGGAAAGTCCTTGCAGCTGTTTCCCTGATGATTTCGCTGTTGGTGTTCTTTTATGCCACCAGCATTACAGATCTTTCGGCACTGATTGGCAAAGACGGCATTAGTGCAACCGGCGAAAATCAGCTGCTTCTGTATGTAGTGCTTATCGCAGCCTTGGGTTTATTCATCGCCGCTATTGGACGCAGAAGTCCTCCGTCTGCTATACTGCAGATACCCGTTAAGCAGCGAAAGCTGAGTAAACGCACTTTTGTAGCGGCGGTGCTGATTATGCTGTGCATCCCTCTTACCATTTTCACCGGTGTGATGTATCTGGGAAACCAGCATTACAATGTTACGGCGCTGCTGGTGCTGGCAGAGTGTATGCTGCCCTTCTTCCTGGTGTTTGAAAGCCGAAAACCCAAGGCGAGAGAACTTGTAACTATCGCGGTGCTGTGTGCCATCGGTATAGCAGGCCGCTCTGCATTTTTCATGCTACCCCAGTTTAAGCCCGTGATGGCTCTGGTCATCATCTCCGGTGTGGCCTTTGGCGGTGAGACAGGCTTTTTGGTAGGCGCAGTAACTATGATGGTGTCCAATGTTCTGTTTTCCCAGGGTCCCTGGATGCCCTGGCAGATGTTCAGTATGGGCATTATCGGCTTTTTGGCGGGCGTGCTGTTCCGCAAAGGTCTCCTTCGCCGAAGTCGCGGCAGTCTTGCCACCTTCGGTGCCTTTGCGGCGGTTATTATCTACGGCGGTATTATGAACCCTGCCGCAGCGCTGATGTACAACTCCCAAGCTCTCAACTGGGAAATGCTGAAGGCCTACTATGTATCCGGCCTTCCCATGGATTTGATCCACGCAGCCGCAACGGTGATCTTCATCCTTATTGCGGCAGAGCCAATGCTGGAAAAACTGGACCGTATCAAAGTTAAATATGGATTAGTTGAATAACAAACAGGGGCGCTGCCATAGCAGTGTCCCTGTTTGTTATTCAGAAAGGGTTTGGGATTATTTTATTGCTCATGCTGTGTTTTTCGTGCTACAATATCATTAACGAAAGTGAGGAATTTGTATGCACAAGATACTGTTCGTCTGCCACGGCAATATATGCAGAAGTCCTATGGCGGAGTTTATAATGAAGGACCTGGTGAAAAAGGCGGGGATAGCCCATGAGTTTGAGATTGCCTCCGCCGCCGTAAGCACCGAGGAGATTGGCAACAGCGTTTATCCTCCCGCACGGCGGAAACTGGCTGAGCATGGCATTTCCTGCGCCGGTAAAACCGCAAGGCAGATGAGCGCCGCCGACTACCGCTATTATGACCTTCTCATCTGCATGGACGGCAGCAATCTCCGCCGGATGCAGCGCATCTGCGGCGGCGACAGCGAGGGCAAAATGCACCTGCTCATGGATTTCACCTCCCGCCCCGGCGATGTTGCCGACCCTTGGTACACCGGAGACTTTCAGGAGACATGGGATGATGTTTCCGAAGGCTGCAGCGGACTGCTCCGCCATCTGGGGTACTGATATATGGAATACTGCTGCTTTATCCCCTCACCTCTCGGGGAAATTTCGCTGGCAAGCAACGGCGATGCCATTACCGGACTCTGGTTTTCCGACCGCCACAGCCCGGAGGGGCTTGTGCGGGATGACTCTCTCCCCATATTTTACCTCACCCGGACTTGGTTGGATAGATACTGGGCTGGCGAAGAGCCCGACCCACAGGAAATTCCCATTTCCCTCTCCGGCACAGTTTTTGCTCTGGCAGTCTGGGAGGAGCTGAAAACCATTCCCTACGGCAAAACTATAAGCTACGGAGAAATTGCCCGCCGCCTCGCCCCCAAAAGCCCCTCGGGAAAAATGTCCGCTCAGGCTGTGGGCGGCGCTGTGGGCAGAAATCCCATCAGCATCATCGTCCCCTGCCACAGAGTTATAGGCTCGGGCGGCAAAATGGTGGGCTACGATGGAGGGCTCCACCGCAAAACAGCACTTTTGAAGCTGGAAGGCTTTATTAAATAACGAAAAACCCCGGTCAGACACGAAAACCTGACCGGGGTTTTAGATTTAATTTTTATATTCCGTAGAAAATCCAGATGTAGATATAGGCGGGGATTATTGCGGCGAGGGTGAAGGGTATGCCGATGCGCATAAAGTCGCTGTTTTTCACCTCGTAGCCCTCCTTGCGGAGTATGCCGATGCCGGTGATATTGGCACTGGCTCCCACGGGAGTGAGGTTGCCGCCCAGAGTTGCTCCGGAGAGAAGTCCGAAATACAAAACAGTGGGGTCAACCCCCAAAGCGGTGGCTATGCCCTGAACCACGGGCAGCATTGTTGCAACATAGGGGATATTATCAATAAACGCAGAGATGATAACGCTGGCCCAGACAATGATGGTGTAGATAAGGAAGAGATTTCCTCCGCCCACCTTGGTGAAAAGTCCGGCAACGGCATCCACAACTCCCATTTCCGTAATTCCGCCAACAACTATGAAAAGTCCGAAAAGCAGCAGCACGGTCTGGTAGTCAATTTCCTTTATGGGAGACCAAAAGCCCTTTATGCTCTTTTTGCGTATCGCGTTATACACGGCACCGATCAGCATCAGCACAGTGCAGATAATTCCGTTTGTCAGGTCGGGGCGATTGGGGAAAAGGGAGGCAACAATAAGCAGAACAACGGTTGCCAGCAGAAGCACGGAGGGAACATAGTCCTCCACCACCGTTCTTTTACCCGCTTCAACAGGGGCGGTCTCTTTGCGGAAGATAATAAGCAGGATTATTGCAGAGATAACAGCGCCCAGCTCAACGGCGAAGAAAATGCTGGGTTTGCCCAGATACACGAAGAAATCGTTGAAGCTCATCCCTGCGTAGCCGCCCAAAAGTATGCTCGTGGTGTCGCCCACCAGAGTTGCGGCGCCCTGCAGGTTGGAGGACACGGCAATGGATATTATCATGGGTACGGGGTTGAGTTTCAGTCTCTTTGCCATTGCCAGTGCAATGGGTGCTATCATCAGTACAGTTGCCACATTATCAATGAATGCGGACACTATTCCCGCAAAAAGGGAGAGAACAACAATCGCCCACTTAACATTGCTGACCCGCTCCACGATAATATCGGAAAGCAGGAAGGGCATTTTGGACTCGATCACAAGGGCAACGGTGCCCATGGTGCCCGCTATCATAAGCAGCACATTGAAATCAATATAATCCATCAGCTTACCGAAAGGCATCATACCGCTTACAACAAAAACCGCGGCGGAAACAAGGGCGACAAGGGGTCTCCACTTCTGGAAGCTCAGCATCAGGATATAGGTGAGCGCGAAAAGCGCTATTGCAAACAGCATAGTTTTCCTCCAAAATTTTTATTACAAAAAGATTAGACTACATTTTATTCTCCCGGGCAAGTTAAGCATTCCCCTGAAACCGTTAACAAGCCGTTAAGTTTATTACTCTTGAAAAGAGCGGCGAAGCGGTTATAATAAAAAGCAAAGAAATCCTTCCCCGGGAGGCTGCCATGCCCGAATTCAAGCTTAAAAGTGAATATTCTCCCTCCGGCGACCAGCCCGAGGCCATCGCCGCTCTTGCCGAGGGTATAAAAAGCGGTCTTAAAGAGCAGGTGCTTCTTGGCGTAACCGGCTCAGGCAAGACCTACACCATGGCAAAGGTCATCGAAGCTGTTCAGCGCCCCACGCTGGTGCTTGCCCACAACAAGACCCTTGCCGCCCAGCTTTGCAGCGAGTTTAGGGAGTTTTTCCCGGATAACGCCGTGGAATACTTTGTATCCTACTATGACTACTATCAGCCCGAGGCCTATATCCCCAGTACGGACACCTTCATAGAAAAGGATGCCAGCATAAACGAGGAGATAGACCGCCTCCGTCTTGCCGCCACCGCCTCGCTGCTGGAGCGGCGGGATGTTATCGTTGTGGCCTCCGTCAGCTGCATTTACGGTTTGGGCGAACCCGACGATTTTGAAAAGATGATGGTGACCCTCCGCGTTGGGGCAGAGCTTCCCATGGAGGAGCTTTTCCACCGGCTCATAGACATACGCTACGAGCGCAACGACATTGCCTTTGAGCGCAATATGTTCCGCGTCCGTGGGGACACTGTGGAGCTTTGGCCCGCCTATTGGGCGGAAAGCGCCCTCCGGGTTGAATATTTCGGGGACGAGATTGAGCGCATCAGCGAGATAAACCCCGTCACGGGCAAGGCCATCCGCTATCTCCAGACTATCCCCGTCTGGCCCGCCAGCCACTATGTAACCACCCACGAGAAGATGGAGCGGGCTGCCCGTGAGATTCGCAAAGAATGCGAGGAACGGGTGGAATACTTCAAAAGTCAGGGCAAGCTCATAGAGGCTCAGCGCATTGCCGAGCGCACCAACTATGACCTTGAAATGATGACGGAGCTGGGCTACTGCTCCGGCATTGAAAACTACAGCCGCATTATCTCCGGCCGCGCCCCCGGCTCTCCCCCCATGACACTGCTGGACTATTTCCCCGATGACTTTATAATGTTCATCGATGAGAGCCATGTTACCCTTCCTCAGGTTCGCGCAATGTATAACGGCGACAGAGCCAGAAAGGAAGCCCTTATAAACTTTGGCTTCCGCCTTCCCTCCGCCTTTGATAACCGCCCGCTGAAATTCCCCGAATTCCAGCAGCGGCTCAATCAGGTGACCTATGTTTCCGCCACCCCCGGCGATTTTGAAAAGGAGCGCTCTGAGCTCATTGCCGAGCAGATTATCCGTCCCACCGGACTCACCGACCCGGAAATCTCCGTCCGTCCCACGGAAAACCAGATTGACGACCTTATTGAGGAAATTCATAAGCGCACTTCCCGCTCCCAGCGCACACTGGTCACCACTCTCACCAAGCGCATGGCCGAGGATCTCACCACCTATCTCACCAACGCGGGCATACGCTGCCGCTATATGCACCACGATATCGACGCCATGCAGCGTATGGAGATAATCCGCGACCTGCGTCTGGGCGAATTTGATGTGCTTATCGGCATAAACCTCCTCCGCGAGGGTCTTGACCTGCCTGAGGTAAGCCTTGTTGCCATTCTGGACGCGGACAAGGAGGGCTTCCTCCGCAGCGAGACCAGCCTTATCCAGACTATCGGACGCGCCGCCAGAAATGCTGAAGGTCTTGTCATTATGTATGCCGACACCGTCACGGGCAGTATGCGCCGCGCCATCGGCGAGACGGAGCGCCGCCGGAAAAAGCAGCAGGAGTATAACCGTATTCACGGCATCATTCCTCAAACGGTCATCAAGGGTGTCCGCGAGCTTATGGATATCTCCGCCCCCACCTCTGTCAAGGGCAAAAGCGGCGTGAAGATGACGGAAAAGGAGCGCAAAGCCGAGATAGAGCGGCTTGAAAAGAAGATGAAGGAAGCGGCAAAGATGTTGGAATTCGAAATTGCCGCCCAGCTTCGCGACCGCATAATCACTCTGAAGGGCGAAAAATGAAAGAAATAAAAAATGACTTCACAAAAGGCGAGGTCTGGCGGGTTATAATGCGAATGGCGCTGCCGCTGATGCTGGCGCAGCTTGTGAATGTGCTTTATTCTGTTGTGGACAGAATGTATATAGGTCATATTCCCGGCGTAGGCTCTCTCGCTCTGACGGGACTGGGACTGACTATGCCCATTGTCAGCATTGTTACCGCCTTTGCCGGTCTTTGCGGCACCGGCGGCGGCCCTCTTTGCTCCATAGCAAGAGGCGAGGGCAAAAAACAGCAGGCGGAAGAGATAATGGGAAACTCCTTCACATTGCTTCTCATCTTTGCTGTCTGCCTGACGCTGATACTGGAAATTTTCGCGAAACCCATTCTCTATGCCTTCGGGGCAAGCGACGCCACCTTCCCCTATGCGGGAGAGTATGTCCGCATCTATCTTTTAGGCACCGTGTTCGTGATGATAAGTCTGGGCATGAACCATTTCATAAATGCTCAGGGCTTTGCCTCTGTGGGTATGCTCACCGTGGCTATCGGCGCTGTTACCAACATAGTCCTTGACCCTATATTTATTTTTGTTTTCGATATGGGCATTTCCGGTGCCGCCCTCGCCACAGTTATAGCCCAGGCGGTCTCCGCTGTATGGGCGCTGGGTTTTCTTCTGGGAAAGAGAGCAATTCTCGATTTCAAGCTGAAAAATATGCTGCTGAAGGCCTCCCTTGTTGGGCGTATTCTGGCTCTCGGCACTACGGGCTTCGTTATGAGCATCACCAACGCCCTTGTTCAGACCGCATGCAACAGACAGCTTCAGCTTTTCGGTGGGGATAACTATGTTGGCGCCATGACCATAATAAACTCCATCCGGGAGCTGACCTTTATGGCGGCTCACGGTCTCACCGCCGGTGCTCAGCCGGTGCTGGGCTATAACTTCGGTGCCGCCGCTTACTCCCGGGTGAAAAAGGGCATACGCTTTGTGTCCTCCGCCAGCTTCGTCTACGGTCTTTCCATCTGGCTTCTGGTTATGATTATGCCCCGAACTCTGGCCTCCATTTTCAACTCCGACCCGGTTTTGCTGGCAGCAACAGAGCGCTCCATGCGCATATATTTCTGCGGCTTTTTCCTTATGGCGCTGCAGCTTGCGGGTCAGTGCGTTTTCGTGGGTCTTGGCAAGAGCAGACAGGCCGTTTTCTTCTCCTTGCTGCGCAAGGCCATTATCGTCACACCCCTTGTTCTCCTGCTGCCCTATATTCCTGCATTGGGAGTTGAAGGTGTTTTCTGGTCCGAGCCTATAAGCGACCTTATAGGGGGCGGAGCCTGCTTTATGACCATGTATTTCACGGTGTATAAAAAGCTGCCTCAAGAAATTTCTTGACTTTTTTGATTTTTGGGTTTACATTTTATCCAGTGAAATATTGATGCTTTCGAGTCGTTTCACCTAAGGGCTTTCGGGTCTATGGCGGACGACCGGAGTCATACCGGAAACAGTATGGCTTTCACGTTTTGAGAAGGAAGCGGTTTTCCCCCCGTGGGGAATAAATAAACCATTTATGCCGGGTGCTTTCTCTCAAAAGAAAGTGCCCGGCTTTTATTTGTTGCAGGAGTCAGTTATGAAAAAGGAAAAAAAGCGTTTATCATATTCCGCGGTTATCGCGCTGCTCTGCGCCGCTCTCATCGCGGCAATAATAGGCAGCGTTGTCCTCGGCCGCTATCCCATCGGTTTTAAGGAGCTCTGCGGCATTATTGGGAGCAAGCTTTTCCCCATTGAGAGCTTTTGGACTCCCACTCAGGAGGCTCTTTTGCTCAGCCACCGCCTCCCCAGAATTGCTCTCGCCTGCCTCGTAGGCTGCGCCCTCAGCGCCGCAGGTGCCAGCTATCAGGGTACCTTCCAAAATCCCATGGCCGCTCCCGACATTCTGGGCGCTTCCGCCGGTGCCTCCTTCGGCGCAGCTCTCGCCATAGTTCTGGGTCTGGGCAAGGCTATGATCACTCTTTTCGCCTTCGCCTCCGGACTTCTCTGCGTGGGTCTTGTAATCTTCGTGGGCGGAAGAGCCAAGGGCAAGCGGGTCATTGGGCTCATTCTGGCAGGCATTATGATAGGTTCCCTCTTCTCCTCCGGCACAAGCTTTATCAAGCTTGTTGCCGACCCCGCTCAGCAGCTTCCCGCCATAACCTACTGGCTTATGGGCTCTCTCAACGGGGCAAGCGGAAGAGATGTCCTCTTCGCTCTCATTCCCATGCTCATCGGTCTTGTGCCCCTTTTCGTTCTGCGCTGGCACATCAACATCCTCACTCTGGGTGATGAGGAAGCCCGCACAATGGGCGTGAACGCCCCCCGACTGCGCATTCTGGTGATTCTCTGCGCTACGCTGGTCACCGCCGCCGCCGTATCCGTAAGCGGTGTTATCGGCTGGGTGGGTCTTGTTATCCCCCATCTTGCCCGCCGCCTCGTGGGCAATAACTACCGCCACCTGATGCCCGCAAGCATGCTCTTCGGCGCTTTGTTCCTTCTGCTTGTGGACGACATTGCCCGCAATGCCATGACAACGGAAATACCTATAGGCATACTCACCAGCTTCATCGGTGCGCCTTTCTTCATTTATCTTATAACAAGGGACGGTGAGAGAATATGAGTCTGGAAATCCGCGACCTGTGCTTTTCCTATGGTGAGAGAGAGGTTTTGAAGGGGCTCAGCTTTTCCGCTGAATACGGGGAGCTTCTCAGCGTTCTCGGTCCCAACGGCGTTGGAAAAAGCACCCTTTTCCGCTGCATACTGGGTCTTCTGAAGCCCGAAAGCGGCCAGTGCCTTATAGACGGAAAATCCACAGCGGGCTTCAGCGCCAAGGAGCTTGCTGGCTATATCGCCTATATCCCCCAGTCCCACTATCCCACCTTCAACTATTCCGTTATGGATATGGTGCTTATGGGTACCACCGCTCAGGTGAACGCAGTGTCCGTTCCCGGCAAGCGTCAGGTGGCTCTGGCAAGGGAAGCTCTTGAAAGACTGGGCATTGCCCATCTCGCAAATCGCGGCTATACCAATATCTCCGGCGGTGAAAGACAGCTGGTTCTCATCGCCCGGGCCATAGCCCAGCAGGCGAAGATACTCATTATGGATGAGCCCAGCGCAAATCTGGATTACGGCAACCGCACCCTCGTTATGCGTACCGTTAAAAATCTCGCCGCCGAGGGTTATGCTATAATCCAATCCACTCACGACCCGGATCAGGCCTTCCTTTATTCGGACAGGGTTCTGGCCATTCAGGGCGGCAAGGTGCTTGCCTGGGGCAAGCCCGAGGACACTATAAACAGCACCCTTATCAGCCGTCTCTACGGTGTGGATGTGGAAATTTGTTCCCTCAAGGACGACAAAGTGCGCGTTTGCGTGCCTGCCGATTTATAAAACGGAAAAGGAGAATTGCTATGAAAAAAACTGTGTGCATGCTTTTGATTCTGGCTATGACTCTCAGCCTTTTCGCAGGCTGCGGCAGCTCCGCTCCTGCTCAGGAGCGCGCCAAGACCGTGGAATTTATCGATGACTGCGGGCGCAGCGTGGCCGTTCCCGAAGATATAAGCCGCATTGTTCCCACCGGACCTCTCTCCCAGATCGTGCTTTTCGCTCTCTGCCCGGAGATGTTCGTGGGTCTTGCCAGCAAGTGGGGCAGCGACAGCGAAGGTATTATCCCCGAGGAGTTTCTCGCCCTGCCCTATTTCGGTCAGCTTTACGGCTCTGCCGATCTGAATGTTGAATCCCTCGCCCTTGCCGCTCCCCAGATCATAATCGACATCGGCGAAGTGAAAAAGAGCACCGCCGAGGATATCGAGGCTCTTCAGACTCAGCTGGGTATCCCCTGTGTATTCATCGAATCCACCCTTGAATCTCTCCCCGAAACTTATCGCAGGCTTGGAGCTCTTCTTGGTCTTGAGGAAAGAGCCGAGACCCTCGCCTCCTTCTGTGAGGAGACCTATGACCGCACCCTCTCCATTATGGAGCAGGTGGGCGACAACAGAGCTCAGGTTGTATATATCCCCGGCTACGAGGAGCTGAGCGTTCTTGCCAAGGGCAGCTATCACGCCGAGATAATAGACCTTATCTGCGATAATGCCGCCGTTGTGGAAGAGCCTGTAAGCCGGGGCACGGGAAATCCCGTCAGCATGGAGCAGCTTGCTCTTTGGGACAGTGAGTATGTGATCTTCGGAACTGCAGAAAGCTACGCCGGTCTGGAAACCGATCCCGCTTGGGCGGAGATGCGCGCCGCCAAGGAGGGAAAGTGCCTCCTTGTCCCCTGCCGTCCCCAGAACTGGCTGGGAAGCCCTCCGGGAGCTCAGCGTATTCTCGGTCTCATCTGGCTCACCGGCGTGCTCTATCCCGACTACTGCGATTATGATGTGAAGGAAGAAGTCAAGGAATTTTATGAGCTTTTCTTCCACTGCACTCTCAGCGACGAGCAGTTTGATGCCATCACCGAAAACGCCTTTCTGAAATAAACAGTAAAACTCCCTGCGCCTTACCGCGCAGGGAGTTTTTGTATGCTCCTATTCCATGGTGTATGATGTCAGCACATAGCCTCGGAGCCCAAGATATTCAACATATGAAAATTCGCCCGTATACCCCAAAAGGGTGAAACTCCCACCCACAGGAATGGTGGTAAGCACCGATGCGGAGGTATCAGCACCGCTGCGCAGGCTTATGAACTCCTCACATTTAGGTCTGCGAATGGCAATAACCGCCGGGTCAAACACCCTTTCCACCCCATAACTCTGATTATCGGAAAAATGCCACCATTCGCCAAAGTATCCGGAAAAGCCGTGCTTTTCCATAACATTTTGCAGCAGCAAGGCGTTTTCCGCCGCCTCGGGCGAACAATCTGAATAGTTGCGATCTGCAAGGCTTGAAAAATCGTCAAACGCTGTTGGCATTATAAGCTCATCACCTTCAGAGTTCACCAGAGTTACATCAAGAGTGTTTCCCCGGCTGTGGGAGCTGAAGCCTGTATTGGGATTTGCAACATATACGGAGTTCGGGTAGGTTTCCCAAAGCACATACTGGGCAGATACGGGGCGAAAGGCATCCCAAACCTTCAAGCCCAATCCCATTGTTTCCAGTTCTTCCTGCACCGATGCAAGCTTCTTTACCGTACCGTAGCGAAGATAAGCCTCACTGAAGTCATAAATGATTTTGCCTGTGAAATTATCCTCCGTGGCATAGCGCAGCGCAACTGCGGCGTTGGGGATATATTCCTTCAGCTTCACAAGAAAATCGTCCGATGGCTCCCCAAGCAGCACCGGTGTCGGTGTAGGAGTCGGCACAGGGGCAGGCTCTGTGGAGGCGGCGGGTTTTTCTGCATCGGGAAGGGGCAAGGAGCTTACGATGGGCGGCGAAGGACTTTTCTGCGGCGTATCTTCTTCCGCTGCACATCCTGTGCAAATAAGCCAGATCAAAGCTAATGTAAAAACGAAAATCCGCTTCATTCCCTCTCCCTCCTTTTCTTAAAACTATACCCCTAAAGCAGATAAAATCCAAGCCCGTATTCCAAAACATTTACTGCTTCGGGCGGACACATTGGCTCGCCCCTACAAATAGTACGAGGAAAAATACCCGTGGCGCCGAACAGGTGCCAAAAAGCAGCAGCGTCCTGAGCGAAAAACGAGGCATGCACTCTAAGGTTTCAGTTCTGATTATGTGGCACAATGGTTTTCCATCTCCGCATCGAGGGTGTTTCCAAAGAGGGGGCTTTCCTCACCCCCTCTTTGGTGGACTTTTCTTTCCATATTCTTTTCGGCCACACGAAAAGAATATGGCCGTCGGAGACAAAACAAAAACAATCCCTCAGTCAGCTTCGCTGACAGCTCCCTTTGCGCAAGGGAGCCTTTAAATGACCAAACCTCACCGCTAAAAAAACTCCCTGCGCCTTACCCGCGCAGAGAGTTTTTCTGTTTATTTCTTGTTTCTGTTTTTCTCCTCGTCCGCCTTCAGGTTGGACATGGTGCCTCCCCCTTTTTCGGCGGAGCGGCGAACAAGGCGCTCCAGACCGAGGATGATGCATCCGCCTCCAATAAGGCCGAGAAATGCCATGCGGGTGACAGCACCCGCTGCAATGAGCAGACCGCCAAGCACGAAAAGACCTATTGCATTTGCCAGATTATCCTCGCACTTGATAAGTCCCTTCACCTGACGCTTAAGCTCTTTACCTGCGCGCTCTCTTCTGCTTTGCTTATCCATCATATCTTTTTACCTCTTTATATTCACTCTGCGCTTACAATGACCTTTTCGCCGTCGCTGCTGAGACCTATTCGCTTTGCATTGCCCCGAAGCTCGTCAACGATTTTTGCGGCGATCACATCTTCAATCTCCTTCTGGATGGTGCGGCGGAGATTTCGTGCGCCATAGGTCTGGCTGAAGCTGCGCTTTACAAGATAATCCACCAAAGCCTCATCATAGCCAAGATCAATACCCTTGCCGCCCATAACCTCCCCAAGTTCGGAGAGCATCAGCACAGCGATTGCACGGAAGTTTTCCTCGGTGAGGTGGTTGAAATAGACTATCTCATCCACGCGGTTGATAAACTCGGGACGAAGGAACTCGTTGAGAGCCTTCAGCGCCTTGTCGCGGCTGAGCTCATTTATGCTCTGGCCGAAGCCCAAACCGCCGCCGCGGGTATTGCTGCCTGCATTGGTGGTCATTATGATAACGGTGTTTTCAAAGTTGACGGTGCGTCCCTGAGCATCGGTGATGCGTCCGTCGTCCAGAATCTGGAGCAGGATATTCAGCACATCGGGATGAGCCTTCTCCAGCTCATCGAAGAGCACCACGGAATAGGGCTTGCGGCGGATCTTCTCGGTAAGCTGACCGGCCTCGTCATAGCCCACATAGCCGGGAGGAGAGCCGATAAGGCGGGAAACGGTATGCTTTTCCATAAACTCGGACATATCCAGACGGATGAGGGATTCGGGAGAATCGAAAAGCTCATCTGCAAGACGCTTTACAAGCTCCGTCTTGCCTATGCCGGTGCTGCCCACAAAGATGAAGCTCACGGGCTTGCGCTTGGCCTGAAGGCCAACGCGGCTGCGCTTTATTGCGGCGCAGACAGCGTCCACAGCCTCGTCCTGACCCACCACATGGCTCTTGAGCCGTGCGGAAAGGGAGCTGAGGCGCTCAAACTCATCGGCACGGATGGAGGATGCGGGGATTTTTGTCCAAAGCTCTATAATTCTTGCAAGGTTTTCCTCGCTGAGCACGGGGCGACCCTTTGTGCGCAGCTCCAGAAGCTCATTTTCCAGTCTGAGATGCTCGGCACGAAGCTGAGCCAAACGCTCATAATGCTCATTCTGGGTATCCGCCATAAGAAGCTCCCGCTCCTTATCAAGGTCGGCAATATCCTTGCCTATGGCATCCATACGGGCAAGGTCGGTGTTTTTCAGATTCACATCGGAGCAGGCCTCGTCAATAAGGTCAATGGCCTTATCGGGTAGGAAGCGGTCGGTTATATATCTCTCGCTGAGCGTTACCGCCAGACGGCACATATCAGCGGGGATGACTACGCCGTGATACTGCTCATAGTAGTGGGCAATGCCCTCCAGTATTTTAATGCTGTCAGAGATGCTGGGCTCAGCCACAGTGACCGGCTGGAATCTTCTCTCCAGAGCAGCATCCTTTTCAATGTGCTTGCGGTACTCGGCAAAGGTTGTTGCGCCGATAACCTGAATTTCGCCGCGGCTGAGAGCGGGCTTGAGGATGTTGGCGGCATTCATACTGCCCTCCGCATCGCCTGCGCCCACGATGTTATGAACCTCGTCAATGACAAGGATAACATTGCCCTCACGGCTTATCTCCTGAATGAGCCCCTTCATCCGGCTTTCGAACTGGCCTCGGAACTGGGTGCCTGCCACAAGGGCGGTGAGATCAAGAAGATAAACCTCCTTATCCTTCAGCTTATAGGGCACACTTCCTGCGGCAATACGCTGAGCAAGACCCTCCGCGATGGCGGTTTTGCCCACACCGGGCTCGCCGATAAGGCAGGGGTTGTTTTTCTGGCGGCGGTTAAGGATCTGGATAACACGCTCCAGCTCCTCTGCGCGGCCTATCATGGAATCCAGCTTTCCCCCTCTGGCTCTTTCGGTGAGGTTTATGCAGTAGTTATCCAAAAACTTTTTCTTGCTTCTGCCTTCCTTACCGCCGGCCTTGCCGCCTTCATTTCCGGATGGATTACTCTGGGAAGGGACAGGAGGATTCTGTCCGCCCATAAGGCGGCTGAGGAAGGGGAAGGTTGCGGTTTTGCCCTCGTCGTCACTGTCACCCTCATCACCCTCGGCAGCGGCTTCCTGCAGCGCAGCAAGACCCTCGCCGTTCATAAGGGAGGACATATCGTTGGTGAGCGCATCAAGGTCATCATCGCTGAGACCCATTTTGCCTATCATATCGTCGATGGGCTTAATATGAAGCTCACGGGCGCACTTAAGGCAAAGACCTTCGTTTTTGCTTTCGCCGTTTTCAATTTTTGTGATGAATATCACCGCCACATTCTTTTTGCAGCGGGAACAAAGAGTGGGTTTATCCATTAATAATCTCCAAAGAAGTTGAATTAGCCTAAGCTATATTATACACCAAGTATTTTTGCGAGGAAATCGTGCTTGAGGAACCATCCGCCCAGAACGGTATCGCCCAGAGTTTCGCCGCCGATGATTATTCCCATGAACTTCAGAGCCCATACGAAAACTGCGCAGTAGGCAGCAGCGGTTACAAAGCCGATAACCGTTCCCGCAATGTCATTGGCAAGATCCAGATGGGGGATCTTGTAGCTCAAATTCGGCAGGTTTATCACCACCGTGAGGATAATGACTATTATCAGGAAGGCTA
Source organism: Oscillospiraceae bacterium (assembly GCA_045595025.1). GTDB lineage: Bacteria > Bacillota > Clostridia > Oscillospirales > Oscillospiraceae > SIG459. The sequence continues at coordinate 16,138 of JAZNZR010000047.1, read as the reverse complement.
TCACAAAGCAGCCCATATAACTTATGCGGGCGCACAGCTCGTGAACAATGGCGTCCACAAGATTCTCATTATGCTCTCTGGAATAGCTAACGGCAGACTCGGCCATAACATCGGCAGCTGCGGGAGTGATGCCCAGACGGCGGAAGCACTCGGCAGCAAACTCATCATGCTCATCGGTGTACTGAGAGAGCAGGTCATTGAGGGAGTAATTATGGTCATTGTCCCAATCCATGGACTGGAGAACGCCGTCCTCACCGTCCACCATCTTCTCAATATAGCCGCCGGCAAAGGGTCTGAGAGCCGGCACCACATCGTAGGAGAAGGCGTTGCTCAGGAGGTTTGCGCCGTAAACGGACACGACAAGCACCAGCACACCGGCAAGACCCATAATGAGGCCTCTCTTATATCCGGTCCAGGTTCCGTATACCAGTATTACCAAAAGCAGAATGTCAATTGCAGTTTTCATGCCAATCCCTCTTTTTCTTAGTATATCAAGCAATTATGAACAAATTAAGGTCTATTCCATCATTTTTCCCACTTCGCCCTCATACCATATGCGGTTGAGATAAAGTCCCTGAGGGGGCATAGTGGGTCCCGTGAGTCTTCTGTCTCCCTTTTCAAGGAGCGCGGGAATATCCTCCGGCTCAATTTTTCCGTAGGATGCGTATACCATCGTTCCCACAATGGCACGCACCATATTATAGAGAAAACCGTCGGCGCAGACGGCGATAGTTATAACATCGCCCTCTTTCTCTGTGCGGCACCAATGGACGGTGCGCACCGTGGTTTTCGTGGGTGTTCCCACGCTTCTAACCGCCGCAAAATCGTGAGTTCCCTCAAAGGCTCTGCCCGCCCTCTCCATTTTCTCTATATCCAGAGCGGAGGGATAAAAGCAGGCACGCTTTTCAAGGAAGGGGTCACGGATGCGGCTTGCGTGGATTTTATAAATATACTCTTTTTTTATGCAGGAGCCTATGGCGTTGAAATCCCAAGGTGCCTCAACGGCATCCGATACGGAGATATCCGCCGGCAGACGGGAGTTCACCGCAAGGGGCAGTCTGTCTATGGGTATGCGGGAAGTTGTGCGGAAATTGGCGCAGTAGCGCAGAGCGTGAACTCCCGCGTCCGTGCGCCCGCAGCCAACCACCTTTACCCTGTGTCCGCAGACCTTGCTCAGTGCGGTCTCCAGAGTCTCCGCAACGCTTATTTCGGTTTTCTGAACCTGCCAGCCGTGGTAGGCAGAGCCGTCATAGCTAAGTCTCAGCGCAATATTGCGCTCTCCGGGCAGTCTCTCCATCAGAAAATCCAGTGGTAGAAGCTGATGCCTATGGCGAAGAGACCCACTATGATGTATATCCACTCCATAACGGGGCCTTCTTTTTTTCTCTTAAACATAGTAATTCAACCTTTCTTTACAGCCCGAAATGTCTGAGAACACACACCGCTGCGATTATTATTGCGCAGCAAAGCAACGCAATTGCATCACGGGCGGCAAAATGCAGCTGTTTCATTCTTGTTCTACCCGTTCCGCCCTGATAGCAGCGGCATTCCATAGCCGTTGCCAGCTCGTCTGCCCGGCGGAAGGCGCTTACAAAAAGGGGTACAAGCATGGGGATGAGAGCCTTTGCTCTCTCCGTGAGCTTTCCTGTGTCGAAGCCCGCTCCCCTTGCCTTCTGGGCGGACATTATCTTGTCCGTCTCCTCAATAACGGTGGGGATGAAGCGCAGGGCAATGCTCATCATCATGCTCAGCTCGTGGACGGGAATTTTTATTTTGTTGAGGGGACTTAAAAGCCGCTCAAGACCGTCGGTAAGCTGCAGGGGCGAAGTGGTGTAGGTCAAAAGGAATGTTCCGCAGACCAGAAGCATTATGCGCAGAACCATATAGACGGCGGTTATAATTCCGTCAAGAGTGATGGTGAAGATCCAAAACTGAACAAGGGGCTCTCCGCTGCCGTAAAACAGATTTATGATGCCTGTGAAGGCTACAATGAAAACAAGGGGCTTAAGACCCTTCAGCATGGCTCTTGCCCCTATGCGGGCAATGGCGGTAAAGCTGATAAGGGTGGCAAGCATAAGCAGATATCCCGCCCAGCCCTTCACAAGAAAGAGCGCCACTATATAGCCCACCAGCCAGATTATCTTGGCTCTGGGGTCGAGGCGGTGAATTATGCTGTTGCCGGGGAAATACTGGCCGAGAGTTATATCCTTCAGCATTGCTCATCCCCCTCTCTCAGGTTTATGAGCAGTTTGCGAAGATAATTCGTGGTATAAACGCTCTGGGGAATATCAATGCCTCTGCGACGAAGGGCAAGGGCGATCTCCGTGGCCTTGGGAACGGCGAGACCCATTGCGGTGAGTTCCTCCGCTCTTTCAAAAACCTCGGCGGGAGTTCCGTCCATGGCTATGCGCCCTTCGTTGAACACCACAAGGCGGCTTGCTATGCGGGCAACATCATCCATACTGTGGCTGATAAGCAGCACCGTTGCACCCGTTGTCCGCTGATAATAGCCTATGTTCCCCAGAATGCTCTCTCTGCCCGCGGGATCAAGGCCTGCGGTGGGCTCATCGAGAATGAGCACCTTGGGCTCCATGGCAATAACGCCCGCTATGGCAACGCGGCGCTTCTGACCTCCGCTGAGTTCAAGGGGAGAAAGCTCAAAAAGCTCCTCGCCGACTCCGACAAAGCCTGCAGCGGCTCTGACTCTTCTGTCGATTTCCTCGCTGCTGAGACCCATATTCTTGGGTCCGAAGGCTATATCCCTGTATACCGTCTCCTCAAAAAGCTGATACTCGGGATACTGGAAAACAAGCCCCACCTTGAAGCGGACATCTCTTGTTGCCGCCTTGGAGGAAGCGATATCCACCCCGTCAACTATAACCTTGCCCCCCGAAGGAGGAAGAAGACCGTTGAGGTGCTGGATAAAGGTGCTTTTTCCGCTGCCTGTATGGCCTATGATGCCGATGAATTCGCCGGAAGCAATATCAATATTTATATTGTCAATGGCAAGTTTTTCGAATGGAGTGCCCCGGCTGTAAAGGTGGAACAATCCCTCCGTACGGATAACAGGCATATTACTTGTCCTTCTTGAAAAATTCTGCTATTGCGGCTGCGCATTCCTCTACGCTGAGGGCATCGAGAGGAATTTCCCAGCCCGCAGCACGCAGGCCGTAGATAAGCTCCGTGGTCTCGGGTACTGCAAGACCTTCGGCGCACATGGTTTCAACCTGAGTGAAAACCTCTTTGGGCTTCCCGTCGGCAACTATCTTTCCGCCGCTCATGACAACAAGTCTGTCGGCATCTATGCATTCGTCCATATGGTGGGTTATGAGTATAACCGTCATGCCCTTTTTGCTGCGAAGGCGCTCTATGGCGGCAAGAACCTCTCTGCGTCCTATGGGGTCCAGCATAGCGGTGGGCTCATCCAGCACTATGCACTCAGGTTCCATGGCCAGAACTCCCGCGATGGCGACACGCTGCTTCTGTCCGCCGCTGAGACGGTGGGGGGCGTGGAGGCGGTAATCATACATTCCCACGCTTTTCAGCGCCTCGTCAACCCGCCGCCTTATCTCTTCGGAAGGCACGCCCAGATTTTCGGGAGCGAAGGCCACATCGTCTTCAACAACGCTGGCCACTATCTGGTTATCGGGGTTCTGGAAAACCATACCCACGCTGCGGCGTATGTCTATGGTATGCTCCTCAAGAGAGGTATCCATTCCATTCACATAAACCTTTCCCTCCGTGGGGAGCAGGATAGCGTTGAGATGCTTGGCAAGGGTGCTCTTTCCGCTGCCGTTATGCCCCAAAATCGCCACAAAGGAGCCCCGCTCTATTTCCAGAGAAAGCTTCTGTATGGCGGGGGAAAGACCCTCGCCGTAGGCAAATGTTAAATTTTCAATCCTGATGATGGAATCCATTTACTTTATCTTTCCCAGCGGCAGCTGGCTCCGCAGGGCAGAGCAAGTCCGGTGTCCGTAACTCTGAGACCCAGCTCCTGACTCTCGCTGTGACCGCCGAATTTTTTGGTGAAGATACTGTCGGCTATATAGCCTATGGTGGATGCGCTGAGACCGGTGGTGTAGGAGTTGATTATAACGAAAAGGGGATCATCGCTGAGGACGCGGCTGGTGAGCTCAACAAAGTCCCAGATATTGTCTTCAAGTCTCCATACCTCTCCGCCGGGACCTCTGCCGTAGGAGGGAGGATCCATGATAATTGCGTCATAGCGTCTGCCGCGGCGGATCTCCCGCTCAACGAACTTGGCGCAGTCATCAACTATCCAGCGGATGGGAGCTTCCCGCACTCCGCTGGCCTCGGCATTTTCCTTGCCCCAGGCAACCATTCCCTTTGCGGCGTCCACATGGCAAACGCTGGCTCCCGCCTTTGCGGCGGCAACGGTGGCGGCTCCCGTATAGCCGAAGAGGTTAAGCACGCTTATGGGTCTGCCCGCGCCGCGGATCTTCTCCATAATATAGTCCCAGTTGCTGGCCTGCTCGGGGAAAAGACCCGTGTGCTTGAAGTTCATGGGCTTAACATTGAAGGTCAGCTCGCCGTAATTGATTTTCCAGGACTCAGGCACAGAGGACTTATCCCAGTGTCCGCCGCCGGTGCTGGAACGGCTGTAGCGTGCGGAGGGCTTACGCCAGAGGGGGTTAGTGCGGGGTGTCTGCCATATTGCCTGAGGGTCGGGACGGATGAGAATCTGATTTCCCCAACGCTCCAGCTTTTCCCCGCGGGAACAGTCTATAAGTTCAAAATCCTGCCATTTATCAGCAATCCACATAAACATTTTCTCCAGTTTGATGCAATAATGTATAATAGAACACTGTATTATATCACGCCACATTTCAAAGGTCAATTGCAGGGAAAAGAAAAAGCGCGGGCGGGCACGTCTCTCTTCCCGCAAAGCCTTTCCTTTGAGATCGGGGCGCGCCTCTTAAAGCCTTCCCCTTGGGGAAGGTGGCATTTGCGAAGCAAATGACGGAGGGATTGAAATATAGCAACACGAACAATCCCCCAGTCACGCATTGCGCGCGACAGCCCCCTTTACAAGGTGGCCTTTAAAGCCTCCCTTGTGTAAAGGGAGGTGCCGAACGAATGTGAGGCGGAGGGATTGTTTATCGGCGCGCTGAGGTCATCGCGCCCTACGGATGGTGCATTATCCAAAATTTGCCACAGAGGCTGAGAGCTGTCGCATAAAGGCCCCCTCTGACGAGGGGGCTGTCTGCGCAGCAGACTGGGGGAGAGAAACAAACCAACGCTATATCTCTCCCTCCGGCTTTTGCCTGCGGCAAAACCCACCTCCCTCGTCAGAGGGAGGCACTATGTTCTCCGCACAGCCGGCTGCGAAGAAAAAACAGACCTGCGTGAGCAGGTCTGTTTCCACTTTAATCAATATTCATATTTTGCCCAACCCTCGGAGTTTGCACCGTTCATAGCTCTCTCCTCACCTACGGTATGGAGAATAACGCCGTGCTCCAGGAGCCATGCCTCGGTGCGGCTGCCCACGGTGGGTACCGTATAGAAGTTCATATGCCTTATTTCGCCGGTGATGGGGCGGGGTTCAGAGGTGCTTGGTATCGCCACCGCAGCAGGAGCCATAACACTCATTTCCTCGGAAAGCTCCTTATCTGTGACCTGACTCTCCGTGTAGCGCATCTCTATCTCGATTCGTGCGGAATAAACATTATTGAGATATTCCTCGTCCTCAACTATCCAGAGCTTGCCCACCTTGCCCTCGGCAAGATCGGGAACAATGCACTGGCTGTAAAGCTCCCACATTTCCTCGGCAGAAAAGCCGTAATCGTGGTGGAAGGCCGTGAGGGCATAGCGCTCATTTCCCTTATAATCCGCCATAAGCTCTTCCTTCTCGGCAGGGCTCATCTGCTTGAGCACATAGTTCTCGTCATAGCCGTAATAATTCATTATGATGAGGTCTTCCTCGGTGACATCCGGGTTGAGAGCCATAAGCTCTTCCAGACTCATAACGGCGCGAAGCTGACCGCTGATAAAGTTCTCCTCGTTGGGAACAAAGGGCAAGCTCTTGCGCTCGGCAATAGCCTCGGCGCTGTTCTGGAGATTTTCCAGAGCTTCAACATCCTCAAGGCTTATACCGTAGCGGATATAGTACAATCTGCTGAGGCTTGAGCCGTTTTTCAAATTGTAGGTGATATGGAAGGTGCTGCCCATTCCAGTATCTTTCTCGTGGATTGCCTTATTTTCCACCACGCTTTGGTGGAGGGCAACTGCCGCTGCAATATTTTCCGGCTCATTATAGATAATGGCGTCACTGCCCACAACGCAGACACTCTCCACATCCTCAGCGTCGGGAACTCTACGCTCGATGCCAAGCAGATCTGTTTCCAGAGCCAGAACACATACGCAGACTATGACGCAGCTGACGATAAGCCCTTTCCATCTGCCCTTGAAGACACGGAAGGACTTATGGATAAGCATTTCGGCGGCAAAATAGCCCACGAAGGCACCCAGAAGCATAAAGAGAAGTATCCAAAGCACTTCGGCAAGGGGAGTCATCCAGAAGCTGTTTATAAGGATACCGTAGAAAAGGGCACCGGAGAAAAGCGCTCCCCCAAAGCACATGCAGTATTTGAAAACGGGCTTAAGGGCGGGAACGGCAACAACATCACCCACGCTTTCCATCCGTCTGCGGCGGTAGAGCATCAGAGCGCCGAAATACATTATCACGCCCACCACGCAGCAGGCGGCAAGCAGACCCCATCCCCGATAAAAGATGCCGAGAACTTCGTTGCCTCCGGTGGCAGGGTTATACTCCGTGATGGATCTGGGTCCATTCTGCCACATGCCCACAATGGGGCTGAGGTATTTGGAAACAGGACCGCCGGAGTAGCTTTTGCCGAAAACAATAACCTCTATCAGGCTTCCCGCAACAGCTTCAACCGCAGCCGCAACAAAGTTCAGCACGGCAAAAACGATGGGCAGGATGACAAGGTTGCCCGTAAGCTGAGCGCAGAGATTTGCAAAGCCGTAGAAAAAAACGAACATCATAGTGACGATGGCAAAGGCCTGCAAATCGAAAACCACCGCTCCCGCGTAGCCTCTGAAATAATGGATAAGAGCGCAAAGGGCGAAGGTAATGGCATTGATAACGATGGCGGGGAGCAGACCTGCCAGAGTTGCGGAAAAGAAAATTCCCTCTCTCTTCACAGGCAGGCTTGCGATGCCGGACATGGTCTTGGGGTTATACATAAAGCTCCATACGCTCATTGCGGAGAGAACTCCCGCCAGAGCGCCGCTCAAAACTCCGCCTATATTGGCAAGCTCGAGAATATCACGCTGGAGACTCGTCAGCTTTGAAAAATAATTTGTTGCCATTGTCGCCGGACCTGCCAGAAGCCAGACTCCGAGATAAACAAACCACAGCGGCCAGAAGCGCTTGAGGGTGTTCAGAAAAATTGCCCTATTAAAGCACGATCTCTTTGACAGCATAGTCGGCACCTCCCAGCTCATAAATGAAAATTTCCTCCAGACTCAGGGGCAAAGCGTCCATAAAGAGGGGCTCGCACTCCTGCAAAGCCATCTGCACCTTGGTGGGCTCGCCCCGGACAATAACGGTGCGCAGGCGTCCCGTAGTGGCGGTATGAAGAATGTCCAGTCCCTCGGGAAGCTCCTTCCCCTCGGGCAGGGCAATCTGTATCTTGCTGATATTTTCCTGCAGCTCGCTGAGGCTCCGCTCCAGCAGAAGTCTGCCGTGGTCGATAATACCCACATGGTCGCAGACATCCTCAAGCTCACGGAGGTTATGGCTGCTCACCAGCACCGTTGTGCCGTGCTCCGCCACATCGGACATAATTATGCTCCATACCTGACGGCGCATAACGGGGTCAAGTCCGTCAACAGGCTCGTCCAGCACCATAACCTTGGGGCGCATGCACATGCAAAGCCAGAAGGCGGCCTGCTTCTGCATACCCTTGCTCATACGGCGTATGGGCATATTCTCGTCAAGCTTAAAAACCTCCTTGAGCTTTTCGTAGCGCTCGGTGTCGAAGCGGGGATAAATGCCCCTGTAATATTTCATCAGATCCTTCACGGTGGACTGGAGGAAATAGAAAATATCGTCGGGAATATATGCAATGGTCTCCTTAACGGCGGTATTTTCGTAAACCGCCTGACCGTCCACCTCTATCTCACCGCTGTCGGGGCGGTAAATGCCCATAATATTGCGGATAAGAGTGCTTTTTCCGCTGCCGTTAGGTCCCACAAGGCCGTATATTCCGCCTTTGGGAACGTGGATGCTGATGCCGTCCAAAGCCATAAAGCCGTCAAAGCTTTTGCTGACATTCTTTATCTGAATCATTCTTCGCTGCCTCCCTTCAGATATTTCTCAATGTCCTCCTCGCTTACGCCAAGATAGCGAAGCTCCTTAACTGTCTCCCCAAGGGTTTTGAGGAGCTGATTTCTTCTTCCCGCGTCCACATCCATTTTGTGGGCGGCAAAGCTGCCCTTGCCGGCTATGGAGTAGATATAGCCCCGGCCTTCAAGCTCCCTGTAGGCACGCTGAATGGTGTTGGGATTGATGGCCAGCGACTGGGCAAGCTCTCTCACAGAGGGCATTTTCTCGTCGGGAGCTATCACGCCCGAAACGATAAGCTTCTGGAGAGCATCCATAACCTGCACATATATGGGACGGGGGTCTCTGTAATTTATTGTTATCACAGACTTCACCTCTCTGCACTAACTGTATTAGCTGTATTAGTACAGTTAAGATATCACGTCGTGTTTTCTTTGTCAAGAGGGTGAAATAATTTTTTCGCCCCCCCCTCAAAAGCCTTCCCCTTGGGGAAGGTGGCACGGCGAAGCCGTGACGGATGAGGGGTTTGCGGAACGGTCAAGACCCTTCCCTACAAACGCTGTACGAAAACATCGATTGTAGGGGCCGGACACCCGGCCGGCCCGCCTTTTATACCACACCCCCGTAGGGCGGTTGGGCTTTTCGCTTCGCGAAAACCTTCCATTCCTGCCTCGCTTCGCGAAGCTTGCTCCCGCCGTTTTCCCTCATCAGTCAGCTGACGCTGACAGCTTCCCCCAAGGGAAGCCTTTAAACCCCGCACCCCCTCAAAAACCTTCCCCTCGAGGGGAAGGTGGCTGCCGAAGGCAGACGGATGAGGTGTTATTTGTCTCCAACGTCGGGGCTTTTATATGAAATATTTTCCCCTCCGATGGATAAAATCATTAATACACTCTGGAGGTGTGCTATGGCAAAAATCAAAACCTTTTTTCGGAAAAATCCCCATATTTTCTATCTTCTTTTCCTCCCCGCCTTCCTTATCTGCTTTTTTGCCCTCGAAAAACTCATCCCCCCGGAGAGGGTGCGCTGGTGGGTCTCAAGCCCCATCGATGCCGCTATACCTTTTGCGGAAATTTTCGTGATCCCCTATTGCCTCTGGTATCCCCTGCTTATTGCCACGGGGCTTATTCTCCTTTTCCGTGATGTGCCTGCTTTCAAAAAATACATGCTCTCCCTCTCCCTCAGCTTCGGCGCGGCACTGCTCATATGCCTCCTTATTCCCAACGGGCAGGCTCTCCGCCCCGCCGTTTTTCCCCGGGAAAACATCCTCACCCGTCTCGTGAGTGCCCTTTACCGGGTCGACACCCCCACCAATGTTTTTCCCAGTATGCACGTTCTGGGCTCCGTTGCCGCGGCAGGTGTCGCCTTGATAAGTCCCAGTATGCGCAGGCTGCGCCCTGTCTGGCTCGCCCTTTCTTTTACTGTCTGCCTTTCAACAATGTTCATCAAGCAGCACAGCTTTCTTGATGTCCTCGGGGGACTTTTTCTTGGTATTCCCCTTTGTTTCTTTATTTATCGCCGAAAAGGGTACTGATTCTTGATAAGCGTATATTTAAATGATATTCTGTTAAAAATAATATTTTCTTTTGCGGAGGTGGAGAGCCATGAGAAAGATATGCCTCAAAACCCTTTTGCGCTCCGCCGCTTTGATCATTTTCGGCAGCGCCCTTTTCGCTTTCAGCTTTAATATTTTTCTCCAGAGCGCCCATATAAACGCAGGCGGAGTCAGCGGTATAGGCCAGCTCATAAGCCATCTCAGCGGCTTCGGCAGCGTGGCTCTCTGGTCCTTTATTCTGAATGTGCCCCTCTTCCTGCTGGGGCTTAAGAGCATAGGCAAAAACTTCTTTATAGGCTCTCTGGCCGGCATGCTCCTCAGCAGCCTTTTCCTGAGCCTTAGCGAAAACATACCCGTCCCCCAGCTTGAGCCTTTGCTGCAGGCTGTTTTCGGCGGTGCCGGAATAGGAGCAGGTCTGGGTCTTGTGTTTATCGCGGGAGCCAGCACCGGCGGCAGCGATATTGCCGCAAGGCTTCTTCGCCCCGCCCTCCCCGAGCTGCCCATCGGCAGACTTATGCTGATAATAGATTTGGTAATAGTGGCTCTCACCGGCATAGTCTTCAGAGATATCAGCCGCGCCCTCTATTCCGCCGTCTGCCTTTATGTCAGCTCCATAGTTATTGACTCCATCATCTACGGGCTGGACTACTCCACCATGGTCATCATCGTCTCTGAAAAATATGAGGAGATAGGCAAGGCAATAAACAGCCGCCTTGACCGGGGCGTAACCGTTCTGGAAGGCCGCGGCTTCTATACAGGTCAGGAGAAAAACGTACTCCTTTCCGCCATGAAAAAGCGTCAGGCCGCAGAGCTTAAGGCACTGGTCAGCGAGATAGACCCCGATGCCTTTATCATTCTCAGCGATGCCCATCAGGTTCTGGGGGACGGTTTCAAGAGATATAACAAAATGGAGCTTTGATATGAGAGTTCTTGTTACAGGCTTCGATAGCTTCGGCGGCGAGAGCATAAACCCCTCATGGGAGGCGGTGAAGCTGCTGCCCGATGAGATCCACGGAGCAAAAATTATAAAAAAACAGCTGCCCACGGAGTTTATTGCGGGAGAAAGGCAGCTGCTTTCCGCTCTGGAAAGCGCCGAGCCCTCCCTTGTCATCTGCACGGGGCAGGCGGCGGGAAGAGCCGCCGTGAGCATTGAGCGTGTGGCAATAAATCTTCGGGATGCCTCCATTGCGGATAACGCGGAGTTCACCCCCGTGGACGAGCCCGTTTCAGCCCGGGGCGAGGCGGCGTATTTTGTCACCTTGCCGGTGAAAGCCATGCTTGCCGCGCTGAAGGAGGCGGGAATACCCGCAGAGCTTAGTCTCAGCGCAGGCAGCTTCGTCTGCAACGATATTTTATACACCCTTCTTCGCAGCACCCAAGGCACAGGCATTGCCGCAGGCTTTGTACATGTTCCCCTCTGCCCCGCTCAGGCGGAGAAAAAACCTCCCCCGCTCCCTTCAATGAGCATTGAGGATATGGCGCGGGCATTGGAAATTATTCTGGAATTGGCAATAAAGGAGATAGAAAAATGACCGGCCTTTCCGCAGAAATATTTGAAAAATATCAGGTGAGAAAAAGCAAAAAGCAAAAAACCGCCTTCATAGAGCTTATTCAAAGCCGCATACCCGAGGCAAAAGTGGAGAAAAAAGGCAGCGTGCGCAACATTGTAATCGGCGAGCCGGACAGTGCCAGGGTGATTTTCACTGCCCACTATGACACCTGCGCCTTTATGCCCCTCCCCAATTTCATCACCCCGAAAAATATCTTCATCTACATAATCTATCAGCTTTTCCTGACAGCCATTATTTTTGCCCTCGCCGTGGGTATCGGCGTCGGAGCGGGTCTTCTTATATCCCCCGATATTGCACCCGCTGTTAGCGTCCTGATTTTGTGGCTCCTCCTCTATCTTATGATGGCAGGTCCCGCCAACCCCCGCACCGCCAATGACAACACTTCGGGAGTTATCACTCTTTGCGAGATTTACGAGGCGATGAGCGCGGAGCAGCGGGAAAAATGCGCTTTCGTGTTTTTCGATTTGGAGGAACAGGGTCTTGTGGGCTCCTCCGCCTTTTGGCGCAAACACAAAAAGGCAGTTAAGGATACCCTCCTTATAAACTTCGACTGCGTATCCGACGGTGACCACATCCTGCTGGTAAACAGCAAAAAGGCTTTGGCCAAATACGGCGCTTTTCTGGAAAATTCCTTCCTGCCCCAAGGGGATAAAAAGCTGCTTTTCGAAAAAAGCTCCGCCGCCTTTTACCCCTCCGACCAAAGCCGCTTCCCCTGCGGTGTGGGTGTTGCCGCCCTGAAAAAAGCGAAATTCATCGGCTACTATATGAACCGCATCCATACCCCGCGGGATACGGTTTTTGATGAGAAAAATATCCGGCTTCTCTGCGCAGGCGCTCTTAGCCTGAGCAACAGGATTTAAGCAAAAGGAGTCTTGTTATGAACAGTATTATGAAACGCCGCAGTATAAGAAAATATCTGGATAAGGCGGTTGAAGCAGACAAGATAGAGCGCATACTCCGCGCCGCCATGCAGTCTCCCACCGGCCACAACGCTCAGGACTGGGAATTCATCGTGGTTACGGAAAAGGAGATGCTGAAAAATATAAGCCAGCTGGGTCCTTATTCCGGCTTTGCCGCGGAAGCTCCTCTGCAGATCGTTGTCTGCGCCAATCAGGAAAAAGCCTGGCACGGCGGCACATGGCCCAGCAATATGGGCGCTGTTTGCCAGACTATACTCCTGCAGGTTGAGGAGGAAGGCTTGGGCGCCTGCTGGATAGCCAACTGGCCCTATCCAGAGAGAATGGCTCATGTGAAAAACGCGCTGGATATTCCCGATCATGTTATCCCCTACGCCGTTATATCCATAGGCTACAAGCAGTATGAAAAGCGCTTTGATGACCGCTTCGACCCCGAAAAAATACACTGGGAAAAATATTGAGGTGAAAGATATGCCCCAGACCGTTGATCATGTCCGCCTCAGCCGGGACGGAAAAAGCCTTATAATTCTCGACCAGAGCCGCCTGCCCAACCACAGCGAATACATAGTTCTGGCCTCCGCTGAGGCCATGTATGAAGCCATCAAATCCCTCCGTGTCCGCGGCGCACCCGCCATCGGCATATTCGCGGGCTTTGCCATGTATGTCCTCGCACAAAGGATGGATTTGAATTCCCGCGAAGCTTTTGAAAGGGAGTTTCTTGAAAAGAGCGCCTATCTCAATTCCTCCCGCCCCACAGCGGTCAATCTGAGCTGGGCATTAAAGCGGATGGAGAAGGTGCTCTCCTCCAATCCCGAAAAAGAGCCCAAGGAGCTTCTCCCCCTCCTCAAAGCCGAGGCACAGGCCATTCTGGACGAGGATATTGCCATGTGCAGGGCCATAAGCGAGTACGGCCTCAGCCTTCTCAAGGAGGGGGACGGTGTGCTGACCCACTGCAACGCGGGACCCATTGCCACCAGCCGCTACGGCACCGCCATCGGCCCTCTTATTCTCGGATCAGAAAAGGGAATCAGTTTCCGTGCCTTTGCCGACGAGACCCGTCCTCTCCTTCAGGGTGCCCGCCTCACCAGCTATGAGCTGCAGAAAGCGGGAGTTGATGTCACCCTCATCTGCGACAACATGGCATCCATAGTTATGAAAAACGGCTGGGTGCAGTATTGCTTTGTGGGCTGCGACCGCATAGCCGCCAACGGCGACGCTGCCAATAAAATAGGCACCTCCGGAGTTGCCATTCTGGCAAAGCATTACGGAATACCCTTCTATGTTCTGGGACCCACCAGCACAGTGGATATGAACTGCCCCGACGGTGAGCATATCGAAATCGAGCTTCGCGAGGGCAGCGAGATAAGAGAAAAATGGTACTCCGAGCCCATGGCTCCCGAAGGTGTGAAGTGCTATAATCCCGCCTTTGATGTCACCGACCATGAGCTTATAAGCGGCATAATCACGGAAAAAGGCATCTGCCGTCCCCCCTACAGCGAAAGCCTGAAAAAGCTTTTTGAATGATTTGTCGGTATACCTGCTCATTATTGTAGGGAACGGTCTTGACCGTTCCGAAAGGAGCAAGTTATGAACTTCCCCCAAAGAAAGCGAACCCGCTTGGAGGGATATGATTACTCCTCTCCCCGGTACTACTTCGTCACTATATGCTCCTTTGAAAAGAAGCATGTATTTGGTCCCTGCGGGAATGCAAGTAAATACGGAGAAATTGCTGCGCGGCATATATCAAATATAAGTTCTCATTTTGAAGGCGTTCGTGTTGACAAATATGTAGTTATGCCCAACCATATACACATGATTGTGGTAATCGGCTGTGATGATACGGAACGGTCAAGACCGTTCCCTACACTGTCAACAATCGTTGGTCAGTATAAATCCGGCGTTTCACGGGAAGTCCACACGATTGCCCCCCGCTTGAAAGTATGGCAAAAATCGTTTCATGACCACGTCATTCGAAACCACAATGACTATATGATGATCTGGCAATACATTGACACCAACCCAGCCACATGGGAAAAAGATTGCTTTTATATCGATAACTGAAAGGAAAAACGCTATGATACGCTTTTATAACGGCAAAATCCTTGCCATGAACGGAAATTTTGGCATTACCGACCATGAGGTTTGGGTGGATGGCGACAAAATCGCCTATGTGGGTCCCGCCAAAGCGGATGCTCCCGCCTTTGAAAGGGAAATCGACCTGCAGGGCAATCTGTTGATGCCCGGCTTCAAAAATGCCCATACCCACTCCGCAATGACCTTCAGCCGCTCCATCGCCGATGATATGCCTCTCCAGCCCTGGCTTTTCGACCGCATCTTCCCTCTGGAGGCCAAGCTGAACCCGGAGCGGGTGAGCTGGCTCTATAAGCTGGCAATTATGGAATATCTCACTAGCGGCATAACCGCCGGCTTTGATATGTATTTCCACCGCCCCAAAGCCGCGGAGACCTGCGCCGAATACGGCTTCCGCAGCGTTTTCTGCTCCATGAACGAGACCTATGAGACCATTGCTCAGGAGTGCGATACCGTGAACTCCATAAGCCCCCTTGTGAGCATGCTCCCCTCCATCCACGCGGAATATACCACCTCGGTGGAGATCATGAAGGAGGTTTCCCGCTTCTGCCACGACAGAAAGCTCCCCTTCTTCACCCATATCTCCGAAACCGCAGCGGAGCATAATGAGTGCATCGGCCGCCACGGTATGACCCCCACGGAGCTTTTTGACTCCCTCGGGCTTTTTGATTACGGCGGAGGCGGCTACCACTGCGTCTATCTCAGCGATAATGACATTGAGATATTCAAAAAGCGCGGTCTCTGGGCGGTCACCTGCCCCGCCAGTAATGCCAAGCTTGCAAGCGGCATTGCCCCCCTCGTGAAATTCGATGAGGCGGGAATGAACATGGCAATCGGCACCGACGGTCCCGGCAGCAACAACGCTCTGGATATGTTCCGCGAGATGTACCTGGCCTGCGTGCTCCAGAAGCTCTCTCTGGGAGATGCCGCCGCCATGGACGCTCTCAAGGTCCTCAAAATGGCCTGCAGCGGCTCCGCTCTGGCAATGGGTCTTACTGACTGCGACTGCATCGATGCAGGCAAGCAGGCGGATATGATAGTCATTGACCTGAGCCGTCCCGCAATGCAGCCTATCAATAACGTTGCGAAAAACATAGTTTATTCCGGCAGCCGCGACTGCGTTAAGCTCACAATGATAGCCGGCAAAATCCTCTACGAGGACGGAAAATTCCACCTTCCCGACAGCGCGGAAGAGGTCTACGCAAACTGCAACCGCATCGTGGCGGAAATGACCGCAGAATAAACAGGCCACAACAAGCGCGCAATGGCACCGAATTTTTCCTTCGGTGCCATTTTATTTACAGTTTATTTATTTACATCGGTAATTTTTTAGGTGTATAATAGCTGGAACAAATATAATTTCGGAGTAAGAATTATGGATTATAAACTTTGTGTGCCCTGTCTGCTGGGTCTGGAAAGCCCCATTGCTGATGAGCTGAAAAGACTGGGCCTTGAAAATGTGGCCTCTGAAAACGGCCGTGTATACTTCACCGGCGGCGCTGAAGCCGTTGCCGCTGCCAACGTGAACCTGCGCATCGGCGAGCGCGTGCTCATCGAGCTGGGCAAGTTTGACGCAAGGACCTTTGACGAGCTCTTTGAGGGCACCAAGGCTCTGCCCTGGGAGATGCTGATCCCTAAGGACGGCGCCTTCCCAGTAAAGGGTTACAGCCTCAACTCC
>JAZNZR010000046.1:0-9907 GCA_045595025.1 Oscillospiraceae bacterium | reverse complement strand
CCCTTCCCCCCGAAGAAAATATCGAGGGTTGAAAATAACAAACAAGGCTGCGCATTTTGTGCGCAGCCTTGTTTGTATATGTATAGCACTTCTTTAAAACGAAAAACGCGAGGGGAAACCCTCACGCTGTTTCTATATTAGCATATTCCGTATCCAAATTCAAGCCCCTGCTTTTTGTATACTATTTTGCACAATTTCGCTTTTCTTTTGCGCCTTTATGATGTATAATATAACTACGGAGGGGTCTCCCCTCTCCGAAGATTCAGCAAAAGGAGTGACTTATATGAAGTATAACTTTATCGAACGCAAGCTGCAGGTCGACGCCGAGGTTATCGCCTACGCAGAAAAGAAGGTAGGAAAGCTGGACAAGTTCTTCAAACGGGAAAGCGAAGCATCCGTCACCTTCTCCACCGAGCGTGGCCGCTGCAGAGTCGAAGTCACGCTTAACAACAACGGCATGTATTTCCGCGCAAGCGAGCTGACTCAGGATATGCACGCATCCATTGACTCCGCAGTTGCTGCTATCGAGCGTCAGATCCGCAAGAACAAAACCCGTCTTGAGAAAAAGCTCCGCGAAGGCGCTCTTGAGCGCGACATCAAGCCCGAGTTTATTCCCGAAGAGGAATATGCAGACGAGGACGATTTCCGCGTTGTGCGCACCAAGCGCTTCTCTCTCAAGCCCATGACTGTCGAGGAAGCCATTTTACAGATGAAGCTTCTGGAACATGAGTTCTTCGCTTTCCTCAATCAGGAGGACGACGACAGCTTCTCCGTTGTTTATAAGCGCAAGCAGGGCGGTTACGGCCTTATCTCCGCCGCCGATATTGACGACTGATACTTCAATTAAATACCAAAGGACCGGTTCAAAAGAACCGGTCCTTTTGATTTTATTCTCTCTCGCTGAGAAGACTCATGAGATGCGTTCTGCCAACGGCAATAACGGAAACGGCAGAGCCAAGGAGATAACACAGAGCAAATAAAGCGGCAGCCCACCACCAGGTGGAGACTTCTCCGGCAAAGCACAGCAGCGCACATCCCAAAGCGATGCCGCAAAGACACAGCAGAGCCTGTTCAAGGAAGAAGGAGAAAAACACGCGGACTTTGCCTGCGCCCAAACCTCGGGCAATCGCAAATTCCATTCGTCTCGCATTGACCATGAGCCAGCTGATTATAAAGCCCAGCACCGCCATAAGGACGAAAAGCACGGGGAAGAGAAGCTGGGAGAAGGAGATGTATCTTCCCAGACCGCCCACGGTTTCCACAAAGGAGCGGTCGAAGAGGAGCACCGTTGTGCGGTTGGAGCGCAGACCGTCCACACGGGAAAAATCTTTGGCATCGAGATAGTCTCGAATTGCATCCAGCTCAGCGGCGCTTTCCATAGTGAAGACACAGGTGGAAAAGCGGGAGTTAAAGTAAAAATACTTATCCCTGTCCCTGGGACTGGCGAAGTGCAGCTCTACGCGCTCCCCTTCGGGGAGCAGGTCTTCCTCTGCTGTTATCCAGCCCTCATCGCACCAAAGGGTGAGAGGGGCATAAATGTTGGCGTCTCTGCCCGTCTGGGGGAAATCGCCCACAACATAAAGCTCCCGGAGGCTTTCAAGCTTTTCTCCGTCCACAAGATAACGGAAGTTCACTTGGATGCTGTCTCCAAGCTCCAGCCCAAAACGCTCCATCAAGCTTCGTGGCATAAGGCAGGGAACGGCATCCGCTTCTTTTTCCGCGGCCAGAAGAGTGGGGCGGCGGTAGAAGGACATGGTTTCAAGCACGCTTGCGCAGGCTTCACTCTCGGCAAGAAAGCTCTCATCCCAACCGTCGAGCCAATTTATATCGGGAATATTGCCGTAGATAAACTCTCCCGCGGCTTCAAGACCGTTCAGCGCCACAAGCTCCGGCTGGCGGCTTATCCAGCCGTCACGGGCATCCGCAGCGAAAGAACCGGTGCCAAATTCGGGCATATCCTCTTCGAACCAGTAGTTAAAGCCGATAGACACGCTTATATCCTTAAGCATACCGCTCTTCCAAAGTGTGCGGGCATTTTCGGGGGCGATGACGAGCTCCGTGCTGCGTCTGCCGTTGGTGCTTACGGCGCGTCCCGAAATTTCCGTATCCCGGTAAAGAGCGGCCATCTGCTCGCTTCGGAGAGAAGAAGCGGTGGCAAGTATGCCGAGGAAAAGGCTGAGGACTAAGGCTGCAGCAGGGACAACTCCGCTGCGCCAGCCGCCGCGGCGGGCGCTGAGAAAAGCGAAGCGGAATGCGCCTTTTCCTGCAACAGAGGTGCCGCCCCTGGGAACCCGGACAGAGAGCTTGCCCTTTTTAGGGGCAGTCTGCTTTTGGGCAATCCCCAGAAAAACCCTGCAGAGCAGAAGGCTGAGAACAAACATGAATATAAAGGCTGCCAAAGGAGGCCAAAGAGGAGTTTCCCCAAGGGGCAGACTTTCACGGATCACTCCAACGGCAGACTCGCTGAAACGTCCGTCCACCGCATAAAGCTCACTGGCGGCAGAGAAGGCCATGGAGATTATCTTCCCCAGAGTCAAACCTCCCAACCACGCACCCACGGCGGATGCAACTGCGGATATGATAACTGCGCCGGAGAGAAGCCAAAGGCTGATTTTCCCTTTGGGGGTTCCAAGCGAAAAGAGAACATTGACGGTTTCCTTCTGCCTGCCCACAAAGAGATAGGCAAAAAGGAAAATGACAGCCAGTGCTCCGCAGGCGGATGCGAGGGTGACCGCCAAAGCGGTGCTGCGCATTGTTTCCAGAGGCTGGGCGGCGGAGGAATAGCCCTGATCGAAAAGGGTTACCCGCACCCCCTCGGGGCAGAGAGCCTGTATGGCCTCGGCAGCCTGACGGGCGGTAGCGTTATCCAAAAGGGCTCTGCCTATCTGATAGCCGTAATGCTCTCCGCCAAAGCTGCCTTCCCCATCGCTGACCCAGACATAGCCCCAGTAGTTTTCAGGCATTGTGGCAATTCCCACAACTTCCAGCTGAGCATCCCGTCCGTTTTCACGAACATCAAAGCGGTCATCGGCAGCGGAGGAGAAATAATTAATGTTTATGCTGTCACCAAGGCTCAGCTCCATCTGACGGGCAATGTCGCCGCTGACAAGGCAGACGCCCTTTTCTCCTGCAGTGGGGAAGCGACCCTGCTCGAGACGGAAAATGTTCTGCTGAAAAGCCTCCAGAGAGGAGATATCCGCCGAGGCGCTCACAGTGACATAGTTATTGGCGCGGGAATAATAATCCGCATACTCATAGAAAATGGGTGCGGCGGAGCTATCCCGGGTATCCTGCCATGGCTCGGTCTCGCAGCCCTCATAAAAATCCGTTATTGCAAAACGGAGATGGGCAGCATTGCTGGTCAGGAACTGGCCGTGAAGGGTATAGCGCCTGCCCCGCTCCGGTGTAAAGTCGTGGCCGTTGGCGTCAATCACCATTGCTTTTGCGCCCTCAACATCCCGAGCGTAAAGAACATTGTTTGTGATTGCGCTCCAGCCCTGCAGCACCTGAGTCTCATAGCCGTAAAGCCCCATGAAGCTGTCATAAAAATGGCTTGTCTCAAACTTTGAGGCAGGTACACGGATTCGCTCTGCGCCGTTGACATATTCAACATAGTTATCGCTGCCAATTATGTATTCGCCGGTGAGTTCGTGGGGCTTATAATAAACCGTCTCTCCTGTGGAGGGGTCGCGCTGCCAGATATAGCCGCTGCGGCTGCCATAGAAATTCACAAAGCCGCTGTCAAAGCCGGGGGTATGAAGCCGCGCTGTCCAGTTGAGGCTGTCCATGGCGTAAAAAGTCTCAGGCAGCTCCTCCTCGGTGACGTATGCCACGCCCCCCGTCCAAAGTTCGGTGAACTGGATAAACTCAATCACCGCGCGGTTTGAGTAGGCGCTCTCACCCTGACGCTTGAAGCCCTCTATAAAGGCCAAGCCGGAGTCTGTTTTCTCCCAAAGCTCAACTCCCTCAATGGCGGAGATGGCCTCAGAGTCGGTCTGCTCTGCGGCGGAACGGGCAAATGGGTCTGCCGCGTTTTCGTCGGGATAGTCCGCTCCCATATACTCTACAAGGGCTATGGAGGTGTAGCTGTTGTCCAGCGCTTCAAGCTGAGCCGAGCAGTATGCCCACATTCCTGCCCCGAGGGTCAGGGAGAGGGACATAAGGAGAATAAGCACCGTGAAAAGCACTGTTCGCCCCCGCCCGCGAAGGGTGGATAAAATTCCGTTTCGTAGTATCATAGTCCCTTACTCCTTCACGGCACCGTCGCGCAGTTCCAAAACGCAGTCCGCCTTGGCAGCAAGAGCCATATCATGGGTGACGATAATTACGCAGTAGCCGTCTTTATGGGCGAGATTGCAAAGGAGAGAAGCTATGTTTTCGCTGTTGGCGGTGTCCAGATTACCGGTGGGCTCGTCCGCCAGCAAAATTCCGGTTTCCATGCCGAGGGCGCGGGCTATAGCAACACGCTGCTGCTCGCCGCCGGAAAGCATGGTGGGATAGCGGTTGAGGGCGCTTTCGGGCAGCCCTACCCTTGCAATAAGCTCCGCTGCCTTTTTGCGGGCATCCCGGGGTTTTATTCCGCGAAGCTCCATAGGATACATCACATTTTCCGCAACGGTGAGCAGGGGGAAAAGCCGGAAGTTCTGGTAAATTACAGCAACCTTTTCTCTGCGGTAAGCTTCAAGCTTAGCCTCCGCCGTAGAAACCCCACCGCACAAAACCTCTCCTCCGGTGGGCAGGTCAAGCCCTGCCATAAGGGAGAGGAGGGTGGTTTTGCCGCTGCCGCTGCGTCCCACGATGGCGTGAACCTTGCCGGATTCAAAGCTATGGCTTATGCCCTTAAGGGCTTCCACCTTCTGATATTGAGTCTGATATGTATAGCGCACATCGCGCAGCTCAAGCATTTTCATTGGCTTCCTCCGTGACGGGACACAGATCCCCCGTTTATTGGTCAGTTTATATATGTATATGATATACTTTCCCTCTTATGGAAGGTCAAGTGTTTTTTATAAAAAAGAGCCCGGCTGGATAACCGGGCTCTTAAATCTGCTTTTATTCATGGTTTTCTTCAGGTCTTTTTGCGAAATCCCGGAAGGATATATTCACATCGCATTCACCCTCAACACCGTCCACCTGAGCGGTGCCGTACTGCCACATATCAAAGTGGTAGATATAGTCGGGTGCCTCCGTGGCATACTGAGCAAGCCATACATGATAGCCGTCCAGCTTGGAGAGATCCAGCTTAAGATACGCCACAGACTTATTATAATAAGTCATGGGGGTATATCCCGCTTCTGCGACCCGCTCCATAAAGGCGATGGATGCATCGGTTACGGTATCTCCGTCATAGGTGAGGGTTCTTGAGCCGTAGACGAACATAGGCTCCCAGTCGAATACTACGGGGTAGTTTATCTCATAGCCCTCGATGGCATCAAGGAGGAACTCCGCCTCCTCAACAGCTTCTTCAACGCTTGTTGCCTGAGAGAAGAAATAGACACCCACATCAAGACCCGCCGCAGCGGCGCCTTTCATATTTTTCTCAAAATAGGGGTCTATGCTCATCTTGCCCTCGGTGTAGCCACGGTAGCCGACGCGAATAATCGCGTAATCGAAGCCATCGTCCGCAAGAGCATTCCAGTCTATGTCATACTGATGCTGGCTTACATCAACGCCATAGCGTATATCCATAGTGGAATCATCATAGTAAATGCGGTCTTTATAGGAAATGAAGCGGCTTTCATCAAGATCATTCATAGGCAGATCGAAGTTTATTTTCGCTCTGTCGCCCATAATGCAGATAAAGTTTTCGGAAACATATTCCTTGCCCAGGCTGAGGATCTTGCAAAGCTCGCTGCGCTTGATTTTGTCATCGCCCTTGAAGTATCTGCGTCCCTCTTCAAGACTTCCGTCCACTATTCCTATATGGTATAGGGCCAGCACATTGGGGTCATCGCTGTCCTTGAAGGGATTTTTCAGTTCCTCATCCGTCTCCAGCTCCAGATATGCTGCAAGGAGTCCGGCCGCATCATTGCGGCTTATATACGCATTGAGCTTTATGCCCTCAGCACTTTCCAAAAATCCTTTTTCCAGAGCAAAGTTCAGGTATACCATAGCCCAATGCTCGGCTTCCTCGCCCTCTTCGGCTTCCTTCGGTTCTATTGCGGGGAAGCCGCAAGCCATGGTCATGGTTTTGAGAGCCTCTCCCCAGGTGACGAAGTTGCCGGGCTTGAAGCTGCCGTCGGGATAACCGCTTATTATGCCTGCCTCAGCAAGGTCGGCAACATATTCATAGTACCATGCGTCCAGACGAAGGTCGGGGAAATTGTTTTCCCATTCCTCCTCCCCGTCAACAACAAGAGCGCCTGCGCTGAGCTTCCATGAAAGCTCATATCCGGGGTCATCGTGGTTTATCAGCTCCGCCTTGTCCTTCTCAGGCAGTTCCTTAATCTCCTCCGTGGCGGCAGGAGTGGGGCTGGGGGTGACGGTGGGCTTTGCTGTATAGGTGGGTGTTGCTGTGGGCTTAATGCTGGGGCTGGGTGTCGGGGTTGAAACGGGCTTAGGCGCAGTAACAGGTGACTGGCTCGGGATTGGTGCCGGCTTAGCCGCAGGCTTGACGGTGGGCTTGACCGTGGGTGTGGGAGTTGGGGTAGGAGTATTCGTAGGTGTAGGCGTAGGAGTGGGTGCGGGGGGCGGAACTGGCTCCGCAGAAGGGCTTGTCGCGGGTGTGGGCGTGGGAGCAGGCGCGGAAGTGGGCTCAGGAGCAGGAGTTTGCTCGGGAGCGGGAGTGGGAGTGGGTTCTGGCTCGGAATTGCTGCGCCATTTTGCGCTGACAAAAAAGTTTCCGGAAACCACGCTGTCCGCTGTGAGCAGAACGCCGGAGTCGGTGAGCCAGCCTTCAAGAGTATAGCCGCTTCGGGTGGCCGCAGGCAAGCTGCCGTAGGTGCCGCCGCTGCGGTAGCAATTTACCTTACGGTTGACGCTGCCTCCGTTGCCGGAGCAGACAAGCCAGTTCCAGCCGGCAGAGTTGCCGCTGTAATCCCCGTAAAGGAACATTTTAGCCTCGGCAATGCGGCGGGTGAGAATTGCCTTGTTTACATTTCCGCCAACATGGCACCATGCGGCAAAGGCGGAAACAATATCCTCGGCAGAATAGTTCCATGAGCCATTGATAATCATGCTGGGCAGAGTGTTGGCTGCGGAGAGCCAGTAGGGTCCCAGATTGTAGGTCATGGAACACATGGCATCGAACTGTCCCTGAGTTACACTCACGCCGTAGCGATTGAGGAATTTCTTCACCTCATTGGCAAGAAGATCCATTTTTTCTCTGAGAAGGGCTTCCGCATCCGCCTCGGTGATGCCGTCGGGGTAGTCATCGGGATTCACCAGACAGCCGTAGCCTATGCACCAGCCGCCTGCATCCTGATAAAGGGTGGGACTGAATCCTTCTCCGTATTTTATGTAAGTGACAAGAGCGTCAGAATATGTCATTGAACCTGCTGCCTGAGTATAGGCGGGGCAAAGACCCGCAAAAAGCAGCAGAGCCAGAACAAGGGAAACTATACGCTTTCTCAAATAAGCGCCTCCTTCCTGCGCAGAACACTTTAACAATTCTACATTTTACATCAGGATGCATCATTTTCGCAAGTATTTCGTCGCTTTTGTGCTTTTTATGAAAGAAAATCCTTCAAATTTAGTCAAAATTTTCTTAAAAAAGGGCTTTACTTTACCTCGCTAATGTGCTAGTATGATATCGAAATAAATCACACCACGGAGGTAAACGAAATGAAAAAGGTTTTTGCACTGGTTCTTATCCTCGCTCTTATGCTCACCCTCTGCGCCTGCGGCGGCAAGAGCGATGCCCAGACTCTGAAGGTCGGCTTTGATGCCGAGTTCCCTCCCTACGGCTTCATCGCAGCCGACGGCAGCTATGACGGTTTTGACCTTGCTATGGCTGAAGAGCTTTGCAAGCGCCTTGGCTGGGAATTCGAAGCAGTTCCCATTGACTGGACCCAGAAGGACAATGAGCTGAAGGCCGGCAACATCAACTGCATCTGGAACGGCTTCACCTACACCGGCCGCGAAGAACTCTACACCTGGTCCGACCCCTATGTTGATAACTCCATCGTTCTCGTTGTCAAGGCCGACAGCGGCATCACCTCTATGGCAGATCTGGCCGGCAAGGCAGTTATGGCTCAGGGTGCATCCTCCGCAGCCGATGCCATCAATGGCAATGAGCAGTTCAAGAACAGCCTTTCTCAGGTTGTTGAGCTCCCCGACTACAACAGCGGCTTCATGGAGCTGAATCAGGGCACTGTTGATGCAGTTGCCGCCGATATCGGCGTTGCCCAGTTCCAGATCGCCAACAAGTCCGGCGAATATATCATCCTTGATGAAGCCATCTCCACCGAGCAGTACGCAGTCGGCTTCCTTCTTGGCAACACTGAGCTCTGCGATGCTGTTAATGCGGAGCTGAAGAAGATGGCCGAAGACGGAACTATGCTGGCAATCGCCCAGAACTATGTTGATGCCGGTCTCGTTATCGATAACCTTTGCATGCTTGGCTGATAATCCCGGTAAAGGTACAGAAAAAACAATAGGGCGGGAACCTGAAACGGTTCCCGCCCATTCCTGCTGAAATGAGGAAAAATAAATGACAGTTCAAACCATGCTGATGCTGCTGAGCAAAGGCTTTCTCACAACTCTTGCTATCTTCGCTCTCACCCTTATGGGCTCTCTTCCGCTGGGTATTTTGGTCTATTTTGGACGCGTCAGCAAGATAAAACCCATACGCTGGATAATAAATGTCTACATATCCATTATGCGCGGCACTCCCCTTATGCTGCAGCTGATGGTGGTGTTCTACGGTCCCAATCTCCTTTTGGGTCTCAGTGTGCCCTCCCAGTGGCGCTTTATGGCCTGCGTTCTGGCCTTTGTCATCAACTACGCTGCCTACTTCGCGGAGATTTACCGCGGCGGAATCGAGTCCATTTCCCCCGGTCAGTATGAAGCGGCGGAGGTTCTGGGCTACACCAAGGGTCAGACTTTTACCAAAATCATTCTGCCCCAGATGGTTAAAAATTGCCTGCCCAGCGTCACAAACGAGGTTATCACCCTTGTCAAGGACACTTCTCTTGCTTACGCAATCGGCACCGTGGAGATTTTCACCAGAGCAAAGCAGATAGTCACCGCTCCCAACATCAGCTTCCACAGTATGCTCCCTTTCCTTGTGGCCGGTATCTTCTACTATATCTTCAACTACATAGTGGCACTTATTATGGAGCGCTGCGAGAAGTCTCTGGATTACTATCATTAAGGAGGGAACGCCATGATACTTGATATGAAAAACATCAAAAAAAGCTTCGGCTCCCTTCAGGTGCTCAAGGGCATCAGTCTTTCAGTTGAAAAGGGGGAGGTTGTCAGCATCATCGGTCCCTCCGGCAGCGGCAAGAGCACCCTTTTGCGCTGCGCAACCTTCCTTGAAACCGTGGATAGCGGAGATATTCTCTATCTGGATAAGGCCGCAGTCAGCACCGACGAAAACGGCAACGCGGTTTATCTCCCCGCTGCGGAGCTTCGCAAGATGAAAAGCTGCTACGGACTCGTGTTTCAGCAGTTTAACCTCTTCCCCCACTACAGCGTTTTGAAAAATATCACCGATGCACCCATAAATGTGCAAAAGCGTCCCAAGGAGCAGGTAATCGCCGACGCAATGGCACTTCTTGAGAAAATGGGTCTCGGAGACAAAGCCGAAGCCTACCCCTGCCAGCTTTCCGGCGGTCAGCAGCAGCGCGTTGCCATAGCCCGCGCCCTTGCAATGAAGCCCGAAATTCTGTTTTTTGATGAGCCCACATCCGCCCTGGATCCGGAGCTCACCGGCGAAGTTCTCAAGGTTATAAAACAGCTGGCC
>JAZNZR010000045.1:0-9123 GCA_045595025.1 Oscillospiraceae bacterium | reverse complement strand
CCCACGCCTACACCCACGCCAACACCCACGCCTACACCTACACCCACGCCTACACCCACGCCCACGCCCACACTCACGCCCACGCCAACACCTACACCCACGCCCACGCCAACACCTACACCCACGCCCACGCCAACGCCTACGCCAACACCTACTTCAACACCCGCACCGGATGATGAAGTAGAGAGCGGTCTGTTGTATACAGATGGGGAAATAGCCGTTAAGAGTAATATTGTTAAAGTTGGTCTTAACTACTATTATTCTGCAAGCAGAAACAGTTCTCTTGAAGAGGCGAGACTTGAAAATGCGGTAGGATCCGGATATGCATTCGGTTATTATGATTCAGGCCGCAGTTTCGTTGAGCTGGCCAGAACGGATGTTACTCGCTTGTCCATGAGAAGAATAGGGGCAAGCGGTATTGGGGTTTACAATACTTCTACCGGCGATCTCATTTATAAGACTGATGTCACCAATGTGAGCAAAATGCTTGGAATTCTTCCTTTGAGTCAAGATGGAGATGCCGTAACATGGTTTGCGCAGAACAAATATTACGGCGGATTTGAATATCTTGTGCTCGGTGCGGGAAATATCACAGTCATCAATGTCGTCGATATCGAGAAATATGTAATGGGCGTTTGCGCCATGGAAATGAATGAATCCTGGCCGCTGGAGGCGCTTAAGGCACAGGCTGTTGCCGCCCGTACATATGTTCAGAAGAACATGATGAACACAATATATTTCACCCGTTGTGGCTTTGATGTTACAAACGACACATATTGCCAGGCATATAGAGGCTGCGCAAGCGTTGGAAGCAATATCTATGAAGCTGTCAGCGCTACTGCAAACCAGTATCTTTGCTATAACGGCAGATTTGTTGATGCTCTGTACTCATCCTCCGACGGCGGCGCGACCGAGGATAACTTTAATGTTAACGGAAATAATAACCATCCCTATCTAAAGGGCATTTTGGATGCTTATGAAGCCTCCACCGACTCTATAAATTTCATGAGTAAATGGACAATTAAATATTCCCCTGCAGAAATAGCGGCTAAGCTGCAGCTTTCTTCACCCGTTGCTGAAATTTCTACAACCCTTTCTGAAATGGGCAATGTTATTAAGATGGAAATCACTGCGGATGACGGAAGCAGGAAGGTGATTGAAAAAGGTTCCTGCAGAACAGCCCTCGGACTTCATAGCATTCGTTTTTCTGTTGAAAAGGACGAATCCGGGAATTTTGTATTCAATGGAAGCGGATGGGGCCATAGCCTCGGTATGAGTCAGTACGGCGCATACGGTATGGCAAAGCATTATAATAAAACATATAAGGATATTCTGGGATTCTACTATAGTGAGGTAGGT
Organism: Oscillospiraceae bacterium; assembly: GCA_045595025.1. GTDB lineage: Bacteria > Bacillota > Clostridia > Oscillospirales > Oscillospiraceae > SIG459. The sequence goes on along the minus strand of JAZNZR010000045.1, from coordinate 7,764 downwards.
CTCAGCTTTGGCACGAACTGATATGAAAAAATCTGATTTTAATTTTTACTTACCTGAGGATCTGATCGCGCAAACTCCTCTTGAAAAGCGCGATAGTTCAAGGCTTCTGCATCTTGGACGTTTTACGGGAGACATAAGCCACAGACATTTTTATGATATCACCGATTATCTTCGCCCCGGCGACTGTCTTGTTCTGAATGACTCAAGGGTTATGCCGGCGCGTCTTTATGGAAGCAGAAGCACAGGTGCTGCAGTCGAGGTTGTTCTTCTTCGTGATCTTGGTGGAGGAGCATGGGAATGCCTTACAAGACCCGGCAAAAAGACTAGACCAGGCGCTGAAATTATATTCGGTGACGGGGAGCTTAAAGCAACTGTTACGGATGTAATCGAAGACGGCAACCGCATTATTCAGTTTGAGTATGAAGGAATTTTTCTTGAGATACTCGATAAGCTCGGAAAAATGCCCCTGCCTCCATATATTAAAGCGGAATTGAAGGATAAGGAACGCTATCAGACGGTCTATTCCCGTGAGATTGGCTCCGCAGCGGCACCAACTGCCGGATTGCACTTTACCAAGGAACTTCTCGAGAAAGTAAAGGCCATGGGTGTTAAGGTATGCTTTGTTACCCTGCACGTTGGTCTTGGAACGTTCCGCCCTGTTAAAGAGGAAGACATTCTGGATCATGAGATGCATTCCGAATTCTGCATGATCCCTCAGGAGACAGCTGATGCTATTAACGAGACAAAGGCTGCGGGAGGAAGGGTTATTGCAGTTGGCACAACTTCTTGCCGTACCCTTGAGAGTTTTGCCGGTGAAGACGGTGTCATGGAGGCCAAAAGCGGCTGGACCAAGATATTTATATATCCCGGTTATAACTTCAAATGTATTGATGCCCTGATTACTAACTTCCATTTGCCTGAGAGCACCCTTATTATGCTTGTATCCGCTCTTGCCGGCAGAGAGAATATTCTCAAAGCTTATGAAACGGCCGTAAATGAGAAATACCGCTTCTTCAGCTTTGGAGATGCAATGATGATCGAATAGGAGATATTTAATGTTTAAGCTATTAAAAACCGAGGGACACGCAAGACGAGGCGAGTTTATAACTCCCCATGGAACTATTCAGACCCCGGTATTTATGAATGTTGGAACTCAGGCGGCAATTAAGGGCGGACTTTCCGCAGCAGACCTTGAGGCTATTGGCTGTCAGGTTGAGTTATCAAACACTTATCATCTTCACGTCCGTCCCGGTGATAAACTTATAAAGGACATGGGCGGTCTCCATAAATTTATGACATGGGAAAAACCTATTCTTACAGACAGCGGCGGATTTCAGGTGTTTTCTCTTGCTGTGTTAAGAAAAATAGGGGAGGAGGGAGTTCAGTTTAACTCCCATCTCGACGGCGCAAAAATATTTATGGGACCTGAGGAAAGCATGCGTATTCAGTCCAACCTTGGCTCTGATATTGCAATGGCATTTGATGAGTGCATTAAAATTCCTTCTCCTTATGAGTATGTTAAAGCATCATGTGACCGTACCTACCGTTGGCTGGAGCGCTGCAAGACAGCTCTTGCTCAATATAATTCCGAGTCTGATGCTGTTAATCCCGGTCAGATGCTTTTCGGTATCAATCAGGGAACAACTTTTCCCGATTTGCGAAGAGATCATATGCTGCGTATTGCTGAGCTGGATCTTCCCGGTTATGCTATAGGTGGTCTTGCGGTTGGCGAGACTCATCAGGAAATGTATGACACCATTGAGAATGTAGAAGAATATATGCCCAAGAATAAACCCAGATACCTTATGGGCGTAGGCACCCCCAGCAATATTATCGAGGCTGTTTATCGCGGTGTTGATTTCTTCGATTGTGTTATGCCCTCCAGAAACGGGCGTCACGGACATCTCTTCACTTGGAGCGGTGTTATGAATATGAACAACAAAAAGTATGAGCGTGATGCGCTTCCAATTGACCCGATGTGCGATTGCCCCGTGTGCAAAAGATATTCAAGAGCATATATCCGTCATCTGCTTAAAGCACAGGAGCCTCTCGCACTGAGACTCATGGTTATCCACAACCTCCATTTCTATAATGAACTTATGGAAAAAATCAGAGATGCTCTTGATGCCGGTGAGTTCACCCTGTTCCGCAATCAATACAGTGAATTGCTTGCCAGAAGAATATAAAACACTTGCATTTTATTCTAATTAAATATATACTAAATGGCGTATTACTTTAGGAGGGTTCAAAATGAACGCAAATTTTAAAAAGATATTCAGCATTATCCTTGTTGTTGCTCTTGCATGCATGATGTTTACCGGCTGCGCTCCCGCTGCGGGCGCTGAAGGCGGTGCCGCAGGTGCAGGCGGCGCTTCTTCCATCATCATGATCGTTGTTCTTATAGTTGTTTTCTACTTCTTCCTTATCCGTCCCGAGAACAAGAAGAAGAAAAAGCTTGAGGAAATGAGAAGCGGCCTTGAAGTTGGCGATAAGATCACCACTATCGGCGGTATCGTTGGCAAGATCGTTCACATCGATGGCGATCTCATCACCTTTGAAACCGGTGAAGATCGCGTCCGTCTCCAGATCACCAAGTGGGCCATTTCCACCAATGGCGTTCAGAAGAGCGAACAGGCAAGCAAATAATTTGATACAGGAATTTAATATACCCTCCCGGAATAAGTTTGAACAAAGCTTGTTCCGGGAGGGTTTTTCTATGGCAAACAAAGAGGGAAGAGGAATTAAAATTGGAATAATATTTGCGATACCATTCATGGGCGTAGTTTTGTATATGGCCATTGCCGTCGGATTTAATTTACTGTTTATGTATAATTTAATTCCGACTGATTATATGGGTTTAGTATCAAAAATACTAATGTTTGTGATTGCGCTCATTGTGTGTTCTGCAGTAAAGGGAAGAATAAAAACAGAGGGATTCATAAACTGCATATTAGCCGGATTCATATTTTGTGTTATGATGCTTTGCGCAAGCATTGCCTGTTCTGGGGGGAAAATTAACGCGGCAGGAGCAATAATATGCGTAATGATAAGCGTTATTGGTTGCTTTGGGATATTTATTAAAAATCACAAATATAGCAAAATGCATAAAAAAAGAAGAAAACGCAAATAGGAATATACAAATAGTAATCAAGAAAAAGGGTTGACATAATGAAATGCTGATTACCAATATATAGTGATTGTAAAACTAAAATTACCTATATATGGGCTGGAATGACCAAATTCACAAGACTTAAGAGGGGAGGGCAATCCTTCGGTAACGCTTGTTTACATAATACAGTTAACATAATATGTGGTGATAATTAACAAAAATGAAGTAATTTCATTAAATGACTTGATTACTGACCGAATTTGTATTATATTGTCTATACTTGTTATTATGTAAATTCCGGTATTATGCCGTTCCATTTTCGACTTATTTTTCAATAAGTTTTCTTACTAAACTGAAAGGGGGATATGACAAGATGAATGATAATGTCTGTATAGAAAAGTACGAGACTTATCTTACCGAAGTAAAAAAGTCTTCTGTAAATACTCTCAGTTCATATCTCAGAGATATACGCCAATTGGGTGACTACCTTGCTTCTCATTCTGATAGCGGTTTTGATACTGCTGATGAAGAAGTTCTTGGCGAATATATTAATTGGCTCAAGGGTCAGGGTAAGTCTGTTGCAACAGTTTCCCGCGCAATCGCCTCTATCAAAGGCTTTTATAATTTCCTTTTAAATTCCAATATTGTAGAATCCAATCCCGCCAATGTTTTGGTACCGGATAAGACCACACAGAAGCTGCCTCAGATTCTCACAAGCAGAGAAGTTGAACTTCTTTTGGAACAGCCTGAATGCATTGACGCGAAGGGTTACCGTGACAGAGCCATGCTTGAATTGCTTTATGCTACCGGCATTAGAGTCAGTGAGCTGATTTCTCTTGATATAAGCGATCTTAGTCTTGCTGCCGGAATCATTACCTGTCATGGACGTGATCATGACAGAGCAATTCCTCTTTATCCTGCCGCCATTAAAGCCCTCAATGAGTATGTTGAGTTTATCAGACCCCAGATGATCGCAAAGCCCGATGAAAAGGCTCTTTTTGTAAATGTAAGCGGAGAGCGTATGTCCCGTCAGGGATTTTGGAAGCTTATAAAGAGCTATCAGCTTAAAGCAGGTATTGAAAAAACCATTACTCCCCATACTTTGCGCCATTCCTTTGCAGCTCATCTTCTTGAGAACGGCGCTGATCTTCGTTCCATTCAGGAGATGCTTGGACATGCGGATATAAGCTCCACTCAGATTTATTCTCAGCTTGTTAAAAAGCAGCTGAAGGATGTTTATAACAAAGCTCACCCCAGAGCATAATTTAATTAATATGCCGCCATTCACTTATGAATGGCGGCTTTTTTTATTGCGTGTATATGTTTACTGTGTTAAAATAGAATAAGTTTATACTGGGGGGTGTTGATATATGCGGATTCTGGGTATTGACCCCGGCATTGCAACCGTTGGCTTTGGTGTTGTTGATTCGGATATGGGTAAGCTAAATTATGTGTCCTGCGGTATAATAAGCACACCGGCCAAAACCAGTCTATCTTCGCGCCTTGACCTTATTTATAATGACCTCAATCAGCTTTTTGATACATTTCATCCCGATGTTATATGCATCGAGGAGCTTTTTTTCAACACAAATATTACAACCGGAATTGCTGTTGCACACAGCAGGGGAGTGATTCTTCTTGCTGCCTATAAAGCCGGAATTCCAATTTTTGAATATACTCCGCTTCAGGTTAAACAGGCTGTTGTCGGCTACGGAAGAGCAGACAAAAGACAGGTTATTGATATGGTAAAGAGAATACTGAATATGAAAAATGCGCCGAAGCCCGATGATGCGGCCGACGCAGTGGCTCTTGCCATTTGTCACGCGCGAAGCGCAACATCACTATTATCACAAAATGCGAGGTTTGATCCATGTTCCACTACATAAACGGTTTAGTAGCAGAGCTTCTTCCCAATCTGGCGGTTATTGATTGCGGAGGGGTTGGATTTGCTGTAAACACTTCTGCATATACTGTTTCTCAACTTAAAACCGGCGAGAAAGCAAAGCTCTATACCTTCGTATATATACGGGAAGATTGTATGGATATATATGGCTTTGCCTCCAAAAGTGAAAAGCATTGCTTTGAAATGCTTATAGGAGTTTCCGGCGTTGGTCCTAAGGCTGCTATTGCCATCCTTTCGTCTTCCGCGCCTGAAAATCTTGTTATGAACATTGTTTCCGGCAATGAGAAAGCCTTGACGGCAGCACCGGGCATTGGCAAAAAGATTGCTCAGCGCATTATTCTCGAGCTTAAGGATAAGCTCGCTAAGGAAACAGCAGAAATTTCCTTCGAGGATGTTCCTGTCTTTAATGCCGTTTCTGAATCCGGAAACACAAAAATCAACGATGCCAGCGCGGCTCTTATGGTTTTGGGATACTCATCTTCTGAAATATCGGCTGCACTTAAAAAAGTAGACGTTGAAAAGCTTAGCCTTGAGGAAATAATCAAGGCATCGCTTAAACAGATGATAAAGTAAAAGGCGGTATCAATTATGAGTATAAGTTTTTCAGACGATAGCTTCGAGCAGGCACTAACTTCCACTACAATTTTGCCTGAAGACAGCGGAGAGGTGTCTTTGCGTCCAAGATATCTTAATGAATATATCGGCCAGGAAAAGGCGAAGGATAATCTAAGCGTATTTATTCAAGCGGCAAAAATGCGCGGGGAGCCTCTTGACCATGTTCTTCTTGCCGGCCCTCCGGGACTCGGTAAGACTACAATGGCATCTGTAATCGCCAACGAGATGGGCGTAAATATGCGAATCACTTCCGGTCCCACTATTGAAAAAGCGGGAGATCTCGCTGCGCTTCTTACCAATCTTCAGGAGAATGATATTCTTTTCGTGGATGAAATTCACCGTCTTAACAGAGCTGTTGAGGAAATCCTTTATCCTGCAATGGAGGACTATGCTATTGATATCATCATTGGTAAAGGACCTTCTGCAAACTCAATTCGCCTTGATCTTCCTAAATTCACCCTTATCGGTGCAACCACCCGCTCCGGTCAGCTTACAGCTCCTCTCAGGGATAGGTTTGGTGTTTCCCTCCGCCTTGAACTATATACTCCGGAAGAGCTTCAGCTGATAGTTGAACGAAGTGCAGGTATACTGGGTATTGATATCGAACCGGACGGTGCGGCTGAGATAGCAAAGCGAAGCAGAGGAACACCCCGTATTGCCAACAGAATGCTCAGAAGAGTTCGTGATTTTGCGCAGGTTCGAGCCGGAGGCGTAATAACCAAGGCTGTGGCTGATGAAGCGTTGACAAGGCTTGAGGTGGACCATATGGGGCTTGACTCTCTTGACAGACGAATGCTTCGCAGCATCATTGAATTTTATGGCGGCGGTCCTGTCGGCCTTGAGACACTTGCTGCAACAATTAACGAGGAAGCAATTACACTTGAAGATGTTTATGAGCCTTATCTTCTTCAGCAAGGTTTTCTTACACGTACGCCCAGAGGCAGATGTGTAACCAGAAAAGCATATGAACATCTTAATATTGAATTTCTCGGACAAAGTCAAATGGAACTTTAAAAATTACCTATTATGTGTGTAAATTTTTCACTTTTATACAATAATTAATGGTGTTTTTCTTGACTTTTTTATCAACTGCTACTATAATTTCCTTTGTGATGAATGGAAGTATGCATTTGAATAGCTATAATGAATTGACAGACACGGAGCTCCAGAGCCTTGCCGTGCAAGGTGACTCGACTGCTGAAAATGAACTTGCCATTCGCTATCTTCGCCTTGTAAGGATCTGTTCCAGACCCTATTTTCTGGCGGGAGGCGATAGCGAAGATCTTATTCAAGAGGGGATGATGGGTCTTCTGTCCGCAATTCGGGAGTATGATCCTACACTTGGTTCTTCTTTTAAGAACTATGCTGAAATATGTGTCAAACGCAGACTTCTCAGCGCTGTTAAAAGCGCATCCAGATTAAAGCACGCTTTCCTTAATGACGGAGTATCGCTTGAAGAGATACTCTCTGAAGAATCCCGCAGCCTTACGGCTTACAGCGTTGAAGCCTTTAGCCGATCACCGGAGGAACAGGTTCTTGCCAGAGAGAGCAAAAATGACTTTATTTCAACCTTTTCGCGGTATTTATCTCGCTTTGAGATAAAAGTTTTAGAACTTTATCTCGATGGTCTGTCTTATTCTGAGATAGCGGATGCCTGCGGTAAAGCGCAGAAATCCGTGGATAATGCCGTGCAGCGCATCAGGAATAAACTGGCGCGGTACCTTAACCTTGGCGATCTCAGCTGAATGCTGACGCAAATATCTGCCCATAAGGGCAAATCACTAGCTAAAAGAGAGGATTCAAAATGTACGAACACAAGACTTTAGTTTGCAAAGAGTGCGGTGCTGAGTTTATTTTCTCCGCCGGCGAACAGGAATTTTACGCAGAGCGCGGCTTCCAGAATGAGCCCCAGCGCTGCAAGGCTTGCCGTGACGCCCGCAAGAACGCTACCCGCGCTCCCCGCGAGTTCTTCACCGCTACCTGCGCTGCCTGCGGCGGCGAGGCCAAGGTTCCCTTCGAGCCCAAGACCGACCGTCCCGTGTACTGCAGCGAGTGCTTCGCTCAGATGCGTGCAGAAGGCTAATATTTGCTGATAAAAAGCACCGTCCTTGGACGGTTCTTTTTTGATACGGAGGTA
>JAZNZR010000044.1:0-18809 GCA_045595025.1 Oscillospiraceae bacterium | reverse complement strand
GCCTATCCCGGCGACGTTTTCTATCTCCACTCCCGCCTCCTTGAGCGTGCAGCTCAGCTCAGCGATGAGCGTGGCGGCGGCAGCATGACCGCTCTGCCCATAGTAGAGACCCAGGCCGGCGACGTTTCCGCCTATATTCCTACCAACATTATCTCCATCACCGACGGACAGATCTTCCTTGAAAGCAACCTCTTCCACGCAGGTCAGCGCCCCGCCGTTAATGTTGGTCTTTCCGTTTCCCGTGTAGGCGGTGCCGCACAGACCCCCGCAATGAAAAAGGCAGCCGGCACCATACGCATTGACCTTGCCCAGTTCCGCGAGATGGAGGTTTTCACCCAGTTTTCCAGCGACCTTGACGAAGGCACCCGCCGCCAGCTTAACTACGGCCAGAGCCTTATGCGCCTGCTTCGTCAGAATCAGCACCGCGCCTATCAGCAGTATGAGCAGGTCATCCTCCTCGTTGCCATGCTGAACAAGCTTATGGTGGATATCCCCCTTTCTCAGATCAACAGCTGCTGCGACGGTCTTTTGGACTATATGCGCTCTTCCTGCTCAAACATCTGCGACAACATCACTCAGGGTCGCAGCCTCACTCCCGAGCTTAAGGACTCCATAATTTCCGCCGCACGAAAATATGTGAATTCTGTATATCTTTCCAAAAGGTGATGTTTCCCTATGGCAAGCACCAAACAGATTAAAAACCACATAGCCAGCGTTCAGGATACCCGAAAAATCACCAAAGCGATGCAGCTCATCTCCTCCACCAAGTTTCGCAAGGCTAAGGACGAGCTTGCAAAAACGCTGCCCTATTTCAGCGCTCTTCGCGGTGAGGTAAAACGCATTTTCCGCAGCGTTGAGGGCTCCGACAGTCCTTATCTCCGCCCCGTTTCCTACGGCGAGAGAGAGGATGAGCTTTGGGGCTGTCTTGTTATAAGCGCCGACAAGGGACTGGCAGGCAGTTATAACCAGAATGTTCTGAAAACTGCCGATGCTCTCCTCCGCCGCCACGGCAACACCCGCCTTTTTGTTATCGGCGAGGTGGGTCGTCAGCATTTCCGCCGGAAGGGCAGAGCAATAGAAGAGGATTTTCTCTTCAGTTCCACCGCTCCCACTGTTGACCGGGCAAGACTTATCGCCCATAGTCTTCTGCGCCTTTATGACAGAGGAGAGCTGAAACGCATTTACATCGTTTATTCCAACCTCAGCAAAGGCTTTCTTGTGGAAAACCGCTGCACCCGTCTGCTGCCCCTCCACAAGGACCATTTCTCTGCCCCCGACTTTGAGAAAGCCGTTAACGAACCCTTTGAGTTTCGTCCCTCTCCTGAAGTGGTTTTGGGGCAGGTTATCCACAGCTATCTTTCCGGCTTTATCTATAGCGCCCTCGTAGACAGCTATTGCTGCGAACAGAGCGAGCGCATGCACGCCATGGACAGCGCCACCCAGAATGCCGATAAGCTTCTGGCGGAGCTTTCCATCGAGTATAACCATCTGCGTCAGGCCGCCATCACTCAGGAAATCACCGAGATTTCCGCCGGCGCAAGAGCGCAGAAGCACAACGAAACCAAGGAGGTGCAGCTCCAGTGACCACCGGCAAAATTACTCAGATCTCCGGACCTGTTATAGATGTGCACTTTGAAGATGCCGGCCTTCCTTCCATCAAGGATGCGCTTCGGGTCTCCGTCAATGGCACAGAGCATATTATGGAGGTTGCTCAGCACGTGGATGCCTCCACCGTGCGATGCATTATGCTCTCCGACAGCGAGGGTCTTTCCCGCGGCATGAGCGTTGAAGCCCCCGGCCGCGGCATAACTGTTCCCGTGGGTCAGGCAACTCTGGGCAGAATGTTCAATGTTCTCGGTCAGCCCATAGACGGCGGCGAGGCACCCGACACCGAGCGCTGGGAGATCCATCGCAAGCCCCCCGCCTTTGACCAGCAGAGTCCTGCCGTTGAAATTCTCGAAACCGGCATCAAGGTTATAGACCTTCTCGACCCCTATCCCAAGGGCGGTAAGATCGGTCTTTTCGGCGGCGCAGGTGTTGGCAAGACCGTTCTTATACAGGAGCTTATCCACAATGTTGCCACCCAGCACGGCGGCTACTCCATATTCACCGGCGTTGGCGAGCGCAGCCGCGAGGGCAATGACCTTTGGACCGAAATGCGGGAAAGCGGCGTTATTGAAAAAACCGCCCTTGTCTTCGGTCAGATGAACGAGTCCCCCGGTGTTCGTATGCGCGTCGGTCTCACCGGTCTCACCATGGCGGAATATTTCCGCGACAGAGAGCATAAGGACGTTCTTCTCTTTATCGATAATATCTTCCGCTTTGTTCAGGCGGGCAGCGAGGTTTCCACTCTTCTTGGCCGTATGCCCTCCGCCGTTGGCTACCAGCCCACTCTGGCAGCCGAGATGGGCGAGCTTCAGGAGCGCATCACCTCCACCAAGAGCGGCTCCGTCACCTCCGTTCAGGCGGTTTATGTCCCCGCCGACGACCTGACCGACCCCGCCCCCGCAACCACCTTCTCCCATCTGGACGCCACAACCGTTCTCAGCCGCAGCATTGCCGAGCAGGGTCTTTACCCCGCCGTTGATCCCCTGGAGTCCACATCCCGTATCCTCGAAGCGGATATCGTTGGCGAGGATCACTACCGCATCGCCCGCCGTGTGCAGGAGCTGCTCCAGAAATACAGCGAGCTGCAGGATATAATCGCCATTTTGGGTATGGAAGAGCTCAGCGACGAGGACCGCGCTACCGTTAACCGCGCCCGCCGTATCCAGCGCTTCCTCTCCCAGCCCACCCATGTTGCTGAAAAGTTCACCGGTGTTCCCGGTGTGTATGTTCCCCTCCGCGAGACTCTCCGTGGCTTTGACGCAATCATCTCCGGTCAGCTTGACCATCTCCCCGAGGCAGCCTTCTTCAACGTTGGCACTCTGGAGGATGTTTACGCCAAGGCCGCTGCCATTGAGCGGGGTGAGATATAAATGGATAGCTTCTATATCCATGTTCTCGCCGAGGACCATGTTGTTACCCGTGGAGACTGCCTTTCCATGGTGCTGCCTTTTGATGACGGTCTTTACGGCATTCAGGCTCACCACAGCAATATGATAAGCGCCATTTTCCCGGGAATTTTAAGCTGCACCATGGCCGACGGCAGCACCGTCCGCGCAGCCGTTTCCCGTGGGCTTGTGAAGGTTGAAAACAACGATGTTTTAGTGCTTGTTGAAAGCGCCGAGAACCCGGAAGCCATCGATCTTCCCCGCGCCGAGCGAGCCGTCAGAGAGGCTCAGGAGATTTTGCACAGGCAGCACAGCCTTATGGAGCAGACCGCCGCCGAGGCAAGCCTCGCCCGCGCTCTCAACCGTATCCGTGCGAAAAAAGGTTCCGATCTGGAATAAATCAAAAAGACCCGAAGAATTCGCTTCGGGTCTTTTTTCGTCTGTGTCGCAGCAGCAGTGGCGTGCCCACAACAGTTCCCTCCTCGCGGCATAGCCGCTGCGGTCGGAGACATATAACACCTCATCCGTCATTTGCTTTGCAAATGCCACCTTCCCCAAGGGGAAGGCTTTAAACTAGCGGAACACTACGAGGTACCGCCTCCGCGCTGCCGAACAGGCAGCTAGGGGCAGCAGCGTCCTGAGCCGAAGTCGAGGCAAGCACTCTAAGGTTTAGGCTCCCATTATGTGGCACGATGTATTTTCCACCTCCGCGCTTGGGGAGTTTGTAAAGGGGGGCTTTAAGGCCCCTCTTTGGTGGACTTTTCTTCCCATATTCTTTTCGGCCACGCGAAAAGAATATGGCCGTCGGAGACAACAATCCCTCCGCCCCTGCGGGGCACCTCCCTTTACACATGGGAGGCTTTAAACACCTCATCCGTCATTTGCTTTGCAAATGCCACCTTCCCCAAGGGGAAGGCTTTGGCGGCACGCTGAGGTCATCGCGCCCTACGAATCGTGCGATAAAAGGCCCCCCTTTGCGAGGGAGGCTTTAAAGGCGGGAGTAAACCCCCGCCCTACGATGTTGCGATTTTCGTAGGGGACGGCGTCCTCGACGTCCCGCGGGCGATTCATGAATCGCCCCTACGGAAAACCTTTAGTGCGGCGGGTGTAGGGAACGGTCTTGACCGCAGCGCTTGCGGCTTTGTTTTTGGGGCTTAGAAAAAATCATTATTCCATTTCGCCTTTTCTTGTGGTATATTCATCTGGAAAAGGATTAAATCCCCCTCAAGGGGTAAGATATACCATATTCACGAAAAAAGGTGAAAACTAATGAGAAAAACAAAAGTTATATGTACTCTGGGTCCTGCCGTTGACTCCACCGAGGCCATTTCCCGCCTGCTGCGCCTGGGTATGAACGGCGCACGCTTCAACTTTTCCCATGGCAGCCACGAAAGTCAGCTGGCCACCCTTCAGCGCCTGCGCTCCGCAATGAGTGAAACCGGGCTTACCGCTGCTATCATTCTTGACACCAAGGGTCCCGAAATCCGCATAAAGACCTTCACTGAAGGCAGCGTTCAGCTCCAATCCGGCGAAAAATTCACTCTCCGCACCGACGAGGTTGAGGGCGGCAAAGAGCAGGTATCCGTCACTTACCCCGGTCTTGCCGAGGATATTGACCTGGGCAGTACCATACTTGTGGACGACGGTCTCATCTCCCTCAAGGTTGAGAGCATAGACGCTCCCTCCATCATCTGCCGGGTGGAAAACGGAGGCAGACTTTCCAACAATAAGTCCATCAATATCCCCGGAGCCTCCATTTCTCTCCCCGCCCTCACCGATAAGGACAGGGCCGACCTGCGCTTCGCAGTGGAGCAAGGCTTTGACTATATCGCCGCCTCCTTCGTCCGTTCCGCCTCCGACATGGCTGAGATTCGCTCCTGCCTTGACAGCTTCGGGGGAAAGCACATCCGCATTATTGCCAAGATAGAAAATCAGCAGGGCGTGGATAATCTTGAGGAAATCGCCCGTGCCGCCGACGGCGTTATGGTTGCCCGAGGCGATCTTGGTGTGGAAATTCCCGCTGCAAAGGTGCCCTATATACAGAAAAAGATGATCAAAAAATGCCGGGAGATGGGCAAAACCGTCATCGTTGCCACCCAGATGCTGGATTCCATGATCCATAATCCCCGCCCCACCCGTGCCGAGGTCAGCGATGTTGCCAACGCGGTTTATGACGGAACCTGCTGCGTGATGCTCTCCGGCGAAACCGCCAGCGGCAAATATCCCTTCGACAGCCTGAAAACCATGGTGGAGATAGTCTGCGAGGCGGAGGAAGGCATGGACTACTGGAAAAAGTTCCAGAAGGGTCTGGCCGCCAGCTCCAACTCCGGAATTTCCGACGCGGTCACCCGCACCTGCTGCCTTATGGCTGCGGATCTTGGTGCAGCCGCCATCCTCACCGCAACTCAGAGCGGCTACACCGCCCGCCTTATCAGCCGCTTCCACCCCGCCTGCCCCATTATGGCTCTCAGCCCCGACCCAACCGTGTGCCGCCAGCTGAATATAGTCTGGGGCGTTCAGGCCTTCCGCTCCCGCGAGTTCACCAGCACAGATGAGATTTTCATCCGCTGCGGCGACACCGCCCTTGCCAAGGGCATTGTTAAAGAGGGCGACACCGTTGTTATCACCAGCGGCGTTCCCGTTGGACGCACCGGCAGCACCAATCTTATCAAGGCCGAGGTGCTTTGATTGATATGAAAACCACCTCCGACTACTGTCTTGAGCTTTTCGGAGAGAAGCTTTATAAGCTGAGTCTGGACGCAGGCTTCACCTGTCCCAACCGGGACGGAAAGCTGGATACCCGGGGCTGCATTTTCTGCTCCGCGGGAGGCAGCGGGGATTTCGCCGGAGACCGGGCGCTGAGCATAGACCGGCAGATTGAAAATGAGAAAAGCCGCGTAGCTGCCAAATATAAAGGCAGCCGCTACATAGCCTATTTTCAGGCTTTCACCAACACCTATGCCCCCGCCGTGGAGCTGGAGAAGCTCTTTATGCCCGTGATAGAGCGAGCGGATATTGCAGCGCTGAGCATTGCCACCCGTCCCGACTGCCTCAGCGAGAAAACCCTTGCTCTTTTGGGAAGGCTCAACCGTATCAAGCCTGTATGGGTGGAGCTGGGACTTCAGACGATACACCCCGAAACGGCGGAATATATCCGCCGGGGCTATCCTCTGGAGGTATTCGACAAGGCTCTCGGGTCTCTCAAGGCTCTTGGAATACACACGATTATCCACCTTATTCTGGGTTTGCCCGGAGAGACAAGGGAGGATATGCTCGCCTCCGTCCGTTATGTTGGGGAAAGTGGCGCAGGTGGAGTTAAGCTTCAGCTGCTCCATGTTCTGGAGGGTACAGATCTTGCAGAGGATTACCGCGCCGGGAAATTTTCCTGCATGAGTATGGAGGAATACACCCGCCTTGTGGCGGATTGTGTGGAGAGCTTGCCAAAGGACACCGTTATTCACCGCCTCACCGGAGACGGAGCTAAAAAAATACTGATAGCGCCCCTTTGGAGCGGAGACAAAAAGCGGGTTTTGAACACCCTCAACGCCTGCCTCCGTGAAAGAGGGCTGATTTAGAAAGGCAGCCGACAATGGAAAAGATAATAAAATATCTCAAGGAAAAATACCGCCTCAGCTCCATGATAGTCAGCGGCGACTTTGCCGAGGGCAACATTCGCAGCGGAAGCGTTTTTGAGGCCATCGCTATGGGCGCAACCAGCCCCTATGCCCACGAATGCGGGGAATTTGATGGTGTGAAGCTGGATGTCCTCATTTACCCCCGGGAGATTTTCTACGGGGAGATCGCCCTCGATGAATTTGAACAGGCTCACGAGGGGCTTGTTGTTCTGGACGAGGACGGAATGGGCAGCTGGCTCAAGCGTATGATAGCCCAGCAGATCGCCTCCATCCCCCTTAAAAACGATGAAGCGGTGCTGGATGCCCTCCATTGGTGCGAGTCCATGGCGGAGCGAGCAGGCGTGGAGGACGCGGAGGGACTTTTCTGCCGTCACTGGCTCCTCACCGACAGCGTTGAGGTTTATTCCGATGTCTGCGGTCTTCCCTTCCTCAGCCCCAAAAGGACTATGAGCAAAATGGCAAAATCCGACCCCGAGGCCGCGGAGATCCATCTTCGGGCTATGGGCAGCATGGATCACGGTGCCCTTTTGGCTTGGGTGGAGCTTTTGAAAGCGCGCTTCGAAGCAAGGAAAAAGGCAGAATGAAAATAAAAAGCAGGTGGAAAAACCACCTGCTTTTTGCGTTTTGCGGCGGGAGCAAGCTTCGCGAAGCGAGGCAGGAATGGAAGGTTTTCGCGAAGCGAAAAGCCCAACCGCCCTACGGGAGGCGGCGCGAAATAATGCGGGCCGTCCGGGTGTCCGGCCCCTACAATCGTTAAATTGCTGCGGTGCTGTGTAGGGAACGGTCTTGACCGTTCCGCAAAACACCTCATCCGTCACGGCTTGGCCGTGCCACCTTCCCCAAGGGGAAGGCTTTATTGGCGCGCTGAGGTCATCGCGCCCTACGAGGATGTGGTAACGGCGGCGGGAGCAAGCCCCGACGCCCTACGGTTGGCGGCGCGAAATAATGCGGGCCGTCCGGGTGTCCGGCCCCTACAATCGTTAAATTGCTGCGGTGCTATGTAGGGAACGGTCTTGACCGTTCCGCAAAACACCTCATCCGTCATTTGCCTGCGGGAATTATATAGTTATCGCACCAAACAACTTCCCTCCTCGCGGCATAGCCACCGACCGGAGCGGCTATGCAAAAAAGAGAGATGCTTTCGCATCTCTCTTTTCATTTTCGTATTTTTTCAAAAAAGTCTTTGAGAAGGGCGCGGCTTTCCTCTGCGAGAACGCCTCCGTAAATGGCTGTATGCCCGGGGTAAGCCTCCTCAAAAAGATTCAGCACGCTGGCGGCAGAGCCCGTCTGTTCCTCCCGCGCTCCATAAACCAAAGTTCCAAGGCGGCTCATTATCATAGCCCCCGCACACATCGGGCAGGGCTCCAATGTAACAAAAACACTGCAGTCATCCAAACGCCAGTCTCCACGTGCGGCGGCGGCGGCCTCAAGAGCCTCTATTTCCGCGTGACCGGTGACGCTGCGGCGCCCCTCACGGCGGTTGCGCCCTCTGCCTATTATATTCCCGGCACCGTCCACCACAACGCAGCCCACGGGAATTTCACCTGCCCTTGCCGCCTCTGCAGCCAGCGCAAGAGCCTCCCGCATATATTTTTCCATTTCCAGCTTCATCACCGCCCTGAGCTTTTTTTATATTTTACCCAAGGAGCGTTTCTTTGTAAAGCCTTATTCCTCCGCCATGCGGTAGCCCACGCCTACTTCCGTGAAAACATATCGGGGCTCAGCGGGATTTTCCTCAATTTTTCTGCGTATATTGGCCATATGCACTCTCAGCACCTGATTATTGCCCTTTGCTGCAGGACCCCAAAGCTCCTTCAGTATAGCATCATAGGTTAAGACCTTTCCCGCATTCTTGGCTAGGAGGCCAACTATCTTGAATTCGTTCTGGGTAAGATGGACATTTTCGCCTTTTACAAGCACCCAGTGCTTATTATAGTCCACAGCGAGCTCCCCCACGGTGAATATTCCGCCGGGGGTGATGCTTCCGCCTGCCCCGGAGTGGGTATGGCGAAGGGCAGTACGGATGCGGGCCAAAAGCTCCGCGGTTCCGAAGGGCTTTGTGATATAGTCATCCGCTTCCGCATCCAGAACCTGTACCTTGTCCCGCTCATGCATACGGGCAGAGACCACGATTATAGGCAGGCTTGTCCACGTGCGGACAGAGCGGATAACCTCTATACCGTCCATATCGGGCAGACCCAAATCAAGGATAACAAGGTCGGGGCAATGGGAGCTTATCATGGAGCAGCCCTCCTTGCCCGTATAGGCGGTGATAACATCGTATCCGTTGGCAGAGAGCACCGCCGTCATGAAATTGGATATGCGGGGCTCATCCTCAATAATCAAAATCTTGGAGCGTATCTGCATTTTCGTCCTCCTCGGTTTCCGTGATAGGGAGAGTGAAGCTCACAACGGCGCCTCCGCCATCCCTGTTTTCTGCTTTCATTGTTCCTCCGTGAACCTTTACGATAGTCTGGCACACGCTGAGGCCTATTCCCATCGTTCTTCGGGAATCACCCTTTTTATCGTCGGCAGGTCCTTGCGCCCTGCCCTCAAGTATGCTTGCTATTGCCTTCTTGTTTATTCCTGCGCCGTTATCTTCAACGGATATGCAGGCCATAGCACCCTCGCGGCGCAGAACAAGATTTATCATATCCGCACCCTTGGCATGGAGCGCCACATTCACAAGCAGATTGATTATCACCTGCTCGATGAGCATTGCGTCCACATTGCTCATTATAAGCTCATCGGGAATAGATGTTTTCACTTTCATGGCGGGATACTGCTTGCGGAAGCGGGCGAGAGCCTCGCCCATAAGCTCCTCAAGAGCCTGGGCTTCCGTGTGTATCTTCGGCGCTTCGTTGCCCCCTATGCGGGTTATGGACAGAAGGTTTTCCATCATATTTATAAGCCATTCCGCCTCGTTTCTGGCATCTTCCAAAAGGCGCTTTCTGTCCGCCCTTGAAAGCAGAGTCTCATCCTCCAGAGCGGCCAAAGTTCCCACTATGCTTGTAAGGGGCGTGCGCAGATCGTGGGAGATGGCGCGGAGCAGGTTGCCCCGCATTTTTTCCTTTTCGGCTTCCATACGCATCTGCTCGCTTTTTCTTGCGCGGCTCGTTAAAGTGCAGGTGATTACGGAGACGATAAACATGCAGAAGAAGGTTATGGGATATCCCGCCAGATAGAAGTTGAAATGGAAATAAGGAAAGGTAAAGACATAGTTAACAGCCACAACGGACAAAACGGAAGCCACAAGACCGAAGAAAAAACCGTCTGTCAGCAGGGATATGAGCAAAACTACCAGCACGAAAATCAGCGGAACATGGAAGTCCGTTTCGCTTATTGGCTGAAGACCGAAGCACACGGCAAAGCCGCAGGCCAGAAGACCCACACTTATGCCCACATCCCGAAGGGATATTGGGAATGTTCTTTTCAGCCATTTTCTAAATTTATGTTTTCCGTTTTTCATGACAACGCTCCTCCTTTCCCCTCATCATACTGCAAATTTCTACTTATATATTATAACACGCCTATGAAGCTGCGGGGATAAAAAAACCGTTAAGAATCGTCCCCTTGCCCTTAACGGAAGTTTAACGTATGCGCAGTCCGGCTTTGCACACAGTTAACGCTTTCCGATGGTACAATAATGCCAGCAAAAGAAAAGGAGTTTTTTTATGGCAAGAACATTCGAAACCGACATCGTCATCACCAAGGAGCTTGGAGATACCGAGTCCATTCAGTGGAAGGGCGCTCCCGAAGCTTTCCCCCTCGTTGAAGAGTTTAACAAAAAGTTTATCTATAACCGCTGGATCATCTGCGCAATCGCAGCTGCCCTGATGGTGGCCGCCTACGGCATACTGAACCTCGCCATGGGCGTCAGTATCTGGCTTCTTGTTATCTGCCTGCTGGTTGTTGCATATTTCATCTTCCTGCCCTGGTTTGACAAAAACAGTGTTTACAAAAATTGCAAGTATTACATCACCACTGACAGAGTTATCCTTTATTACGGCGAACGTGAACTCTATTCTCTCCCTCTCAAGGGTCTCAAGGTCAACATTATGGATGCTCAGGAAGGCTGCGTCCATGTTGAGCTGGGCTCCTGCGTGGGCACCAAGGCCAAAAAGCTTCGCGTATGCGCTTTCGTCCCCAAGAAGGACGACAACGGCAACGTGACCGGCCTTGTTCTCTATAATGTTGAAGACAGTGATATTCTCAGAAGGATTTTTTCCTGATCTTCCTCTTTTTCCCCCCCGATCGGCAGCATAAGCGCATATGCTGCCGATCATTTTTTTGCCTCCTTTCCCCGCTGCCTACCTTACTTCGACCTTGTTTTCTCTTGGGCTGGGTTATATTGGCAGTATCAAAGAAAAGGAGGCAGATTTTATGTCCCCGGTAACAAGCAAGCGTCTGATGCGCTCCGTTGCCTACATACCTGTTGAAGACATACTTCCCGGACAGATGCAGCCCCGAAGACATTTTTCCCGCCAGGGTCTGGAGGAGCTGCGCGCATCCATAGCCGAGCACGGAGTGCTCCAGCCCCTCACCGTCCGCACAAGAGGCGACTGTTTTGAGCTTATCGCAGGCGAGAGAAGACTTCGGGCTGCCAAGCTGGCAGGCCTTGCCGAAGTGCCCTGTATAATCATGGATGTGGATATGGAAAAATCCGGAGTTATCGCCCTTATTGAAAACATTCAGCGGCGGGATCTGGACTTTATCGAAGAGGCCGAGGGTATCAGCCAGCTTATACGCCTTTTCGGACTAAGTCAGGAAGAGGTTGCCCGGGCTCTAGGCAAAAGCCAGAGCGCCATTGCCAACAAGCTGCGTATACTCCGCCTTGACAGCGCGGTGCTGGAGCGGCTGAGAGATGAAGAGCTCTCCGAACGCCATGCCCGGGCGCTGCTCCGCCTCAATTCCCGGGAAAAGCAGGAGGAGGCGCTGGATTTTATCATCGACCAGCGAATGAATGTGGCCGCCGCCGAGGATTTCATCGCCCGGCTCTCGGAACCTCCCAAGGCGGAAGATCCTAAGCCTATTCGAAAAAAACCTCTTTTTGTTATGAAGGATGTGCGTGTTTTTATGAACACCCTCAACCGAAGCCTTGACCTTGTTCGTCAGGGCGGCATAGACGCAACTCTGAGCCGGGCAGAGACGGATGCGGATCTGGTTTTCACCGTCAGAATTCCCAAGGAACAGGCGCGGAAGTGACTGGGTAGGGAGGCTTTGCGCAGGCAAAAGCGTAAATCGCCCCTACAGGTGTTTTTGTAGGGGTCGGCGTCCCCGACGACCCGAAGAATAACACCTCATCCGTCATTTGCTCCGCAAATGCCACCTTCCCCAAGGGGAAGGCTTTGGCGGCGCGATGAGTCGTCGCGGTGCTACGGAGGGTACGGAAACAGAACGAGGTGAAATCCCGGCGGCGCCGAACAGGCGCCAAAAGGCAGCAGCGTCCTGAGCGGAAAACGAGGCAGACTCTCTAAGGTTTAGGTGCGGATTTCTGTGGCACGATGTTTTTCTTCTTTCCGCACTTGGGGAGTTTCCAAAGAGGGGGGATAGGTCGGTCTTAATAACTTCCCTCCTCGCGGCATAGCCGCTGCGGTCTTGGCTAAAAATGTGCCACCGGCACATTTTCTTAACGCCACGACTTTCCATATTCTTTTCGGCCACGCGAAAAGAATATGGCCGTCGGAGACAACAATCCCTCCGCCCCTGTGGGGCACCTCCCTTTACACAAGGGAGGCTTTAAAGGCGCGCCGACGGCCATGGGCTCGCGCCCTACGAGCGTTATTACGCGCGGTGCTATGTAGGGAACGGTCTTGACCGTAGCGTGAAAAACACCTCATCCGTCTGCTGCGGAATTTCAAGATAGTCGCCCCTATCGAACTTCCCTCCTCGCGGCATAGCCGCTGCGGTCGGTGGCTAAAAACATGCCACCGGTATGTTTTCTTAACGCCCCGACCCCAAGGGGAAGGCTTTAAATGTAAAAAAGCGGCAGCAGAAAATTCTGCTGCCGCTTTAGGGGCAAATCACTATTTGTTAAGCTTTTTACTTAACATCCTCCATATAGCCTACAACCTCGGGGATGATGAGCTTTGCACCGGTCTTTGCGATGACTTCGTCAACGGTGGTGCTGCGGCTGATCTCCTCAAGAACGGGACCGTCGGGAGTGATGTGGATAACTGCCAGCTCGCTGACGATATAGTCAACGCAGCGATAGCCGGTGAGGGGCATCTGGGTCTTCTGAACGATCTTGGGGTTGCCTGCCTTATCGCAATGAGTGGTCATTACGATGGTGGTCTTGGAACCGGTTACCAGGTCCATAGCGCCGCCCATACCTGCAGCAGCCTTACCGGGAACCATCCAGTTTGCCAGGTTGCCTTCTGCGTCAACTTCGTATGCGCCCAGAACGGTGGTGTCAATATGACCGCCGCGGATGAAGCCGAAGGAGCGGAAGGAGTCGAAGCAGACTGCGCCAACGCGCATGGTGCTGGGACGTCCGCCTGCGTCAACGATATAGGGGTTAACCTCTTCGCCGGGGCCGGGAGCACCGGTGAGGCCTACAACGCCGTTCTCAGAGTCGATCCAGATGTCAATGCCTTCGGGAAGATGGTCGAGGCACTTGGTGGGCATACCGATGCCAAGGTTAACAATGTCGCCGTCCTTGAAGAATCGGGCGGTGCGGTAAGCAATAAGTTCTTTTCCGGAAAGAGCCATTTTAGTACCTCCTCAATCAGACATCAGTGGGTGCCTTACCCTGAACCACGGCGTCAACGATGAAGTGGGGGGTAAAGATGGTGTCGGGCATAAGCTCGCCAACTTCAACGATTTCCTCAGCCTCAACGATAACGTGGTCAGCTGCGTTTGCGAAAACGTTATTGAAGTTACGTGCGGTGTGGCGGAAATAGCAGTTTCCGATCTTGTCGGCCTTCCATGCGTGGATGAAGCAAACATCTGCGCGGATGGGACGCTCAAGAATATAGCGCTTGCCGATTTCGGGATCGTCAGACTCTACGAAGACATACTTCTGGAGATCCTCGCGCCACTCGATGAGCTGCTTGCCCTCTTCCATGGGGGTGTGAACTCCGGTGGGGGTCAGGATGCCGCCGATACCGGCGCCGCCTGCGCGGACTCTCTCGCAGATAGTTCCCTGAGGGATGAAGGTTACATCGATCTCGCCGGCAACGACCTTTGCGCAGGTCTCTTCATTGTTGCCGATATGAGAGCAGTTAAGGTGCTTGATGCGGTCAGCGTGAACGAGTTTACCAATGCCGCGTCCCTTAACGCTGGTGTTGTTGGAAATAACATTGAGGTCGGTGATATCGGTCTCCAGCAGGCCGTCGATCAGGGTCTCGGGGACGCCGACATTGACGAAGCCGGGGAGCAGGATGCTCATACCGCTGAAGCAATACTTTTCGATTGCTTCAGAGACACTCATAACTTTGGATTTCAGCATTCCTTGTTCCTCCTAAATGGCAGAAATGTTTCAGACTTTTTCGAATATAGTGGCAACGCCCATACCGCCGCCGATGCAGAGGGTTGCAAGACCCTTCTTTGCATCTTCACGCTTCTGCATCTCGTGGAGCAGGGTGACGATGATACGTGCGCCGGAAGCGCCTACGGGGTGACCGATGGAGATAGCACCGCCGTTGACATTGACCTTCTCCATGTCGAAGCCCAGCTCACGGGCAACAGCGATGGACTGAGCAGCGAATGCTTCGTTGGCTTCAACAAGATCCATATCCTCGATGGTGAGGCCGGCCTTTGCCATTGCCTGACGGGAAGCGGGAACGGGGCCAACACCCATGATCTTGGGGTCTACGCCGCCGTGGCCCCAGCTGAGGAGCTTTGCCATGGGCTTGAGACCGTACTTCTCAACAGCTTCAGCGGAAGCAAGAACGAGAGCGGCTGCGCCGTCGTTGATACCGGAAGCGTTACCTGCGGTTACGCGGGCGACATGCTTCTTGGTGTCTTCCTCGTGGATGCCGGTGAGCTCGAAGGTGTGAACGATCTCGTCCTCAACGCCCTCGGGACCGGGAACGAATGCGCCCTTCAGCTTTGCAAGAGCCTCGATGGTGGCACCTGCGCGGGGGAACTCGTCCACTTTGAACTCTACCATTGCCTTCTTCTGCTTAACCATAACGGGAACGATCTCGTCATCGAACTTGCCTGCCTTCTGAGCAGCCTCGGTCTTCAGCTGGGAAGCAAGGCCGAAAGCGTCAAGCTCTTCACGGGTGATGCCCCAAACATCGCAGATGTTCTCAGCAGTGGTGCCCATGTGATAGTTGTTGTATGCATCCCAAAGGCCGTCCTTGATCATGGTGTCAACGACCTTCTTGTCGCCCATACGGGCGCCCCAGCGCTCTGCGGGAAGAGCATAGGGAGCAGCGGACATATTCTCGGTACCGCCGGCTACAACGATTTCAGCATCACCGGCAGCGATGGCGCGTGCGCCCTCGATGACGGCCTTCATGCCGGAGCCGCAGACCATGCCGACAGTGTAAGCAGGAACAGAGAAGGGCAGACCGGCCTTGATGCCGACCTGACGGGCGGGGTTCTGACCCTGGCCGGCAGTCAGGATGCAGCCGAACATAAGCTCATCGACCTGCTCGGGCTTAACGCCTGCGCGGTTAAGGGCTTCCTTAACGACAACAGCGCCAAGATCAGCAGCAGGAGTGTCCTTCAGAGAGCCACCGAAAGAGCCGACAGCGGTACGGCAGCAGTTTACTACATAGATTTCTTTCATTGTAATATTCCTCCGATTTTTTTGCGGGAACCCCGCATTTTATTTTTTTAATACCTTATTTAGTATAGTATTTATAGCCCGATAAGTCAATCTTATTGCCATAAGTTTTTTTGTGAAATTTTAACGAAAATCATCCTCGGGCAGCACCAAATAGCAGTTGTTATTTTATGTAAAATTTCCCTTAATGTGGGGATTTTTCCGCAAAAAGCTTGACCCCAACCCCAGCCCCGCGTATAATATCATCGGAATTATGTCTTCCTATAGCCTAACTACGAGGTGATTATTATAAACAAACAGTCTTATATGGCCGAGCTGGCCAAGCTGCTGGGTTTCATGTCCGCATGGGACAGAAAAGACACTCTGCAGAAATACGAAGCAATCATTGATTCTTACACCGATTTTGAAGAGCTTGTTGCAAATATCGGCACCCCCACAAAGCTTGCCATAAGTCTCGCGCTGAACTATGTTCCCTCTCCCGCTCCCGAGATCATTCCCGTTGAAGCTGCCGAGGAAGAGCCCATCAAAGAGCTCGAAGGAGAATACCCCCTCATCAATGCCGGTGAAGGCGAAGAGTCTCTCGACCCCGAGGGAGATGCTCCCGCGAATGAGGAGACCCTTGGCGCCGAAGAAGAGGAAGAACCTGAGATTCCCGCCCCCCGAAGCAGAAGAAAGGTGAGATTTTTCGGTCTTCTCGCCTCCGTGATTTTCACCCTTGTTATCGGAATTCCCATAGCCGTTGTACTTATTTGTCTGGGTTTACCCTTTGTTGTTGGCGGTCTCGGTCTTGGAGCAGGTGTGGTTTGGGCCGCCGTTTCCGCCATTCCCATGCTGGCTCTTTTCTCAGATATTCTCGCTGTTATCGGCGTGGGTCTTGTGCTCATCGCCCTTGCCCTGCTTCTCCTCTGGTTCGGTCTCTGGGTCAGCTTTGAACTGGGCTATCTCTGGATAAGCGGCGTTGTTCTGCGTCTGGGAAGAGCCCTCACTTATAAGAAGGAGGTGGCTGCCGAATGAGCAAAGTATGGAAAGCTGTTGGAATAATCATGCTCGTGCTGGTGGTTGCCGGCGTTGTCAGCGGCGGAATCGGCCTTCTCACCGGTGCCAGCCTTGACAGAATGGTTGAAAACATTTTTGGCGGCTGGGACACCGTAAACATGGTCATCGAAAGCCTTATGTCCGGCGAGCTCGGTCTCGGCTTCTGAGAAAAACCGCATATTGAATATTAAAAAGCCCTGCAGATACTCTCTGCAGGGCTTTTTTGTTGTTCTGCGATGGGATACGGGCGGCATTAAAGGCGCGCCGACGGCCATGGGCTCGCGCCCTACGAGCGTTATTACGCGCGGTGCTATGTAGGGAACGGTCTTGACCGCAGCGTGAAAAACACCTCATCCGCCATTTGCTACGAGAATTATATAGTTATCGCACCAAACAACTTCCCTCCTCGCGGCATAGCCGCTCCGGTCGGTGGCTAAAAACATGCCACCGGCATGTTTTCTTAACGCCCCGACCTCAAGGGGAAGGCTTTAAAAACCTCTGCCCAGATAGCCCTCCAGCATCAGCGTTGCCGCCACGGCATCCACACTTTTCCTATGGTCTTTCATCTTTCTTCCGTTGGCGTGAAGGATGCTGTGAGCCTCAATGCTGCTGCGGCGTTCATCCCACAAAATGGGCTTCAAACCCGTTTCCGCCTCCAGCATTGCGGCAAACTCCCGGCTTTTTTCAGCACGGGGACCCTCGCTGCCGTCCATATTTTTGGGCAGACCCAGAACAAGGGTGCCAACCTCACGCTTTTTAACCTCTTCGGCTATGATCTTCGCCGCCCGCTCCATATTCCATTCGTGGAGGGTGAAGGCCTCGCCGCAGAGCATGCACAAAAGGTCGCTCACCGCGATACCGATACGCTGGTCACCGTAATCTATTGCCATTACACGCATATTTTTTCTCCTTTCGCTCTACACGCCAAGACCGCAGCTTTCCCGGACGGGCCCCATCATATAGAGGGAACCGGTGGCGCAGATAAGTCCGCCTTTACCGGCAGCGCCCTTGGCCATTGCCATACCCTCCGCCACGCTTTGCGCCACAAGGCAGGTCTTTTTATACTTTTTCAGCTTTTCCGCGAGCTTTTCCGCCTTCAGCGCCCTGGGATTATCAACGCTTACGCAGACAAAGGCGGCGGCACAGGGGGCGATGGTATCAAGGAAGCCCTCCACATCCTTATCCGCCATCATTCCGATGAGGAAAACCGCCTTTTTCCCCTCAAAATAGTATTCCAGATTGGCTCGGAGAGCCTCGGCGCAGGGCACATTGTGTCCTCCGTCCGCCACAACAAAGGGCTTTTCCCCTATGAGCTCGAAGCGGGCTGGCCATTTGACTTCCCGAAGACCCTTTTCCACAGCCTCCGGCTTTATTTTCCATTTTTTCTGGCGGAGCACCTCAACGGTTTCCAGCACAGCCGCCGCGTTGCGGCACTGATGGTCCCCCAGAAGGTTCAGGTGGAGAGGGGTATCATCGCAGTAGCAGAAGTCCTGACCGCTCAGATCGTCATACATAAGCTCAATCTCGTCATCCTCCGCCATGCGAAGGCTGGCTCCTCTTTCCCGGCAGACCTTTGCCAGAAGGGAAACCACCTCGTCGGCCTGAAGGGGATAGCTGGTGACGGCGCAGCCGGGCTTGATAATCCCCGCCTTTTCAAAGGCGATATCCCGGAGAGTGCTGCCCAGATATTCCATATGGTCATAGCCGATGGAGCAGATAAGGGCGCACTCGGGGCTTTCGATAACATTGGTGGCATCAAATCTGCCCCCCATGCCCACCTCCAGCACCACAATATCGCACTTATTACGGGCAAAATATTCAAAGCCTATGGCAGTTACAATCTCAAACTCCACGCAGGGGCGGCTCATCTCCTCTGCCTTTGACCGGACGCTCTCCGCGATCTCCGCAAGCTCAGCGTCGGAAATGGGCTTTCCGTTTATCTGCATACGCTCGTTGAAGCGGTGAATAAAGGGGGAGGTGTAAAGTCCCGTTTTATAGCCGGCGGCACGGAGTATGCTGCTGAGCATGGCGCAGGAGCTGCCCTTGCCGTTGGTTCCTGCCACATGGACATATTTCAGTTTTTTATGGGGATCTCCCATAAGAGAGAGTAGTTCCTCCATTCTCTCAAGACCGGGCTTGGGAAGTCCCCGGGGGCGGGAGTGAATATAGTTCAAAGCTTCCTGATAAGTCATTTTTATTCCTCCGTAGCCTGACCGATATAATCCGAACCCGTTTTTGAGGGCATACCCGTCGGCATTGCCTCGTTGACGGCTTTTGAAGGGCGAAAGCCCGTCTGCAAGCCGCCGCCTTGCACTGTCCTAGTGTATGACCTCAAAAATCTTCGACTCCCCGGGTGCGGATTTTTGTGTCAGGCAAAATTGAATTATGCAGGTGGGCTGTCGCCCACCA
>JAZNZR010000043.1:0-9547 GCA_045595025.1 Oscillospiraceae bacterium | reverse complement strand
ATGGGACTTTTATGTTCGGTTTTAAAAACCGGGGATGGGGTATCCATCCCCGGTTAATCTGATTTTGTGTGACTTGAACGTACTCGCCATACTTACTTACAACACGCTATGGGAAGCACGTCTTCTTATACAGCAGTCCTGCTTGGAACGGATCGAGTCGGCAAATCTTTTCTTCATATCATCGGGCATATGAGCTTCCAGAGCACTAATAACTTCAGGGCGTATTTGAAAAACAACACGGCTATAGTCCACCTTGGCGAGCTGCTTTCCGACATATCTCTCTTCCGGATTTATTGAGAAGAATGCGATTGCATAAGGGTGCTGTGCTAAGGAATAGCCATAGATACCGTAAACTCGGATTTCGTCCCACGGAAGGACGAAAGGATGCCATCCAAGCCCTCTGCAAGTTATCCCATGGGTGCTTATCTTGCAACGAAGCAAAAGCCGAGCGTAAAAACGAGATCGGATTAACAGAACATCACAAAAGATTATTCCTCCGGGCAGCATGAGGAGCAACATAAATACTGACGGATCGTAATCTTGGATAAGAAACTCGTTGACGAAAAATAATCCCAGTCCAAAGCAGAGTATATTGGCAAACAGCATTCCAACAAGAATAAAATATGTGGTGTATCTGTCATATAATCTAAGCATATAGTCTCACCATCAGATAAGAAATATTATTGGCACAATGCTGCAGTTGTCCAATATGCCCATTAGTAACAATCATTCCTCCAGCAATATTGGAACCTAAATTCTGAAGGGGACATGGGGACGGTTCTATGTGTTATTCTATGTGTTATTCTATGTGTTATCCTATGTTGTTCTAGTTGCCTCCAGGCAGGACACAAAAAAGTGCACTGCCTTTTCTCTATGCTGAAATATAAAACTTAGCTTGATTTGCCTCTTTTAGCGAAAATCAAAACACCCACAACAATAATGACAATTAGCAAAACCGCAGGAACAAGCAACTCTACAAATCGAGGCATCAATAAAAACCGGCTAAGAATCACAAAAGTCCCCATAGTAAGATTTGCAATACCAAAAATAAAATAAAGTCTATTCATATCATTTTCCTGTTATTTGAATAAAATACGTAAGCCGAGCTACATTCGAATTAATTTCCCTTCAAACAACTCCTCAAAGTCCTCTATGGTGCCCATATCCAACAGTTTCTTTTGACACTGGTATTTAGGACTAATCTTTCCGAGTATAAATACCAACTCATAGAATTCACCATAGTCCTTAACCATTTTCACGCAGTCAAGGGGGCGAGTTTCTTCGTATTTTTCACCCGAGCATGTCACATATCCATCCTCTATAACTATGCACCGTGGCACTTTCTTCATATATTCTTTGTTTGCAATCGGTAAAAAAGTAATTATTATCAAGGTAATATTCACAAAGATATATGCGGGGATAATTCTCAAGTAATTGAGCTTTATTGATAGTAAAACTATAAGAGGTGATATCATCACACAAGAGGCGCAATACAAAATTCTATCAAAGTAATATGAGCGTTTTAAATAATGTTTGGCAGCCTCACCGGTAAGTGCGCCTTCAAATCGTATTATCATATTTACCTCCAAACGATAAATGATTACATACTAATGGTTAGCGCTTCGCATTTATGGAGTAAGTGCGATTGGCTCAAACGTAGTCCCCAAAAAGGGTGCTGCAACACATCCGAAGGCATCAAACGCTGCTGTGCCTATAGCAAATGTCTGCAAACTCGCACCGGCAAAAATAGTCGCACAAGCACCAAAACCAGCAACAAGAAGTCCTCCTGCAGCTGCACCTGCGAAGAAGCCAACCATACCATTAACAATGCGATCTCCTACAGTTAATTCTGCACTCTGATTATTCTGAGAATCAGGTGTGGGAACAACTGTACTTATATCAGGCACGTTAACATGTGACTCCTGTCTAATTGGGCTGTTTCTTGATGTAGAGTCTCTTCGATTAATTCCCTCCGATGCATTATTGGGTGTTATCGGCTCAACAACACTTCGTGTAGAGTTCTTAATTAATCCACTATCAACACTATCTTGTTGGAACGAACCAACTAATTTGCGGTCACAGGTTGCTCCCAACACAGCGCCCACTACAGCACAAACACCGATAATGATCAATGAAACAAGTAGAGCAGATTCCCCATTTGAGTCAACGCAGTTCGTAGGGTTATTATTACAATACGCAAACATATTGTAGCCGACAACACCCTGTCCAGTTGATGCGAATTCATCTGCATTGATGAATCTGCAGATCTCGGGATCGTAATATCTGCTCTGCAGGTAATACAAGCCCGACTCTTGGATTGCGCATTAGCCAAAACGGCAAAAATGGACTATTTTCGAGGTGCTAAAACAAGTCCGATTTAAGAGACTATTATGTTCATTTTTTGAGAAACCGGGGATGGGATATCCATCCCCGATCAGCTTGATTTTGAGTTGTGAAAGATGTATTTATGTTTCGAGCGCCACATAGTATTGGATGCCCTTTGGCGATAACGATAGCACCTTCATTTCGCCCGGACTCTGTAAATTAAGAAAAAACGGCAGCAATTATAGAAAATATGCCACAAGCAGAGATAATACATCCAATAACACGGGTGAAAATCTCCATACCTCTTGATGAACTTATGGGTTTTCCGGAACTGCTCCA
The DNA here is from genome assembly GCA_045595025.1 of Oscillospiraceae bacterium. GTDB lineage: Bacteria > Bacillota > Clostridia > Oscillospirales > Oscillospiraceae > SIG459. The sequence goes on along the minus strand of JAZNZR010000043.1, from coordinate 6,883 downwards.
ATATAAAAACTCGTTATACCGTAATAGTGTAAGCTCCACAAAAAAATCCGGAAAAATTATCATTAGTGCACCCAATGCCAAACATAAAACGCCTATAATTAAACTTATTATGTTCATTATTGTGTCTCCTTACAATTATGCATGTTGCTTCGATAGTCTATATGCGCCAACAACATCATTTTTTTATTTCCATGATTCCTTTGAATAGTGAGTCTAAGCCTACTTCGATATCAATTGGAATTGTATATTGAACAACAACCCGTCCAGTTGAAGCATACCTAAAAAGAACAGTTACCGTTGTAACCATATCACGCACCGTACCTACCACACAGTCCACAGTGTGATATAAGAACTTACCAGCGGCTAAAAGAGATGCTCCAGCACTTGCGCCTGCAGCAGCTGCAGAGCATGCAGCTGCATATACACTACTCGCTGCACTATAGGCGTTGAATACGGTTAAAGCAACGGAGGCTGTAGCAAACGCATATGCTTCTCCGCCAGAATCAATATCCCACGAATATTCAATTCTGTCTGTTGGTATTCCCTCTGCATCAGATAGCTCTTTATAAATGCGATAATAAAGATTTAGTCCGCCATCACTTGTCATGCGCATAGTGTTCTGGCAAGGCAGTTTCCCAGACCTATCGCAATAGTCTACCGGGTTGTTATTACAATACACAAACATATTGCAGCCAAGAAATTCTTGCCCGGTGGAGGCATACTCATCCGCGTTGATGAATCTGCAGACCTCGGGATCGTAATAACGACTCTGCAGGTAATACAAGCCCGACTCACTGTCATAGCAGTAGCCACGGTAACGCAGAGGATTGATATTTACAAGGCTTACGTTTGGCTTGCGGAGGATATTTTCTTTATTTTATTATATCTTATCCGCTGATGTCCGACAATTATGGGTTATTACAATTTTTGTAAAAGAAAATTATGCACCTGCACGATTGAGAATAGGAGAAAAGACCCAATAAACAGAACATCCCGGGAAGGAATAAACCTCCCGGGATGTGGTATTTTTTATATTTCTGCGGCGGCGCCGAAGGCCTGATTTACGGCGGTGGCTATGCTCTGGGGGGAGCGGGCATCGCCAACTATGTAGACATCCGGCTCGGGGATGCAGTGGCGCAGCGCTTCAACGATATCCTTGCGGGGACGGAGACCTGCTGCCAGAAGCAGATTATCGCAGGGGAGGGTGAGAGCTTCTCCTGCGGAGGTATCGAAGCAGCGAACAGTGCCGGGCAAAACCTCATCGAGGCGAATATTGAAGCGGACTTTTACGCCTGCTTTTTCAGCCATATCCATAAGGGTGAATCTGGCAGCGCCTGCGCTGACAAGACCTACGGCGGAGCTCTGCATCTCGATGATGGTGACATCGTGACCCTTTTCGGCCAGAGCGACGGCGGACTCATAGCCCACAACACCGGCACCGAGAACAACAACATTTTTACCCACCTTGCGAAGTCCCATATCTGCCTCGGGAGCCCACATAACATGGGGAGCGTCAATGCCATTCACGGGAGGAACAAAGGCAGTTGCACCGGCGGCGATGATGAGAGCATCGGGCTTTTCTTCGGCAATAAGAGCGGGAGTTGCGGCGGTATCAAGAACTATCTTTGCGCCGGAGGCCTCGGTGGAACGGATGGCCCAATTCATATAGTCCCGGACATCGTGCTTGAAGTCCAGAGCGCTGGCGGGGATGAGGTTACCGCCCAGACGGCTTTCCTTTTCAAAGAGGACAACATCGTGACCTCTTTCTCTGGCGGTGCGGGCTGCCTGCATACCTGCGGGACCGCCGCCAACGACAACAACCTTTTTCTTTTCGGGGGCTTTTTCAACGCCTCTCGGGAACTGCATTTCTCTTCCGCAGAGGGGGTTAACGGCGCAGGCAATGCCTTTGCCTCTTGTAACCCGTCCGTGGTAGTTGCAGCGGATGCAGGGGCAAATCTCCTCGCTTTTGCCCCGGGCACCCTTGCGGATAAATTCGGGGTCGGCAAGGAACTGACGGGCGATGGCAACCATATCCGCCCAGCCGTTGGAGAGGATCATTTCAGCGTTTTCGATGTTCATAATAGAGCCAACAGCGGTTATGGGGAGACTAAGCTCCTTGCGGAAGCGCTCTGCAAAATGGACATTGAACATATGGGGGAGATACATCGGCTGCATCATAAAGGGAATCTTGTTGGCAACGGCACGCATACCGGCGCTGACATGGAGGATATCGATTTTATCCTGAATCATCTTGGCAAACTCGATAGTCTCATCGGCGTTCATGCCGTTTTCAACAAACTCCGTTGCGGAGATGCGGTATTCAAGGATGAAGTCGGGGCCAACCTTTTTGCGTATTGCTTCCAGCACCTCGAGAGGGAAGCGGGCGCGGTTTTCCAGACTGCCGCCGTATTTATCGCTGCGGTGGTTGCTAAAGGGGCTGAGGAACTGGGGGATAAGGTTGCCGTGGCCGCCGTGGAGCAGCACCATCTTAAAGCCCGCCTTCTTGCAGCGGAGAACAGCATCGGCAAACTTTTCAACAGTTTCGTCTATCTTCTCCTGAGCCATTTCTATGACGGCAACGGGCTCGCGGCCTGCCTCCTTTGCGCGGCGGAGCTCGTCTGCGGTGTAGCAGGCGCTGGGGCCGTAGGGGGGCTTATGGGTGAAGTCATAAACCGCATCCATTCCGGAGTGGTTCACTTCGATGGAGGCCTGTGCGCCGTAGTTATCGCACATATCCACAAAGCGGCTGAGCCCCAGAATACCGTCATCGTTGCCGAGGTCGGCGTGGCGGGTTTCATCCTGAGACTCGGAGAGGTCAATGGCGGAGTTGCCTATGGTTACAACGGCGGGGCCGCCACGTGCGATGGGACGGAAAAACTCCAGAAATTCAGTGGTTATGCAGCCGTCGGTGGTGGTGAGTTTGGGTGAGATGGGGGCGCTTTCTATACGGTTTTTGAACTCCACGCCTTTGACAGTGAAGGGGGAGAATACATGCCGGAAATCAGAAGCCATAACAGTAACTCCTTTTAGTTTACTGATAAAAGTATATCACAAGGGAAGGCGTCATACAAGGGCGGCAGAAATATATGCTTGAATTTATTAAGGTTTTTGATATAATACAAGTTAATATTCCTGTAATTTGAGGCAGATATGGAACTTTTGGATTGGCTTAACAACAGCATAGGCGGTGAATTTATTTTCACCATGCTTGTCAGCATGCTCCCGGTTGTGGAGCTTCGCGGAGGCATACCCTTTGGTGCCGCTATGGGGCTCAATGTCACGCTGGCTGCGATTGCATCTGTTATCGGCAATATGCTGCCTATTCCGGTGCTGATAATGTTCACCACAAGAGTTTTCCAGTGGCTGAAGCGGAAAATTCCATGGCTCAACAGAATAATAGAAGCTCTTGAAAGAAGAGCGGAATCAAAAAGAAGTCTGGTTGAAAAATACCGCTTCTGGGGTCTCCTCATCCTTGTTGCAATACCCCTTCCCGGCACTGGTGCATGGACGGGCGCTCTGGTAGCTGCGGTTATGGGTATGAACCTGAAACAATCTATGCCTGCAATATTCGGAGGCGTTGTGGTAGCTGCAATCATAGTAAGTCTTGTGACTTTGGGTGTAATCCATATATAAAACGCTGTAATCCAAATGGGATTACAGCGTTTTTTCAATATTCAACACAAACGAGACAAAGCCCCTGAGCGGGGGCGGTTTTGCCTGCGCGCTGTCTGTCCAGCGACTCCAGAATAGCGGGGATATCCTCCGGCTTCTTTTCGCTCAGACCAACTTCAAGAAGGGTTCCCGTGAGTATGCGTACCATGTTATAAAGAAAACCGTCGCCCCTATAAGTAATGGTAAGTTCCGCTCCGGAAAGAGCAATGTCGATATTATGAACCGTTCTCACCGTGGATTTTTTATAGCGCTTGTTGGAGCAAAAAGCGCGGAAATCGTGGCAGCCTTCCAAAAGGGAGGCCGCTTTTTTCATGGCTTCAATATCGAGCTCGGCATCAATGCGGTACTGGTATTTCCGTTTGAAAACATCGGGAACACCGCCCAGACGGATGCTGTAACGGTAAACCTTTCCCTTGGCGTTTAATCGGGCGTGGAAACGCTCGGGAGCTTCCATAACGCTTAAAACGGCGATATCCTCGGGGAGATAGCGGTTGAGCTGCTCTCCGATATACTCGGCAGCAAGGGGAGAGGAGAGGCGGAAGGAGGCAGCTTGTCCCTCGGCGTGAACTCCTGCATCGGTGCGGCCGGCACCGTGAAGTTCGGTGTCCTCTCCGCTGATGCTTTTTAAGATGGCTTCCAGCTTGCCCTGAATGGTATTATCGGTGTTGCCCTGCTTTTGCCAGCCGTCATAGCGGCTTCCGTCATAAGAAACAATGAGCTTATAATTCATGGATGATCTCTCCTTTGATATGATTATATCTCTTTTTACCAAATGCTGCAACTTTCCTTTGAAAAATGCGTCTATATAATAAGATAAGACAAAAAGTTTAATTAAAACTTAAACCCGATTATGTTGAATATTCCGTCTCTGCGCGGTATGATATAAATAATATAAATTTTCAGGGAGGATCCCGAAATGCTGAAGAAAACACTCGCTTTTATATGTGCTGCCGCAATGGCCTTTGCGCTTTCCGCCTGCGCTCAGGAAGACGGCGGAATTGCCGTTCAGCGGGCAGATTCTCTTGCAGCGGCAGCTGTTGCGGGGGAACGCTATGCCGCAATGGTGATTAGTGAGAATGTTACCGAGATTAAGAGAGACTCCACCAAGACTGTGGAGGAGCTTTTTGTTGCCGTGGGAGACACTGTCAAGACGGGGGATAAGCTCTTCAAATATGATCTCGAGGCTCTTGAGCTTGATCTGGAGAAGCAGCGTCTTGAGCTGGAAAAGATGAAAAACGAGCTTTCGGGCTACAAAGAGCAGCTTGAAAAGCTTGAAAAGCAGCTCCAGCGCACCTATAACGAGGTGGATAAGTCCCGTCTCACTCTGGAAATCAACACCCTGAAAACCAGCATTCTCGAGATTGAATACCAGATGATCGCAAAGGAAAATGCTATTGCCGATATAGAGGAGACACTGCAGAATGTGGACGTAGTAAGCCCTGTGGACGGCACGGTTCGCTCTATAAATGAAGAAGAGGGCGCGCAAAGCTACATCACCATACAGCAGGAGGGTGCCTATAAAATAAAGGGCAGCCTTAACGAGATGAATATAAATGCAGGTCTTATGCCCGGTGTGAGAGTCCGCGCTTATTCCAGAGTTGAAAAAGGGCTTTACTGGGAAGGAACTGTGTCAAGCATCGATACCGATGAGCCCTCCGAAAACCAGAACGACTATTGGTACGGCCCCGTTGACCCCATGACCGAAAGCAGCAACTATGTATTTTTCGTTGAGCCCGACAGCACCGAAGGCCTTCTTCTCGGGCAGCATCTCTATGTGGAAATTGCACCTGCAATGGACAAGGCGGGTCTTTGGATACCCGAAAACTTTTTTGTTTCCTTTAACTTCGATGAGGCGGGCAATATGACCGCAGAGCTTTATGTGGCCGACGGAAACGGAAAGCTGACTCTTCGCAGCGTTGTTCTTGGAATGTATGACAGTATGGACTTCACCTATGAGGTGCTTGAAGGCATTTCCGCCGAAGACTATGTTGCAGACCCCGCTGACAGCGGCTGCGCAGAAGGTGCACAGGTGAGCTATCGCAATGTTTCCGACTTTGCCGGCAGCGCGGAGGAACAGGCATGATTTTGCAGTTAGAGCATATTTATAAAAACTACAGCCGGGGCAAAAATTCCGTTCAGGTGCTGAAGGATATTTGCCTTCAGGTTGAAAAGGGCGAATATCTCGCGATTATGGGTCCTTCGGGAAGCGGCAAAACCACCCTCATGAACCTTATCGGCTGCCTTGATGTGGCCAGTGAGGGAACATATCTTCTGGACGGGCAGGATATAGGCACTATGGACGATAATGCCCTTGCGGATATACGAAATAAGTATATCGGCTTCGTTTTCCAGAATTTCTATCTTCTTCCCAAAATGACAGCGCTGGATAATGTTGCACTGCCCTTGCTTTATGCGGGAGTTCCTCAGCGCCAGCGTCGGGAAAGAGCCGCCGAGGCTCTTAAAAGCGTGGGGCTTGAGGACAGAATGAATTTCATGCCCAACCAGCTTTCAGGCGGCCAGTGCCAGCGCGTGGCGATAGCAAGAGCCATCGTGACAAATCCCAGCCTCCTTTTGGCGGACGAGCCCACCGGCGCACTGGATACCGCATCTGGTAATCAGATAATGGATATTTTCCGCGGTCTCAGCGATAACGGCATGACTATCATAATGATAACCCATGAGCAGGCTGTTGCTGAGCGGGCAAATAAGATTTACAGAATTCTCGACGGCTGTCTTATAACGGAAACGGAGGAGGGCAGTGGCGATGAATAAAACCAGGAAGAAGAAAAAAGTTTGGATATGGATTGTGGTGGCTGCGGCAGTATTAATCGCCGGGGCAGCAGGCGCTTATTTTTATCTCCCCAAGCTTAATGCCGAGAGCGTGTATGTATACAGCATTGCCGAAGGCCTTTCGGGAATGGCGGATTATTATGAGGGCTCGGGAGAGAGCAGCGGACAGATAACAACCGATAAGGTGCAGCCCGTTTATCTCAGCGCAACTCAGACCGTTACGGAAATAATGGTCACCGAGGGACAAAGCGTCAAAAAAGGCGATGTGCTGCTGACTTATGACACAACTCTCAGCGATATCGAGCTTCAGCGAAAGTGGCTCAGCGTTGAGCAGGATAAGGTTGACCTCCAGAGTGCAAAGCGTGAGCTGGCTGTTATAAACAGCTATGTTCCCATATATTATATGCCCGAGCCCACCCCC
>JAZNZR010000042.1:0-4399 GCA_045595025.1 Oscillospiraceae bacterium | reverse complement strand
AGCGCAGCTGAGAGATGACAGCGGTTTTTACGCCGTTTTTCTTCACAGCATTAATAACTTCGTCCAACTGCTCCTCGGTAATGGCCATAGGCTTTTCCACAACAATGTGTTTACCGGCGTTAGCGGCCATTATCGCAAACTATGCATGCAGACCGCTGGGAACGCAGATGTTGATCACATCTACCTCGGGATCTGCCATCATAGCATCCACACTGTCGTAGCAGCTGCAGTTGTGCTTCTCGGCAAAGGCTTGCATTTGAGGCGCAATATCGGAATAGACACCGGCCAGAACCGCGTCTTCCATGGCCTCAATGGCTCTGGCGTGGATCTCAGAGATCACGCCGCATCCAATAATTCCAAATTTGAAAATCTTGTTACTCATATTATGTATCACCCTACATGCAAAATTTATATTCTGGGCACAGTAAAACTTTATGGCGTCATTATACTATGCCTGAAATTCGTTAATCCAATAAAATACCACGAAAAAAATAAAAAACTTCTCTTATTTTACGAAAAAACGCATTTTAAAATCCCAGCAGAGCTTGAACTTTAGGGGCTAGATACTGAGCAGCCTCCCAATATCCCTCCTCGGTTAGATGCAGACCGTCCTCTAAGAAGAACTCCTTGAAATTCTCACCTGTGCCGATGTCCGACTGGGTCTTGTAGAAAAATTCGTTGATATCCAGTGTGGAGATATAATCATTTTCCGCTGCGTAAGCGTCCATAATCTCGTTGTATGCCAGTAACTGACCGGCATGTTCTGTTACTGCACAGATGGAGGGGGTGTCGAAGGATTTGAGGGCAACAAAGCGGATACCGGGATAGTCTACCTGCGCCCATTCGATGAGCCGTTCAGTCTGAAACCAGCATTGCTCAGCGCTGAGTCCATGGAAAATATCGTTGACGCCGGTACGAAGCACCACAGCCTTGGGGTTGCATGGGCGGACCATACGGTTGTAGTAATACAGAAGCTCGTCCACTGTGGCTCCGCCGAAGCCTCTGTTGATTATTTGCAATGCGCCGTTTGTGGCGTCGGACCATTGCTGTTTTGCCCGATCTACGCCCCAGCGACGGAAGAAGGAACTGCCGTACAGCAGAACATTTCCCTCGTTGGAGGCAGTGGACTCTACTTTTTTTATGTACTCTTCGTGAGTGTTTAGGGGCATAGGCATTGCCATGGTAAGCACCTCATTCCAAAAAACATCCATAATACAATTATATCATGCTGTTTTGGGAACGAAATAGAAAAAACAGCATGATATATTGAAAATCTGGCAATCAGTCTAATAGGTCACGGATCACATAGCAGAGTATATTTATAGGAGCATTGAAAAAAGTTGTGCATTTTTCCTGAAGTCAAAACCTCCGGCTAAGCCGGAGGCTTGATTAAGCCCTAGAAGGGCATTTTACAGACTATTGCCCCTAAAGGGGCCCCGAATGGTTTGCCGACCGCATTCCTTTCTCGGGCCGCCCCTTAAGGGGCGTTTTCTATGCCTACTTGTTCTCGCGACCCGTAAACGGGTCAACAAATTTCTTTAGGCCTATCTGGTCGGCTATTTGATCTTCTTGCAATTGGGTTCGGATATACTCTTGTACTTGCTTTTTATTCCTTCTTACCGTATCCACATAATACCCTCTGGCCCAGAAATGTCTGTTGCCGTACTTGTACTTGAGATTTGCGTGCCTATCGAATATCATTAGGCTACTTTTCCCCTTAAGAAAGCCCATTATCTGAGATACACTATACTTTGGCGGGATACTGATAAGTATATGGATATGGTCTCTGCACAGCTCTGCTTCTATAATCTCCACACCCTTCTGCTGACATAACTGTCGCAGTATTTTCCCGATATCCACCTTTATCTCTCCGTATATTTCCATTCTGCGATATTTGGGTGCAAATACGATATGGTATTGACATCTCCACGATGTATGGTCTAAACTATTTATGTCTTTTTCTCTCACGATTAAGACCTCCTCATTATGGTAGTTGTGTGGTCGGCAAACCACTTCTACTATAATGGGGAGCTTTTTTCTTGTCTACTTTACTCCTCGCTATAAGCTATTATTTTTCCCCCGGCATAGCCGGGGGTTGACTTTGGTACAACCAAATCAAGTGCCTCGAAATCCGAAGATTTCGAGGCACTTAATGAAAACAAGCGGGATCGAACCGCTGACCTCTTGAATGCCATCGATAGAGGAGTAAATTCCATTATTTTTTTCTAACTTTTTATGTCCCAAATAGTCCATTATTCCCCAATTATTTGGAAAAATTCAACGTGCAGAACAATGTGTCTATTGTATTTCGTGTAAAACTCGGTTGAGCCGAGTTCCGCGGTTTTCGCGGAGTTCCGCGGTTCCGAGCATTTTAGCACGAAAGGATGCGATAAAAATGGCGTACATCTCGGTAAAAGAAGCCGCCGAAAAATGGGCAATTAACGAGACATTAGTTCGTCGTTATTGCAGACAAGGGCGCATCCCTAGAGCCAAACAAATTGATGGCTTATGGATGATACCTGAGAATGCAAAGAAGCCCGGTAAGGTTGAGGTGGTTTCCAAGCCGAAAGAACTCCCTCCCCTCGCAAAGAAGCTGAAGAACCAAAAGAAAAAGAAGAACTACCATGGACTATATGATCACGTGCAAATCAATCTGACATATAGCTCCTCTCGTATGGCCAGTAACAGGCTGACTCGAGATCAGGTGGAGACCCTTTTTCGAAAATGTAAAGTGAGAGTCAGCTTCGAACCCATGAAGGCCTCTGACATCAATGAGGTGATTAACCACTTTGTCTGCGTGGACTATGTACTGGAGCATGTTATGGATCAACTCTCTCAAAAGCTGATCCAGCAGCTTCACTATATGCTCATGTTTGGCACTGTTGATCACCGAAAGAGCAGAGTCAATCCCGGTGCCTATCGGAAGGACAATACCCCGCGTAGCCTTCCGTCAATGCCGAAGGCTGAAGATATCGCTGCCTGCCTCTCTCAGCTCATCACGGAATATGAGAAACTGGGCGAGATCGGCATGAAGGAAATCCTTGACTTCCATGTTCGTTTTGAGGAGATTGTCCCATTCGAGGATGGCAACGGCCGTATTGGTCGTCTCATTATGTTTAAGGAATGCCTGCGTTATGATATCATGCCTTTTATCTTAGATGATAAGCGGAGGCATCAGTATCTTTCTGGGATCCGAAGCTGGCATAGTAGTCCCCTTCAGCTTATGGATGTTGTCTCACTGACACAGGAGCGTTTTGAAAAGGATGTTTCCCAATTGAAATTGGGAGAATATCGGGACAGAGAGTTTATGGACATTTACTCCGGGGGCGATACACCGGAACCAATTGATGAATTCGCAGCCGATGAAGAAGAACAGAAACGTCGTAAGAAAGAAAACTATACAGATTAGGAGGAGATAAATGAAGCTTGCCTCGAGTACGCAACGGTACTCATTAATTTAATAGAATAGCAACTTTCCAACCTGCCACACAGGTTTGGGATACCGGGCGGAAACTGTCACACCGCCCGGTATTTTTTATGGATATAGGAGGTAATTATGAACGTAGGAACACTGGTGCCGCAGAAAGGCACGGATCGTCTGGATATTCGCTTTGGATTGTATGACTATCATGGAGGTTTGCACTGCGGTGAAACCTTCGATGTAAAGATCAGCGGTAGATGGGTACCCACTCGGATCGAAATGGGAAGAGATTGGTACCTGGTTGGCGTCGACGTAGATGATCTGATTGGGCTGATCGTCAGAATATAATAATGTAGCTTATTTGGGCCGGTAGGAGTGATCTTACCGGCCTTTTCTATTTCTACGAAAGGAGTTAAGCGGTATGAAATGCCTGCGCAAGTACGAATGGGTTAAGCTACCCAGAGATTATCCGGATATGGGCAAGGGCCTGATGCGCCATTGGGCAAAGCTGGCCTCTCGTGCCGCTTTTCGGAAAGGCAGCGCCCACTACTGCGGTTATACCAACGAGGTATCTCCCGGTATGTGGTCAGGTGGCATGGTTGGTCTTAAGAGCATCCTCGGTGTTCGTAGCCGAGAACAGGCGTATGCAATCCTGCGCGAACTATCTGCGCTGGGATATCTGCATTTCGAGTTGGATAACAAGACCAGAAAGCTCACCTATGAAATTAAGGACTGGGTCGTTAAGTGCTCAGGGGCAGAATGCCTGTCAGGAACCGTCTATGCAACAGACGGCTATGGATTCCTTTGTTTGCCAAGAAACATTACAGAACGACTCTACGAGCAGAAGCGCAAGTTTGATGAAGCTGACGCTTGGCTCGATCTCTGGTGCCATACGACTTTTGAAGATATGGGGAACGCGTTTTCCTTCCTGTCTCCTGTCGTTCAGTTCGGCAAATATGGCGCTGTATTAACTCTGGA
>JAZNZR010000041.1:0-23355 GCA_045595025.1 Oscillospiraceae bacterium | reverse complement strand
GAGAAGAAGCGCTTGAACAGGGAGATCTTGTAGCCTGCGAGACCCCAGGTGTGGTGGGAGGAAGTGCAGGCGAAGATGGTCTCTTTGCCGTAGGTCTCGTGGAGACGCTTGATCTCACGAACGACCAGGCTGAGAGCCTCGTCCCAGGAAGCACGGCGATAGCCGCTCTTACCACGGTTCTGAGTGTTGCGGTTCTGACCGTCGGGAGTCTCCACGAAGTCCTCACGGATCATGGGATACTTGATACGGTCATAGGAGTAGGTCTTGTCCTTCTCAGTGTAGCCCAGGAGGGACATGGTGGTCTTTCTCTGGGGGGTATACTCTTTGCCGCGAGCCTTGATGACCCAGCCCTTGGTATCTTCCTCGGTGAGGACGATGGGGCGTACACGGCGGATAACACCGTCAACGGTGTGCACAGCCATGGGGCCGGCAACGGAGACGGAATGAGTTATTCTTTCCTTAGCCATTTGGGTACCTCCTCAAACCTGAACTTCGACCATCTGAGCGGCATACTCAGAATTGGGGTCGATTTCTACCATGTGGCCGACATACTTGCCATCCTGCCACTCGAAGCCGCGCATATCGAAAACTTCGATAACGGGGAGCCAGTAGATCTTGCCGTCGGGACCCTGATAGTGCTTGCCCTGATGGAATTTGTGAAGAACCATGGGCTTGCCGCCGCGTTCTTTGACAGCTTCGGCGTAGTTGGGGTTCTTGAAGCTGGGCTTAATGGGACCAAACTTCTCCCAACGCATTGCACCGATGTCTTCCCAACCGGCAGCTGCGATGGCTTCATTCATGATGTTCTTGACCTCAGTGGAGGGTCTTCCGCAGCCTTCGAAGCCTTCATACCACACGCGGTACACACAGGTGAACTCGCTGGGGCACTTTTTCAGAACTTCTGCGACCTTTTCGAAGATCTCCTCTTTGGTAAGAAACAGGTTCCCCTCGGGGACATGGACGAGATATTTCATGCTGTTCCTCCTTTTAGGAAAAATATATTTGAAAAGGGGTCCTCCCTCCGGGTGGAGAGAGATTTTTGCTAACAAGGTAATCAGTTGGCCTGACCTTTGGTGGGGCTTTCTTCAATGGCATCCATGAAGTCAACATCCTCACCGGGCTTCTGGCCGATGGTGCACAGGAAGTTATAGATTCCACGCTCGGCGGTGACCATAACACCCATGTAGTTGAGCTTTTTGTCATACTTGATTTCAAAAAGCTGATCCGCGGTGCTGTCCAGATTTTTCAGCATTGCGCGGTTCTTTGCGTTCTTATCCCAGGAACGGTAACGGCCTTCCTCCTCGCCGATGGGGTGGATGAAGCACTGGTACTTGTTCCTGTACTCGAAGCAGTACATTATTTCTGTTCCGGAGAGAACGGCAACCATATTACCTGCCTCAACGGATTTCATCATCTTTTCGCCGTCCTTGCCGAGGGGGCCGATTTCGATTTTTTCTTCCCGCTCGGGACGCTTGTTGGTGTCTTCCATTGCTATCTCCTTGACATAGTTATAAGATATTATAGTTCATCGTTAAATATAAACCTTGGAACTATACCAAAGTCAATACGCGAATAGTTTATAACAGCAATAATTATTTGTTATTGAGAGGTATCATGGCGTATTTGAGAGAAAGAGCGAAAGTATAAAGACAAGGGGGTTGTTGACTTTGTTTTGAATGGAGGATATTATTTAAGGAAGAATTTGTTCAAAGAGGTGGAAAAAGTGAGAGAACGACTGAAACCCAGCCGTCTTGTGGCGTATGTTGCGGGACTGCTGCTTCTTGCATTGGGAATTGCCGCATCTATGCGCTCTGATCTGGGATCGTCTCCCGTCGCCTCTGTGCCCTTTATGTTCAATCTTACAACGGGGCTTGAAATGGGCCTGGCGACCATTATGTGGCAGAGTTTTCTTGTGCTGCTCCAGTTTTTGATTTTGCGCAGGAATTTTAAGCCCTGGATTTTGCTTCAGCTCATTACCGGCTTCCTTTTCGGATACTGCAACACCTTCGCCGGCTGGATATTCAGCCTTTTTCCCGCTCCAGAAAGTATTGTTATGCGCCTTGTGTTTACCTGCATCGGCTTTGCGGTGGGAGGCTTCGGAGTCTGGCTTTACTCCAGCGCAGACGTTATCAATATGCCAAGCGAGGGTATAGTTGCGGTTATTGCTGAAAAACTGGGCAAGCCCTTCCATATAATCAAGATATATTTTGACGTAACAAGCGTTATTATCGCCGGTGCCTGCTGCCTGATATTTATCCGTTCTCTGGGCAGCGTCGGCATTGGAACCGTGATAATATCCATCATGCTTGGAACAATGGTGGGTATATATTCCCGGGCATGGGGCGATAAGCTCAAGAAAATATTTGAAAAGGACAAAAGCCTTATAAAGGCAAAAAGCGAATAATAAAAAAGACCGGCAGTTTTGTGAACTGCCGGTCTTTTTCTGTCAGAATATTTTCATATTTTTTATGAGTGCCTTTTCGGGACCGAAATAGCCGCCGCAAAGGGCTCTCCCGGAGGAAAGGGTAATTTCCGCAAGAACCTCGCTGAGCTTTCCGGAGACGGATATTCCGGTGAGAGGAGTTACCGCCGTGCCGTCATTATAATAGGCGAGACGGATCTCGCCGCCAATATAGTCGTTGTAGAAATCAACCTGCAGCCCGGACATGGAGATTATCTCAAGATAGGGGCCTTCGCAAAAACGCGCCGGAGGGGTACTGCCCGGATCAAGCTCCATACAGGGAAGATCGCCGCTGGGCTCTTCGCCTATGTACTGAGCGAATTTATTGGAGCCGTGGTAAGCGGCAACCGCGCCCTTATCTATTACCCGGAGAGTGCCCAGTGTGATACCGTCCGTATCAAAGCGGGAGGAGCGGAAGCTTCCGGCAATCTCGCCCTTGAGGGTGATGCCTATTCTGTCGCCAGAGCCCTCGGGCTGTATCTTATCTCCTTTTTTATAAAGGTTGGAGGAGTAATAAACCTGGGCGTAGTCCAGATCAGCTACCATCGTGCGGAAAAGCTGGGAAAGCTCGGCCTTGTTCAGAATTACGGGGCAGGAGGGGGACACTTCGGGAGTAAGCGCCTCGCTGCGGGCTTTCACCTCGGCCATTTTTCCCGAAATCTCTTCTCTCAGCGCGGGTATATCGAGAATGGAGAAATTATACTGCTCATAGAGCTCAACGCTCTGGCTTTCGCCGTTGAAGGTGGGGATAGCTTCCACCATAGCATCATAATGATCCTGACTTTTGCTGATGCCGGCGCTGTTGATTATCTCTTCCTGATGCTTGGTCACAAACACCTCGAGGCTGTTAATAGCCGCGTTTTCCGTTTTGTTGGAGGCGAACACCTCGCTTGCTATGGTCTTTGCAAGCTCAATAGGATCATATTCGGAGAAGTTGCTTTCGATAATATACTTTTCCTCCCCACCGGCGGGGAGAGTATAGGGAGCATTTTTTACCAGACGGGCGCGGCTGACAGCGCTGTCGATAAGGGCTTTGCGCTCTTCCTCGGTGGAGGCGGGATATACATAGAACATCGCATCCCCACGGAAACCATCGCTGTCAACATAAACCGTAACGCGGTTATTGGTGGTATCGGTGCGGCGGACGCAGTCCAGCTTTTCCTTTACGAAGAAAAGTTCATAGCTCTCTCTGCGGTGAATATTCAGTTTCCAGTCGCTTATACGGCTGTCTGCCTTAAGCATCGTAATTGTTCTTATCATCCCAGCTTCACCTTCACTTTCAGAGCGCTTCCGCCATCGCTGACCCGCACCCATTCCTTGTAGCCCTTGCCGCAGGCACCGGCACCGATAACCCTGAAGTCATCGGAAACCATGGAAATGCTCCCCAGCAGGTCGGGAACATAGCCGCTCATTACAACGGGGGAAACATAGTTTTCCGTGAGCTTTCCGTCAATAATTTCGATGCCGTATTCGGCAACGCACTGGATAGCCCAGTTCTTGGGGTCTTCCATACCGTTGTTGGTTTCGAAAAGCATGTAGCCGTGGTCAATGGAGGCTATCATGTCATCAAGCTTGTCCTTGCCGGGCTCGAAGAAGGTGTTTGTCATTCTGGCATAGGCTTTGCGGCGGATGCTCTCGCGCCTGCCGTTTCCGGTGGGAGCGGTGCCAAGCTGAGTTGCGGAGGAAAGGTCGGAGATGCCTGTTACAAGTATTCCGTCCTTAATAATCTGCGTATCACCGGCGAGAACGCCGTCATCGTCGAAGAAATAGGATGCGGCGCTGAGGGTGGAGGCGGCGCCGTCGCGCATATTGCAGATGGGGGAGGCAACATATTTGCCCACGAATTCCTTAGCAAGAGCGCGGTCTTTTACAAACTGGTCCATTTCAACGCCGTGACCGAAGGCCTCGTGAGCAATAAGACCGGTTATGGAGGGATCCGTTATAACATCGTAAACACCGGGCTCGATGGGCTTTGCCCGGGAGAGAATATCCCCCTTTTTGATGAGAGCGTCCTTCAAAAGGGGAAGCTGCTCCATAACTTCGCCCATATTTGGACCGTAAGCTATCTCTCTGGGCTGAACAATTTTGTCATTATCTCTGTAAACGCCCATAATCGCGCCATTGCACCAGGTGTAGTGCTGGGTGAGAGTGCGATTTCTGGAGATAAAGAGCTTGTGTGTGTCTATGTAGCTGAGAGCGGTGAAGGCGTTGAGAAGCTTGTTGCTGCCGGCAAGAAGCTCTGCGGAAAGGCTGCGGCAAAACTTCAGCATATCCTCTTCGCTTATGCTGTCAATATCGCTTTCGCGCAGGAAATTTTCCTCAAGGGGATCATCGCTGAGAGCCTGGCGGGAAATGACGGACATTCCCTCAAAGGCCTCGGCGGGAAATGAGCTGCTTATAGACTCGGCGAGAGCGGGGATGCAGGGGCTTATATCGTCCATGGAGTATTCATAAAAAATGCCGTTTCTGCTGAGCTTGACAACAAAGCCGCTGTCATAATCGTTGCCTTCGCTTATGGAGCTGCTGCTCTTATCTGCTCTTATACTCAGGCTTTTTGTGTCGGCGCCGAGGATGCTGACATATTCAAAATCCCGGCTGAGAATGCCCACCAATTCCTTGAGAGCATCAATGCGAGAGGAGAGAAACTTTGAAAAACCCATATCTGCACCTTTCTTTTCTAATTTAGATAGCTACAGTATAGCACGGTGGCTGAAATATACAATGATAAATTGAAAACAAGTTGATATTTACAAAAATTTACTGCAAATATTGCTAAAAGGGGTGCGGTGTGTTAAACTTGTCACAGTTGATGGCTAAGGAGGCTGCCCTTTATGAAAAAGGAAGAAAAGAAACTCGGTTACCACGGTCCCCGTGGAATGGCACGCTATAATATTCCGGAGGCTCCGGAAAGCGACAAGAAGTTCCGACCCGGTATAAAGACCATTACAGAAGCCCAGCGTGAGGTAAATGTTCTCAGTGAGGCCGATGTTATTGTTGTTGGCGGCGGTCCCGGCGGATTTGCTGCGGCAATCTCCGCTGCAAGAAACGGCGCGAGAACAATTCTTCTGGAGCGCTATGGCCACCTTGGCGGCATGGCAACCGGCGGTATGGTTAACATAATTCCTCATATGAGCGATATTAAGGGCGACCACTACATAGGCGGTATCTGCCATGAGTTTGTCCAGCGCCTGAAGGCTCAGGACGCTGCCTTTGCTCCCGACGAGGCTCAGTGGGGCACCACCGATGAGGGCTGCCTTAAGTACTATAAGGATGCAAGCTTCCATCATTTCTTTGTCCGCAAAAATGCGGAGGGCAAGGATGCTCTCGTTTATTCCGCCATTCTTGATCCCGAGATCGGTAAGAATGAGCTCAATCGCATGTGCGCTGAAGCGGGCGTGAAGCTGCTGCTCCATTCATGGGTGACCGATACAATAGTTGAGGACGGCACTGTCAAGGGCATCATCTTCCAGAGCAAGTCCGGCCGTCAGGCAGTTCTTGGCAAGGTTGTCATCGACTCCACCGGTGACGGTGACCTTATCAATATCTCCGGAGCAAAGTCCGAGGACTATATCGACCCCGATTTCCGCATAAGCCATCTCTGCTTCGGTTTCTGGATCGGCGGAGTTGAGTTCAGAGCTTTCGATAAGTTTATGTCCTCCAAGCCCAATGACTATGTTCAGCTCCAGAACGACCTCTACGATAACGGTCTCTATGTAAGCTTCTTCAGGGGAATGCTGAAAAATCAGGAGAATGTTGCCTGGCTCCATCCCCATTTCAAGACCAAGTGCCAGACCGATGTTGAAGAGATGACCCGTATGGATGTTGCCGGCCGTGAAAAGGCTGTTCGTACATGGGAAATGCTCCGCGACCGGGCTCCCGGCTTTGAGAAGAGCTATATTATGCTCACAGGTCCCCAGTTGGGCACCACCGGCGGACGCAGACTCATCGGTGAATATTCTCTCCGCGAGGCTGATCTCCGCAGAGCTGAGCCCTTCGAGGACACCATCGCAATCTTCCCCAATAATGACCGCGGCCCGGAGAGCCATGAATTCAACAGAATTTATGTGCCTTACCGCGCTCTTGTTCCTCATGATGTGGACGGTCTCCTGGTTGCCTGCCGTGCCTTCTCCTCCGATGATGTTGCCAACACCTACTTCAACCTGATCCCCCACTGCATCTGTTTCGGTCAGGCTGCAGGCGCAGCCGCAGCTATTGCCGTGGAAAAGGGTATCAATGTGAGAGAGGTGCCCTATGCCGAGCTGAAGGCAAAGCTCCTTGAGGGTGGAGCAATTCTCCCCGAATAAAACCATTTTTTGACAACAAAAGCCCCTTATGAAATATTTCATCTCATAAGGGGCTGAACTATATTTCAGTCTTCCGAAAGGGGGATGTGCTTCGTGCATTATCCTGAAAATATGAATGAACTCCGGGAGATAATTTTTTCTGCCCGCGAGAGAGGCGCCTGCCTTGTGCCCCTTAGCTCCGCTGCGCCCCATATCCATGGCGGCAGCACTAACGAAAAGGCAGAGACGGTCTCCTTTGAAAAAATGAAAAAAACCATGGCTATAAACCGCCATGACCGCTATATCCGCGTGGAAGCCGGAGTCAGTTTCGCTGAGCTTCTGCCTCAGGTAAAGGCTGCGGGGCTTAGGCTGAATATGCCTTTTCTGCCAAGAAGCGGCAAAAGTGTTGTGGCATCCGCTTTGGAGCGGGAGGGAGTTTTGCTTCCAAAGTATCAGTTTGATTACACAGATCCCCTGCTTAATGTGGGCACCATCTATGGTTGCGGCGAAGAGATGAGAACCGGCTCCGCGGCGGGTCCCGTGCCAATGGAAGAAAGCCGTGCGGACATGGTCTCTCCCTGGGGACCCGGCACTATCGACTATATGCGTTTTCTTATGGGCGCGCAGGGAACTATGGGACTTGTGGGCTGGGCAACGCTGAAGGCTGAGATAGCGCCCTCGGTAAGCCGTTTGTTCTTTGTTGAATCCGATGAGCTTGCTATTCTCACTGCCCTTGCCTCGGAGCTTCTCTTCAGGCGTATACCGGATGACTGCATCATTCTGAATAATATAAGCCTTGCCGCAGCCTTCACCGAGGGCGGCGAGGAAGAGAACGCAGCCGCTGCAGCCGCAGCAAACTGGACGCTTATATGCCGTATATGCGGCTATGAACGCCACGGTGAAGAGCGTCTTAATATCTATGAGGCTTACCTCCGCGACTGCTGCGGAGAGTTTGGCCTTGAGTGCAAAACCGAGCCTTCCCACGGTGCTGCTTTTGCAGAAAAGATTGACTCCATGCTGGGCGAGTGCGACAGCCGGGAGACATATTGGAAAATGCGCAGGGGCGCAGTTGATGAAATTCTGTTTCTTGCCCCGCCGAGTAAGGCCGCGGCAATCACTAAGCTTGGCATAGAGTTGCTCAAGGCGCATCCCGCCAAGGATTTGGGCGTAATTATACAGCCCCAGGTGCAGGGACGAGCCTTTCGCGTTGAGTTTGAGCTAATGCATGGCGGGGACGAAGCTGTCGCCGAGAGAGTATGGGAGGCTGAAAAGAGTCTCTTTGCGGCAGGAGCATTTTTCGATAGACCATATGGAAAACTCAGTGAGCTTGTCTTTTCCGAGGACAGTAGCGAGGTTGACATAATGCGGAAGATGAAAAAGCTTTTTGACCCTGATGATATACTAAATCCGGGTAAACTCTGTTTTTAAGGAGGAGTCTTAAAGTGGATAAACTGAAGAAATTTGAGTACTCGATGGACTCCTGCAATCACTGCGGACAGTGCAAGTGGATACTGCCGCCCAAAATGAGCGGCTGGGATTTTGCGGAAATCTGCCCCATCCACCGCTATCATCGCTTTGATGCTTATTCTGGTCAGGGACTTCTTAATATCTCCAAAGAAGTTCTCACCGGTAGGCTGGAAATAGGTGAGGGGCTTGAAAAAGTGCTTTATTCCTGCACCATGTGCGGCGCCTGCGATGTAAACTGCAAAAATGTCCGGGACATAGAGGTGCTGGAGACCATACAGAGCCTTCGTGAAGTCTGCGCCAGGGAGGGCAGCGCCCCCGAAAGCGTAAGGTCTCTCTGCGGCAATATTGAGGAAAGAGGCAATATCTACGGCCTTGATGCCGAAAAGCGCTTTGATTTCCTGCCTGGGGATTTCGATGAGGATGAACAGAGCGAAACACTCCTGTTTCTGGGATGCAGCGTTTATACCCACCCCGAGATTGCCCTTGCTGCAATAAAGCTTCTGAATGCCGGTGGTGTCAGCTTCCGCATTTTCAAAGATGAAAGCTGCTGCGGCGCCGCTGTGTGGCGCGGCGGCTATGCAGACAAGGCAGAAAAGATAATTAAGGCAAATATGGAAAAGCTTCGCAAAAGAGGCATAAAGCGCATTATTACTACCTGCGCTGAATGCTTCGGGGCTTTCCGCGCTATTTATCCCCGCTTTGTAGATATGGACGTGGAAGTTTTCCACATAAGTCAGATTGTTGCCTCTCTTGCGGAAGAGGGTAAGCTGCGCTTTGCTCCCTTGGAAAAGCCATTGAAGCTTACATACCATGATCCCTGCATGCTGGGCAGACTTTCCGAGCCATGGCAGCCCTGGGAAGGGGAGATCAAACCCTTCGGTCTTCATGTGCCTGAGAAAAAATGGAGACGGGGCTTTGAGGGTGTTTATCACGAGCCCAGAGCGGCTCTTAAAGCTGTTCCCGGCATTGAGCTTTGCGAGATGCCCAGAAACTATGAAAATGCCCTTTGCTGCGGCTATGCCTCCCGAAAAACAGACCCGGAAATGAGTACTGATACCGCCGCTGAGCGTATGCGGGAGGCTGCTTCCGTGGGAGCGGAAGCTCTCGTCAGCTGCTGCCCATTCTGCATTGACGCACTGGGCGAAGCGGGAAATGCGGTGGATCTTTGTGCCCTTCTGGCCGGACAGCTGGAGGAAGGAGGGGTAAAATGAGTCTTGCAAGAGAAGTTTATGAAGCCCTCGAAGCCGTTGTAGGCAAAAGATGGATAAGCGAGGATGAATTTGTCCTTGCGGGCAACCGGGTAAAGACCCCGGAAGTTCCCTTCACTTATCATAGCGCCGATGCCATAATTCTGCCCGAAACTGTGGAGCAGGTTCAGGAAATCGTCCGCATCTGCAATAGGTACGGAGTCTGCTTTGTTCCCCTTGTGTCGGGAGTCAGCGCCGAGGCCTTTGCAAACCGCCCCGGCACAGTTCTCATCCAGCTCAGCCGTATGAATAAAATAGTGGAGATAAACGAAACTGACCGCTATGCCGTTATAGAGCCCGGAGTGCGCCATGTGCAGCTTTATCCCGAGCTTCGCCGCCGTGGATTCAGTTATACCGCAGCAGCGGTGGGCCCGGGAGGCAGCGTTCTTGCCAACTTCACATCATCCTCCGGCGACCATCATAATCAGCACAATGCATCCCGCTCAAACCGTTATCTTTTGGGAGCGGAGTTTGTAACACCTGAGGGAGAAATTGTCCGCACAGGTTCCCTCGCGTCGGGAGCCGGATGGTTCTGTCCCGATGGTCCCGGACCCGGTCTGAGAGCTCTTATGAAGGGCTATTTCGGCAACCACGGACAATTCGGAATTATCACCCGAATTGCCATTGCTTTGCTGCCCTGTAATGGTCCTGCGGAAATTGAGCAGGAGGGAATCAGCCCCTATCATAAGGTGAGAATGCCCGATCCCTGCTCCAAAGTTTTCGTGTTCAACTATGAGCATATTTACAATGTACGCGATGCAATGCTGAAGATCGGCGAGGCGGAAATCGCTGCCACAGTGCTGAAATATTTCTATCTTCCTGCCACCTTGATGATGACAAATTCCGCCAACGAATTCTGGGAAAAATGGGAGGGAGGCTATAAGGAGGCACTGAGCATGCCCCTTGTTGTCCACCTTGCCACCCGCAGCGAAGCGGAGATGGAGTATGAGGAAAAGATACTTCTTGAAATTGTAGAGGAGACCGGCGGAAAGCGTATCCCCAGAGAAATCGAGCAGTGGTGGGATGATCACATGGATTTCTTTATGATCGTGGGAAGACTCCAGAGTGTGCTCCGTCTGGGCGGTGGATGGATGCCCAATAAGCTGGCATCTGACTCCGTTTCCCATATCTGTGAGGTGGGAGCCAGTGTGAATGAACTGCTCAGCGATTTCACCCAGAGCGGAAAGCTTTTTGATGCTCCGGAAAATTATCAGATAATACCCATGGAATACGGTCATTTTGCCCATATCGAAGTTCTTATCATGTGGGATAGAACAAACCCCGCCGCAGGCAGGGGCGTTGGTGAATACCGCATGAGATCCCGCAATAACGATATTGAAAAGCGTTTCCATGCTGAGACCCCCGGAAGCCTCAACGCAGGAATGGAGCAGATAGGACCTCTTTACTGCGGCGCGAATGTCTGGCTGCGTAAAATCAAGGAGAGTCTTGACCCTAATAACATTGCAAATCCTCTTATGTAAAAAGCGAAAAAGCACAGAAAACAGATACCGTTTTCTGTGCTTTTTCTATACAAATGTGTGCTACTATGGCAGAAATTGGAGCGAGCGGGGCTGTTGACATACATATGGTGCAATGGGATAATAATACTGAAATTTGGAACAGGGAGGGATCAAAGTGAAGAAAACACTTCTTGCATTGCTGCTTATCTGCGCGCTTAGTTTATGCGCCTGCGGTGAGGCATTGCCTGCCGAAACTCCTGCGCCTGAGAATGCTGCCACCCCTGCGCCAACGGTGCTTATCCCGCTGCCGCAAACCAGTCCCGAATCCCTGCCCGTGGAGACTCCCGAAGAGCCAAAAGAGCCGGAGATAAGCCCCACTCCGTCCCCAATACCCACACCAGCACCTACTCCGGAGCCAACACCCACCCCGACCCCTACGCCTAAGCCTGCAGTTAGCCCAAATCCCAATGCGGACAGCCATTCTCTTCAGTATGAGGATATGAAGGCTATGTGGCTTTCCCAGTATGATCTGGCGGATATATACGCCGCAGGCGGTGTCCAGCGTACCCAAGAGGATTTTACCGCCCGCATGGAGCAGGTTCTGGACAATGTGAAGGCGGAGGGCTTCAATACAGTGATACTGCAGCTGCGTCCCTTTGCCGACAGTATGTATCCCTCGGCATATTATCCCATGTCATCCTTTGTAACGGGCAGGATAGGCGCTGCGGCCGCTTATGACCCGGTGGCTATAGCCGTTGAGCTTGCTCATGAGAGGGAACTTTCCATTCATGCATGGATAAACCCCCTTCGGGGTATGTATGAAAAGGAGATCGAGTCCGTAGGGCAGGAGTACCCAATGCGCCAATGGTATGATGACGATGCACTTCGGGGCAAATACATAGTTTCCTATGGCGGAAGATGGTATCTTAACCCAGCCTATGAGGAGGTTCGCGAGCTTATCCGTGCAGGTGCGGAGGAAGCACTCAATCTCTACGATTTTGACGGCCTGCATATGGATGACTATTTTTATCCCACCACCGATGTCTCCTTCGATGAGGCTGTTTATGCAGAGTATAAAAAATCCGGCGGCACAATGAGCCTTGCCGATTACCGAAGAAACAATGTGAATTTACTGGTAGAGGAGCTTTACTCCACAACCCATCGCAGCGGAGCGGAGCGTATTTTCGGCATAAGTCCGGGAGGCAATTCCAATACCGCATATAACAGCCAGTATGCAGATATATATTCGTGGTGCTCAAAGCCGGGCTATGTTGACTATATATGCCCTCAGGTTTACTGGGGTCTTGAACACGCCACCCACGATTTTCTAAGGGTCAGCCGTGAGTTTCAGAATATGATAAAAACCGACAGTGTTGACCTTATAATAGGTATGACCTTCGGCAAGGCATATTCAAAGGAAGACCAGTGGGCTGGAAGCGGTAAGGATGAATGGAAAAATAATTACGATATTCTCCTACGCTGCCTGCAAAGCACTCTGGAGCTGGACTCCTGCCGTGGAGTTGCTGTCTTTTGCTATCAGTATTTCTATGAACCTATCAGCGGTGAAGCAGTTGAAGAAACCGCTGCTGAACGGGAAAACTTTATGACCTTGTTCCCGGATATCAGCTGGAAGTAAATTAAATATGAAAACTCCCGTTCTATGCAGAGCGGGAGTTTTTATATTGTGCATCAAAATAGATTTCTCATCAGTCATCTGCGCGAAAAAAGAGCACCCACATAAAGTGGATGCTCTTTGTAAAACCCAATATATAAGCTTAGCGCTTGCTCAGCTGGGGTGCACGACGTCGGAGCGTTAATAAAACAGTCAGGTGGACTGTTTTTAGCTCCGACCCGAAGCAGCTATGCTGCGAGGGGGGAACCAATTTAACGCGGGCTGCACATCGTGCAATAAAAAAGAGCACCCACATAAAGTGAGTGCTCTTTGAAAAAGCTGAAATATACGGTTAGCGCTTGGATAATTTCGATTAGCGCTTGGATAACTCCGGAGCCTGGAAAGTATCAATGTGCTGTTTAGGACTTTTCTTCGTTTTGCGCCCAAAAACAGCCGAGATAAGCGGTTTTCAGATGTATTTACTCAAAGAATCAATGTGGTACGATTGACCACAACAACTGTATGTGTATCCTACTTGTTCCTTGTGGACGGCATCCCAGGACTGTCCACAGCAATGGGAAAACAAGAAGTCGTATTTGAATCACCTCAAACTCAAATACACTACTGGAGGAAATAACAATGGAAAAATACATCTATGATAAGAATAACGGTCTTTGGTATGAATTGCAAGGAGATTATTACATCCCTTGCTTGGTGCTGGATGAAGAAGATGCCCAGCCTGTCGGAATGTGGGGGAGAAAGCATCTGCGGTACATCAAGGAGTATCGTCCAGTGCTGCACACCACCCTGCTTCTCAGTGGCAAGCTGAACGGCCATCTCGTAGAGATCGACAACCGGGCAACAGAAATGTTTGACCAGCTGGTGAAGCAACTGGCTGAAAAGGAAGGTATCACCGAGCAGTTAAAAGTTACCGATCAAATGGCCTGGGTTGGTGCTATGAACAATATCCGTAATTCAGCGGAAGAAATCGTCAATGCGGAGGTGATCTTCGCATGATTGAGAAATACATCCAGGCATTGAAGGAATATGCTCTATCCCACGAGCCGAACTTCGGAGATGCAGAGTCCGTCTTGACTCTGCTCTACGAGTGCCACAATGAGAATAGTCCGTATGACAATGAGCAGATCAAAGCAGATTTCAACGAGTTGTATCGCATGATGAATGGGATGGAATTGCGGGAGATGGATAAGATCATCTATCCTGTATGCACTCTTTGTCGTGACCATGAGAAGGCAGGATTCATTGAGGGTATCAAAATTGGCATTCGATTAAGAGTAGAATTGGATGCATAAGCAACACAGAAGCACCGGAGTGATCCGGTGCTTTTGTCTGCGCAGGAGGAATCGTACATATCGTAATGTACGCCTATCTTCGAAATGCTCGCATAAAAGGATATATTTACATTGAAAAATGGGCGACTATGTTTTATAATTACTCTGAATATGCGTCATTTAGCACATGATTGACTAAAACGCAAATACGGGAAGCGTGAGGAAAAACTTATGGAAGAAAAGAAACTGACGGGGTATCCCTCTATTGATAAGCCCTGGCTGAAATATTACAGTGAGGAGGCAATCAACGCTCCTCTGCCGGAATGCACGATATACGAGATGCTTTGGCAGAATAATAAGGATCATTTATCCGACATTGCTTTGAATTATTTAGACCGTAAAATTACCTACGGTGAGTTGTTTGAAGGTATCGACAAGGCGGCGAAGGCTTTTGCAGCTATGGGTATCCACCAGGGAGAGGTTGTTGCCATTTGCAGTGTGAACACTCCGGAAACCGTATATGCCTTGTATGCGCTGAATCGGCTTGGTGCGGTCGCAAATATGATCGACCCCCGAACGAATGCGGACGGTGTGAAACATTATTTAGAGGAATGCCATATCCGTTTTGTAATGACTATTGAGTTAGCATATCCTTTGTTCGTCAAAGTGGAGGACACCTACAAAATTGAAAAAGTCGTCTCTGTATCTGCCGCCGATTCTTTGCCCCAGCCCAAGAAATTCCTTTACCGACTGAAAAACAAACAGCCTGCTTTACATGAAAATGCCATGACCTGGGAAGAATTTTTGGCCCTGGGTAGTGACTCAA
This sequence comes from Oscillospiraceae bacterium, assembly GCA_045595025.1. GTDB lineage: Bacteria > Bacillota > Clostridia > Oscillospirales > Oscillospiraceae > SIG459. The sequence continues at coordinate 8,707 of JAZNZR010000041.1, read as the reverse complement.
AAGTGAAGGATGCGCCCTATCAGAAGGATCGATGCTGCGTAATTGCGCATACTGGCGGAACCACAGGAGCACCTAAAGGTGTCATGCTGTCGGATGATAATATGAATGCGATTGTACACAGTTATCGTTTTGTGGAGATACCCTTTAAACGCAGAAATCGCTTCTTTAATGACCTGCCACCTTTCATTATTTATGGTTTGAGCTTGTCTACGCATACCGCACTATGTCATGGGCTTGAAGTGATATATTGCCCGGTGTTTGATTCTAAGGGATTTCCCAAGAAGTTCGCGAAATATAAGCCAAACTATTTTGCATCCCTGCCAGATCACTTGAAGTTCTTAGCGCTGGACCGGGCAACACGAAACATGAAGCTTGACTTTCTTGTCATTGCAGCTGCTGGAGGAGATGCAGTCAGTTTGGAGGTTGAAAAGTCATGTAACGAGTATTTACGAAGACAAAACTGTAAATATTTCGTCACCAAGGGCTATGGTATGACCGAAATCTGTGCTGTTGCTACATTTACAACTCCAAGAGCAAATGCTCTTGGAAGTGTGGGTATCCCGTTGGCTTTTAATACAGTCAAGATAATGGACACCGATACGATGAAAGAGTTACATGTCAATCAAACCGGCGAAATTTGGTTTTCCAGTCCCTCTATTATGATTGGCTATTATAATAAGCCGGAAGAAACTGAGGAAATTATCGTAACAGATGAAAATGGGACTCGGTGGATTCGCACTGGTGATTTGGGCCATATAACAGAAGATGGTCTGCTATTCCATGAAGGCCGTATCCGCCGTATATATATTACTTCCCACGAAGAACAGCCTGCGAAAATATTCCCTATGTTGGTCGAAGACCACATTCGCACATCCGATGCTGTTTTTGATTGTGTAGTTGTTGGTCGCTTAAAAGAAAACAGCGCTAATTACGAACCGGTTGCTTATGTGATCCTGAAAAATCAGGAAACTGCGCTAGAGTCTGTCACGATCGAACTGGAAGCTATTTGCAAACAAAATGTACCATCCTATATGTGGCCTGTTCAATATCGTTATATTGAGGAGTTCCCCCATACTCCAATTGGTAAGATTGATTTCCGTGCCTTGGAAAAGGAAGCAGCCGATCAATTACCGTAAAATGGATAAACGCAGAGGAGAAAGAAATGTACAATAAAGAGTTCGACGAATATATCGTGAGTCAAAGCATTCCAACCGCAAAACCAAAGAGTGCTTCCCACGCCAAATCCCGTATCTTACGTTGGCTTTTGCGTTTTTTCTCCGAAAGGAATACGCTTGTAAAAGTTAGTTTTCTGCTTTGCACAATATTACTCGATTTGGCATCAATTCTTACATATATCGAGGGGGATACTGCTGTTCATCCTATTGTAATTATCATTCTTCTTATTGCAAACATCGTATCGATCCTGGGTACAATCCTAACGCTTTGCTTTTCCGAAGTGCCGGATTTATATGGGTATGCGTATCATGAAGCTGTAAAAATCCTGCAACGAGAGGGATTTAATAATTTTTCTATTATTTGCGACGATGTGATTGTTATAGATCAGGACCCACAAGCAGGTAATGTTGTCAGAAAAGGCAAAAAAATTAAGTTGACCATGGGAAAAGCTTCCTCTGATGGTTCGCTTAATAAAGTAGATGTAGCTTTTGACGAAATTCCAGAAAAACTTATTTGCCGGTTTCGTGCTGCGCTTGCTATGGCTGGTCAACCAAACAGCAGCAATAAGCGAATGATTATTACAGAGGAAGATGGCACGGAAAACACAGTAGAAGTTGTATTCACGTTTGAGTTTGCAGATTCTGGACAGAAGTTTGTTGTATACTGCGAAGGCCTGTATGAGGATAATACACCCAAGTTTTGTGTGTCGCGAATAAAAAATGGAGTTCTCGTGGATTTTGATGACGAACACTGGAACAGGATTCGAACCCTGATGCGTTATGTTGGCTATAGCAAAGAACCGTTAGGTGCAAAAAGAACAGGTAAAGACGGAATTGAGATTCTGTGTTAATAGAAACAGCTATTGTTAGAAATAACACATGAGGGCGATACATAATGAAACAGGAAACCACACTTCAAAAACAGAATAAGGGCAAACCGCTGACGGATTCGGGGATTGTCATGAAGGCAAGGGACTTTCTGTATCCGATCCTGATGTTTCTCACCGGGACGAAGGTGCGGTGTAAGGTCGAGACGGTAAATACATACACTCCCTTGACCGGTAAACCCATCATTTTCGCGGCGAATCACTCAGCATTCCAGGACACCCCCATTATGCTCCGGGTGACGAAGCGGCGCAGCTATGCGTTGCTGGGTAAGCAGAACCTCGCATTCATTGACCGGGTGTTCTTCGCTCTGAACGGCACCATTTGGGTTGACCGCAAGGACAAAGCAGATATGGCTGCGGCGAAGGATGGAATCCTGGCATATCTGCAAAAGGGCCAGTCCGTCCTCTGGTTCCCGGAGGGAACATGGAATCTGACTCCTAGCCAACTGATGATGCCCATGAAATGGGGCATCATCGAAGTAGCTCGCTCCGCCGGAGCACAGATCATCCCTGCGGCGCTGGACTATGACCGGGAGGCAAATACTTGCCGGATCAAATTCGGCGCTCCCATGGCTGGTGACGCTCTGGAAAATAAGGCGGAGGCTATCCGTGACCTCCGGGATACCATGGCTACCCTCCGCTGGGATCTGATGTGCGATCAGCCTGTTCTACATCGTGCGGATATCACCCCGGAGCAGTTGCAGAAAGAAATGTACCGGGTCATCGACGATTACCCGCCGCTGAACTGGGAATACGAAAGCGCTTGCATCTATAATCCTTATCCACAGGTGGAGATCGTGCCGCCCAGCCTGATTCCCAAGCGAGAAAATATATTTTTGTTCAAGAAGAATTAAATAACACAGACCGGCTGCATCGTAACAGCCGGTCTGTTCCGTTATTACTGAAACCCTTGTTGTTTAGCTCGCTGGCTTGAGGCAGTTCTGCGCTCCTCACTATACGGCACTGTCAGCCGGATGCTGATTCTGCTCTTATCAATCTCGAACCGCAGACCGCCTTGCTCGTCATCGTCGGTTTGCTGGCACAGTTCCGGGAACTTGGCGGCATAGGCCAGAAGTCGCTTCTTCAGCTTGGTATCGTGGGTGTAGATCTCTGCGGTGGGGTCTTTAGCATTGTAATATACCTCAGTGACTTTCTGCTTCTTGGTAAGTCCTGTTTTCATAAAAATCCTACTAAATTGTAGATTTTTTCTCGGCTCTTGAGCCGGGAAAATGGGGTGATTTTCCGATGGGATTGTTCCAAATGATGTCGGCATCGTTTGAAACGCTCCCATCGGATTTTTTGCGTTTTTTCCGGGTCTTGTAAATTACCGGGTGTACTGGCGCTTTCTATGCTTTTCGGCCTGTACCCTTGCTTCTTCTTGTTTTACGGATTCCACTGCGGTTGCCACAGTATCCTTACCCAATGCTTTCTTAACTCGGTCAAAGTCAGCGGCGATGCCACGGAGTGTTTTGTTCTCGTCTGCCAGTTCATCAATCCGATCACCCATCCGGGCGGTTTTGGCACACTCCCGGCTGAACCTCTGCTGCAGCCGGTCATAATCGTTTCGCAGATTCAGAAATGCGTGGTAGACGGAGCGGAGAACTTTAACGATTCGTTCCAACAGCGGCTTGGCTTTCTTTTCTCGATAGCCTTTTGCGGATTCCAATGCGCCGGGTTCCGGGAGGATCTGCTCCGGGTCATCGGAGAACTCTCTTGCCAGCTTCTCCATATTTTTGACTGCCGGGGCCAATTCCTTCATTCTGTCGGCGGCTTCCTTGGCTTCAAGCTGAGCAGCTTTCTTTTGATCCTCCAGATCGTCGATCTCTGCTTCCGCTATGGCTTGTGCAGCCTTCAGACTGGCAAGGCGCTCCTGCTCGGCTTGTACCTTGAACTGGGTTACGGTCAGATGTTCCTCGGTGCTGCCGCGCTGTCCTCGTTCCACATCGGTGTAACCGGCGGCTCGCATAAAGTTGAAGAACTGGTCTTGCAGGATGCTGTAAGAGGGAGTGAGTAGCTTCTTTCCGGTCTTGGACAGCAGCGGATTTCCGTCTGCGTCCAGGGCAGGCTTGGACTCCCATTTCTTGCTGCGGCTGACCTGCATGATGGTTTCTTTTACGGTGCCGATCCACGATTTATCCTTGCAGCGTTTGCTCCAAAGGATTTGTTTTTCTACCACGGGGATGTACACCACATGAAGGTGGTAGTGGTACACATCTTCGCCCAAGGCGTCACTCATGGCCCGGTTTCTTTCGTCTGCGTGCATGGTTGCGGACAGGATATATTGCTCTCCGCCTACGATCTCCACGGCGGCACGGTAAGCATCGGCATAGAATTGCTTGGCGAACTCATAGCCACCGTGGTTGTAGAAGTAGGCAGAATTTACATCGAACAGCAGTTCACAGTAGGTGGTGGCATCCTCCTTCAGACCTCTGGTGGAGATCACTCCATCCTTTTTCAGTTGTTCGAACATTTCTGTGTAACTGCCGGTAGGTTGCTTGAAATAGATATTCCGGCAAGTTTCCTCCGGTACAATATCCGGGTTGGAATACATATCCTTTTCTCGTTCGTTGTGAGCCTGTGCGTTCTTAATGTCATTGGCGCTCAGATCACGGTTTCTTGCCATGGTACGGTCAATCCCGTCGTTTCTTGCCATATAGCTCCTTTCTGCTGAATATCAGCGGTGAATTTGGGGTTACGATTGGGGAACGGCACTTTTTCAAAGTGTAATAACCCACTATGGTACTTTCATCCTGGGTGGCTGCAAAGTACCGTGGGCTCTCCGAGGGGGAGGGGGCGCTGCCCCGTTGCCTGCGGACAACACCCCGCACGAGAACCCTTTCATAATGGTTCCCGTGACCCTCCGAAACCGATCCGTGACGGTGCGTGTCGATGGTGACGGCATTTCGCACATTAGTGCTTATACCCTCAAACATCGTCACTTCCGTCACGCATCGTCACGCTTCCGGAAGGATCAACTGCAAGTCGATCTTTCTTCCAGCGTGAGTGCGGCTGTTATGGTAGCGAACATTGTGTTCTTTCCACAGCCGCTGGGCATTGATATTCAGCTTCACAGACAGTTGGTTCGGCTTCATATCAATTCCCAGGAGCGTAACCAGCTCGGTAGCGGTTCCACTCCATAGAGGAGATTCTGCAGAAACGATTTTTGCAACGGCATCCAGAACGGGATCGGGCGGCTCCACCCACGAATCCACTTCTGCACTTTCTAATGTCCATTGGAGTGTTTCGGTATCCTTTTCAAGATTGAGAACCATATCCGGCTGATCTCTGCCGGTGACACTGAGGGTTGCCGTTCTTGCATGTCTGCTGGATTTTTCCAGAAGGAACGCTCCATCCACGGCACCAAGTAGACCGTTCGTTCCGGAGATCATTTCAAACTTATCGTCGGATTTCATCTTTCGGGTGTGGTGTACAATGATGATGCAGATATTAAGCTGCCGTGCGAGATTCGTAATGGATGCGGCAAAATCATAATCATCGTCATATCCGCTTTTGTTTGCTGTTGCGCTGCGGACTCGCTTTAAGGTGTCAATGACAACCAACTGCGTGTCCGGGTGCTTTCTTACAAAAGCTGTGATCTGATCCTCAAAGCCTTCACCGAGCTTCTTTGCCCAGGTGGAGAAGAACAGATTGTTGCTTGCTTCCTCTTTGAACATACGATACAGGCGGCTCTGGAGTCTGGGATGGTCATCTTCCAGGGAGAGGTATAAAACTGTTCCCTGGCGGACAGCATATCCCCAGATGGGCAAGCCTGTGCTGATGTGGTAAGTCAGCTGAAGCATCAGAAACGATTTGCCATACTTCGGAGAACCGACGAACAGATAGGTTCCGGGATAAAGCAAGCCATCCACAATAGGCGGCTTGCTCTCATAAATACTGTTGTACAGTTCTGTCATGGAAACCACCGGCAGGAAACCGGGGGAGCCAAAATCAGCGATCATTTCTTCGTTGTTTTCATAAATAGCTTCCAAATTCTTTTGTTACCTCCTAAAAATAGTAGTTGAATTTGGCAGCTGACGTGTTATAATATCGGTGGTGATTGATAGTTCACACGGCAGCTGCCGTTGGGACTGTCCGGAAGAGTTCTCATCTGCCAGGATGAGGGCTCTTTTCTTTTTTACGCTGCGCCCGGCTGGAAGTACCCGATTTCTTCCCACACCTTCCGGTCGGGGCAGTAGTAGTTGTACTCGTTGGAATTATCCAGCTTGATGGCATATCCGAATTTCAGAATACCTTTCTGCAATCCAATTCGTACATACTGAGCATCTTTGTGCATCGCTGCTGCAATCTCAGTGATGGGAACGTTCCGTCCGGTGAAGGCCGGAAGCTCTACGAACAACTTGTTCTCCATGGTGTTTCACCTCCTTCTGTTTGATAAAATGCGAACTTTCGGTTCGTATCATCATTATATCCTACCCATGACTATCTGTCAATAGCAAATACGAATAAAAAATACGCAATACGCTCTTGCAATTCGCAGAACGATGTGATACAATACAGGCGAGGTGATTCGAATGAACAAAAACCCAGCTGAAATCGGCGAGAGAATCAAGGCAGCCCGTAAGGCAGCCGGATTAAGCCAAACTGAACTTGCCAATCGGCTAAGCAAAACCCTGCGCACAGTCCAGAAGTACGAAAGCGGAGAGATCGAACCGTCCATTGCTATCATCAATGCCATGGCAAAGGAACTGAAGGTTTCCCCGGCAGATTTGATCGGCTATCAGCGGCCCAGCATCGAATTAAACACGATTTCCGATGTGCTGACCGTTCTGTATCAGCTGAACAAAAAGGCCGGTCTGCGGTTCGAGATTGATGTGAAAAGACCTCCGCATTATGACGAGTGGACTTGTTCCCTTCGGTTTGACGGTCATAACAAGGATGCAGAATTTAATGCAGACCTGTGCTTGATCCTGGAGGACTTCGCGCATGAGCGCCAAATGGTTGAAACCTATTGGTCTGATCCCGATTCCTTTGATGCTTGGCTCGAAAGAAAACTGGCATATTACTCTGGCGCTAATCTGGTTGATAGGGAAGTAGAAGTTCTGTCCAGTATGGAGAGAATTCAGCGCCGCAACGAGCTTGACCGGCAGATGCTGGAACAAAAGAAAAAGGCCGCCGAAGAAAACGGCAGCCAGGATTAACAGTGATACAGATACATACCCCTATCAAAATTTTGAAGTCACTGGGAGAAAGGAAGTTTGATACTATTTGAAGTTACCCAACGGATATGGCACTGTAAAGAAAATGTCCGGAAAACGAAGAAGACCCTATGTAGTAAAGAAAACTGTCGGATGGCACTACGATGAAGTCAAAGACAAAATGATCCAGGATCAGATGACCATTGGTTATGCGGCTACCAGAGCAGAGGGATTGCAAATGCTTGCTGAGTACAACAATAATCCCTTCGATCTGAAAGCATCCAAGGTCACATTCCAGGAAGTTTACGAGCGCTGGTCAAAGGATAAGTTCCCGACCATATCCCATTCCAATGTGAAAGGCTATGAAGCATCCTATAAGGTATGCGGCTCGCTTAATAGCAAAGTGTTCCGGGATATGAAGCTGGTGGATTTACAAACGGTGGTTGATACCTGCGGAAAGAACTATCCTACACTGAAGAAGCTGAAAAGCCTGTTCAGCCAGCTTTACGAATACGCTATGAAAAATGACATTTGCAGCAAGGATTATTCCGAATTCGTGGATATTGTGAAGTACAAGGATAAGAACCCCGATAAGCGGGATCACAACAAATTCACGAAGGAAGAAATTGAAAGACTCTGGACGCTTGCGGAAGATCCCTATTACCAGATCGTGCTGATGCTCATTTACAATGGCTGCCGGATCTCCGAGTTCCTGGATCTTAAAAAAGAAGATGTCCACCTGGACGAGCAGTACTTTGATGTTATTGCCAGTAAGACAGAGAACGGATTAAGAAAGGTTCCGATTGCCGATAAACTACTCCCGTTCTACAAAGCATGGTTCGATGGATCTGCGTGTGAATACCTCTTGCACACACCGGATCAAAAGCACTTCGACTATCGGAATTACTATGACAGCTATTTTACCCCGCTCATGGAGCAGCTTGGATTTGATCATAAGCCCCATGATACCCGGCACACCTGCATCTCGAAGCTGACGGAAGCACATGTGGATCAAACCATGATCAAGAAGATTGTAGGTCACTCCGGGGCAATGACCCTCACAGAGAGGGTGTACACCCACCTGGATATTGAAACCCTGGTGGAAGCAATCAATAAAATCACATAAGAGAAAAACTATGAAAACCGATGATATGAAAAAAGCAGGAGATGTTCTCCTTGCGGATACATCTCCTGCTTCATCAGGCTCATTATACAGTTGTGAACTTTGTTCCTTACCTGCGTCTTACTTGCACCTTTCGGTGTCAAGCGCAGTACATTTGAGGAACTCTCACAACTCCAATAAATTGCAAATTCCAGCGCAGCAGCGTCCTAAGTTGCTGTGAAATGCTGTGGAAATTATCTCTTGGAGAACTGGGGTGCGCGGCGTGCAGCCTTCAGCCCGTACTTCTTGCGTTCCTTCATTCTGGGGTCGCGGGTCAGGAAACCCGCAGCCTTCAGAGCGGAGCGGTAGCTCTCGTCAACGCGGAGG
>JAZNZR010000040.1:0-4961 GCA_045595025.1 Oscillospiraceae bacterium | reverse complement strand
CTCTTCTACATAGATGATGGCATATTCGTCGCCGTTTTCCTGCACTTTCGTTGCGGCTCGTAGGGCCTTCTTCGCACTTTCAGGACTATCCACAGGATATGTGGCAAGTCCCAGTGCTTTGAAGCCGATTACGCTGTCCGCGCCGCCTATTACTGCGATCTTATACATAACTCTCACGCAGCCTTCCCCGGAGCGCTTCCGTGCTTATGCCCATGATGCGTCCCGTCAATATTATTCTCAGTGCCATCAGCTCATTCTCCAATGCTGCCATATATTCGATAACCACTTCCGGTCCGAAGGCGATATAGCTTCCGCTGGAAACATAAAGTTCAATCGCATTATCCGATTCCAGTTCAAACTCGGTCATAGTGGGAACTTCTGCGGCTTTATGGAAGATAGAGGAAGAATAAAGCTTTATCAGGTCGTCTTTCACATCCATAGAATTCAGTATTTCATCAATACTGATATTTCCGCCTTCTATGAGAGCGTATTTGAGCAGCTCGCCCCGTCGGCCCATATACATGGTGCGGAGTGTGCTTCTCAGATTCGTTCTGTCAATTCGATTTTTTATGTAATTGATTATATAGCTTTTCCCTGTTTTCTCTGCGTGAGAGAGCATATCGTGATAATATGCCTTATCCAGAATAAACTCCGCAAGCTGGGGGTTGTTTGTGCGGGCAAGGGCGTTTCTCGATTCTCTTATGGCATCGGCATAAATCTTGGGAAGATCGCCGTTGCCCTCCTCGGAATCATACACCTCCCGAAGCTGTTCCATAGTAAATCTGCCGGAATCGCTTATAAGGTGGGCGCTGGAGCTTAAATCTCCCTTGCTTTTAACAAGCAGCTTTGCGTTATGATATCCGTATTTCATGCGGAAAAGATCCAGAAGGCTCTGGTCGGGAATAAGCTCCCTGATTTCCGCAAGCTCGGAGGCTCTCCGCTCCGCAAGGGCTTTGTTTATTTGATTTGTATCCATTTCGGACATGTCCTTGTAGCCTCTGTCGGCAATTATGCGGCAGGCCGCACTGAAATCCGGCTCGAGCAGCATACGCTCATAGTCGGCTTTGTTCAGAAGCTTCGCCTCTTTAGCACGCAGTACCGCCGAAAGCGTCAGATATTCCGTATCTTTAACCTTTGACAAGCCGCTTCCTCCTTCAATCGAAAAGGATCCCCGCCACCTGAGCCGCCATACTCTTTCTGCTATGCTGGACAAGGGTATCCACAGCGCAGTTAACCTCTATATCTCCCCTTCTGAGAATAATTCCTCCGGGAATTTCAGCGGTTTCTGCAGAAACAGAGAGCTCTGCCTTGCGTCCGTTTTCCTGCAGAAGCGCATTTGCCCGCTTGGCGACCGTTTCGGCAAGGCCCAAATCACGCTGGGAAAAAATAAGCTTCTCCCTGCCGTCAGAACTGGCTGCTGCCGCCTGATGGGCAAGAAATTCCACATAGTCCTTCTCGGGCATATTAATTATAGCCTCTACGGCCTTGTCAAAAGCCTCGCTTACCATAGCCTGCTTGAAAACAAGAATGGATTTCCGTGCTTCCATATCTGCCACGGCGCTCAGGCGCTCAGAGCGAATGGCGCATTCCGCTTTGCCTGCGGCAATGCGTTTTTCATATATTTCAGTGGCTTTTGCGATATATTCAGCTTCAATCTCTCCGCATATTCTCCGGGCTTCCGCCTCAATGGCTTCAACCTCGAGGCGTGCATCCGCTTCTATGCGTGCAGAAATTTTATCAATACCCTTCATTTTGCTTATTCCTTTCTTCGGAACGGCTCAGACTCAGCCGGCATTGAGAATCATAAGGAAGGATGCAAGCAGGGAAAGGATTGCGTAGAACTCAACGGTGATGCAGAAAATCATACCTTTGGACCAGTCATCGGGCTTCTTGGCAAGGATATTGATAGATGCAACAGCTACCTTGCCCTGTGCTACTGCAGAAAGCAGACCGCCAATTGCGATGGGAAGGCATGCCATAAAATAGCGAATACCGGTTGCTACATCCATTCCGACAGCGCTTCCGTCCAGAGCGCCCATCTGCAGCATGGCAAAGAACCAGATAACCAGACCGTAAAGACCCTGGGTGCCGGGAAGAACCTGGAGAATGAGAGCTTTACCGAACTTAGAGGGATCCTGAGAGCAAAGACCTGCACCGGCTTCACCGGTCATGCCGGTACCCTTTGCAGAACCGATTCCGGGGAGAACAGCTGCGAGACCTGCGCCGAGAAGAGCAATTGCGAAACCGCCAATAGTATTCAGAAATTCCATTTTTATATCCTCCGTTTTTTATTTTGTTACTTTATAGAATTTGGATTTAACTTTAAGGGGTTTGAAGGGCCGTCCGCCATCTGTATAGAATTTATTGAAAAATTCCAGACACTGAAGGCGTAGGTCGTGAACATAGCATCCTATAAGGTTCAGACCAAAGTTGAGGGCATTTCCTATAATAGCTATGATAAGGAAAACTATGAAATTGCCGGGCATGGCACCCAGTGTATTAAACACCTGAGCAATAACGCTGCCCGCCAGCATCAAAGCCATAAGACGGGAATAGCTCAAAAGATCGCCAAACCAACCGGTGAGTTCGTTATAAACGGTTGAGAAAATCGCAGTAAGCTTGGCTATACCCTTCTTTCCTCTGGTGCTTCCGTAGAAAAACAGCAAAAGAGCAATTATAAGGGGAATGGGGTAGCCGGAGACCGTGCCGATTTTCAAAAACGCCAGAGCCGCACTTATGAAAACAAGCCACATTGCCCCTTCATACCAAAGCGCATCCATGATTTTCCGATCCCGAATCTTCGTATAGAAACTCACGGCCATACCTGCGTTCAGGTGAATAAAGCCGAGAATAAGAGCGCCGACCAATACCAATATTGTATCGTTAAGAGGATCAAACAGCTTCGGAAGCGCGAAATCCTTTCCGAAAAGGAGCATTGCTCCGTGGGTAAGGGAATCTCCAAAGAAACCGCCCGTTATCGCGCCCATGGCAAAGGTTGCAATTCCGCCCTCTATCATCAGAAGACCAAAATACTTCATAAAGCCCTCGGCAGGACGCAGCTTCAAAGTCACCAGCAGACCTATCGCAAGCATCAGCAGACCGTAACCCATATCCGCCATCATAATTCCGTAGAAAAGAATGAAGAAAGGCGCCATCAGAGGGTTGGCATCCACTGTTCCGTATTGGGGCAGTGAATACATATCCGTAACCATATTAAGGCCGTTGGTCAGAGGGCCGTTTTTCAGCTTAACGGGAACATTGGGGTATTCCTCCTCGCTGGGGTCGGAGAGCTCGTATGCACAGTCATATTCATTGAGCAGCTTTTCAAGATCTTCCGTTTCGGGCTCTGTTACCCAGCCCTGAAGAATCACAGACTCCTGTGTGCTCATCAAAAGCCCCTCCGCCTCGCAGCGGTCTATCAGAGTTCCGTAATGGTCGGAGCAGAGCTTTATATCATCCCGGAATGCGGCAAGCTCCAAAATCCGCTTTTGGCTGCGTTCCCTGTCGCCTTCTATGTAGTCCAGATAATTCATGGACTCAGCCATAAGCTCAGATGCCTTTCCGGTGGCATGCCCGAAGGCGGGAAGTGCAAAGCCTCTTTCCCGAAGAACGCTCATCACACTCTCCTCAGCAGCCCTATGGCAAATGGTATAGAAATATATGCAATCGGCGTCCTCGCTGACTGTAAAGATGGAATACTCCTCCGTTTTCTCGCTCAGAGCCGTATGAAGCATATCCATATCGCATTCGGCGGGCAATGTGCCGAATATCACTTTGGAATATCTTGTTCCCGGATGATCCAAAGGAATCGTGCAGCTTTTCCATGGTTTCAGGCTTTCAATCAGCATTCGCTGCCTGACTTCGTCACTATTCAGGTTTCTGAGCTTTTCATCCAGAAGGCTGAGTTCCTTTGCAGCGTTTTTGCACTGATTTTCCAGTCCACCGTCGGCTATCCTGTTCTGGCTCACCTCAGGCTTTCCGGAAAGAAAGGGCGTTTTTACCGGTGCATATTTATCAAGAACCTTCAGCGCGCTGTCATAAATCTGCCGCTGCACTCTGAAGGGTCCCCAGTCGCTGTATTCCCGCTCAACAATTTCCGAAAGGACGCTGTCATAAAGCATAAAGTCCTGACTATCCAGCTCCACGCAGCCCAAAAGCATAAGCTTTTCCATCAATTCGCTTTTCTGCGACTTTGCGGAAATCAGCCTGAGCTTTTTCATCTTAACGATAGCCATCAGTCGTTCACTATCCTTTCAACAATAAAGGAGACCGCTTCCTCCATTTTCTGCTCTGCCAAAGCCCTCATGCGCTTTTCCATCGCTTTGCCTTCTTCCGCTCGCTTCTCGGCAGCAGAAACAGCGTCCTTTGTTGCTGTGCTGTATAACGCTTCCAGCTCTGCTTCAGCAGTCCTTTCCGCTTGATTAAGGAGTGCTTCACCTTTGGCATGGGCATCTGCAACACGTTTCTTTGCCTCTGCCGAACTTTCGCTCTTCATTCTTCGGCTTCGTTCTTCCGCCTCGCTTATCAGTTGAATTGCTTCAAGGGACATAAAAACACCTCCATTTTCTGTTTATCAAAACAGTACAAAACCCATAGAAAATCACTCTACAAACCCGAAAATAGTTTGTCTCGCAATTAACAATATGAACCTGTTCATATCTTGTGATTTTTATTATATAGTACAGAAAATCCAAAAGCAATAATATTTGTAAAGTTAGTTTTTTAACGCTCAGAGTATATTTTTAACAATCTTTTTTGAACTGTTTGCCTTCGAAAATGCAAAAAAGAGCAGACCCAATTTATTGGGTCTGCTCTATTTTTCACTGAGGATATTTGAAATCGTGAGCCTGCTTGAGAACCATTTCCTTAACCTTCATAAGGCGAACCTTGGTGGAAAGGTCGTTTTCCTCCAGCTTCATGGTGATGAACTTGATGTTCTCCTTCATGTCCGGAATCATTAC
>JAZNZR010000039.1:0-17137 GCA_045595025.1 Oscillospiraceae bacterium | reverse complement strand
ACTTCCCTCCTCGCGGCATAGCCGCTGCGGTCTTGGCTAAAAATGTGCCACCGGCACATTTTCTTAACGCCACGACTTTCCATATTCTTTTTGCTGGCACAAAAAGAATATGGCCGTCGGAGACTTAAACCCAATTGCTGACATATGGTTTTGTAAAACAAGCCCGAATGACTTGAAAAAGCGGCTCCGTTTGAAAACGGAGCCGCCTTTTTATTATTTCATTTCTTTTCCATTGGAATATCGCCAAGACTGACGCAGTTGCCGATGGTGCTGATACTGTCAATGTTCACGTCCTTGTAGCCCTTTGCGGTGATAACAAGGCTAAACTTGCCTTCGGGGAGATCCTTGAACCAGAAGTCACCGAAATCGTCGCTGTAGTCAATCCAGGTTTTGCCGCCGCTGAGAAGGCGGCATTTTGCGCCTTCGATGATTTCCTCCTCTTCGGGGTCATACACAGTTCCGCCAATGAACTGACCGGGGAGGTGGCGGTAATATACCTGAGGGGCGAGACCAAGCTCGGGACGGAGAACGGCAGCACCTGCCAGCTGCTCTTTAAGCTCGCTCTCTTCACCGAAGATAATTGCATCGGTGGGGCAGGCCTCAACGCAGCGGGGAACAGCGGTGCCGTTATCCAGCAGATGGGCGCAGCCGGTGCATTTCTGGGGAAGACTGAGAGCTTCGTTCCAGTAAATTGCGCCGTAGGGGCAGGCTTCCACAAGCTGTTTCTGCCCAGCTGCCTTTTCGGGGTCAATGATAATAAGGCCGTCGTCTCTGCGGTAAACAGCGCCGTTTTCGGCAGCCGCAAGGCAGGGAGCGTTTTTGCAGTGGTTGCAGAAGGTGGGGGTGTAATTGACCTTAACCTTGGGGATGCTGCCAACGGTTTTCTGCTCAACCTTTGCCCAGAAGTGGCCGGTCATAGGCTGGGGCTTTGCGTAGGGGCTCCAGTCGTTGCCGCAGTGCTCGTCCTTGCAAACCAGCTGGCAGTTGTAGCAGCCGGTGCAGCGGGCTATATCAACTATAAAAACTTTGCTCATATAATATTGCCCTCCTTGTCTCCGCCAATGAGCCAGCCGTCAAGGCAGACACCTGCGTCGGGGTGAACTTTTCGGGCGAAAGCTTCGGGATAATCCCGCTTCCAGCCTTCCATTTCCTCGTCTGTGACCTTTTCAACTTCCACAAGGAAGCCGCTGGTGGCCATTCCGGTGCAGTTTTTGCTGGTCATCCCGGTGGGGGTGATGGAGTTTATGCAGCCGCCGCGGTCAAGCCAGCCGGGAATGATGGGGTCAAGACGGCTGCCGTGGTCAATGTAGCAAACCTGAGGCATGAGTCTTTCGGTGACGTAGGCACCGGCAAGAACTATGCCGCGCTCGTTGTAGATTTTAACGATGTCGCCGTGGGCAATGCCGCGCTTTTCCGCCTCGGCGGGGTTGATCCACAGAGGCTCATACTGGTAACCGTCCTTGGCGCGGATCTTCATTGTCTCAACCTCGCGGTTCCAGATAATATCGTCGCACTGGGCGTGTACGCGCCAGCGTCCGTGGTTGGACATGCAGAGGAGAGGATATTTTTTGGCTCTTTCGGAGGAAAGACGCTCATCGTGAGTTTCGCTCTTTTCGATCCAGTGGGGCACGGGGGGACGCTCCGGGTCGTCGGGCATATATGTCTCGATATCCTTGCTGGAATATTCCAGAAGACCGGTGGGAGTGGTGAGCTTGTTGTTTTCGGGGTCGGACCAGAACTTATAAAGTCCGGCGGGTTTCTCCTGAGCTTTGGGGTCGCAGGGAATAACGAAAACCTTCCGCTTTTTGAACTCTTCCCAGCTCATGGTGTCCTCGCAGCCGGTGGCCTTGTAGAAGAAACGGACGCGCTCTGCCTCGGTGAGCTTTCCGGTGTAAGCGTCCACATATTCCTGACCCAGCTTTTCACAGACTTTCACGCAAACATCGAAGTCGCTGAGGGACTCGCCGATGGGCTCAATGGAGGGCTCTTCCAGATATATGGACTGGAAAACACCGCTGGAGTAGTCGTTGCCTATATCGGCAAGCTCGTGCTTGGTTGCAACGGGGAGAATGAGGTCTGCAAAGTAGCAGTCGTTCTCAAGCCAGGGATGCTGGATAACAAAGGTCTCGATGGAGGGGTCGCGGTAAGCATCGATAAACATGTTGCCGTGGTTCCAGCAGGTGACGTTGCAGGGGGCGGTGGACCAGAGCATATGAACTCTGGACTGACCGGGACGGGGATATACTATCTTCTCAAACTGATATATGTTGGTGGGCTGGCGGTAGTTGTTCTTGTCCGGTACCTGACTGGAGGAGAACATATGCATGCCGTACCATTCGGCATGACCGTCAACGATGGCCTTTTGAACAAGGCAGCGGGGGATAAACTGTGTGGGTGCGGGGAACTGTTTGAAAAGGTCAACAAGCTCGGGAACTCTCTCTTTCTGTTCGGGGGAGAGAACAAAACGCTTCATGTTGACAGTGTCGGGCAGGTCGCCCTTGATGGGACGCAGAGCGTCGCAGATATGGGGCATAGGTACGCTCTTGATGGGGGTGTAGGGGACGGGGAAGTCCTTGGCCCACATATTCCACTCAATCATCTTCGTCTGGTGCACGCCGGGACGGCCGAGACCCTGCATACCCAGAAGCATAACCTCAAGACGGGCGGGCTCGCTGGCATAGGGGCCGCGGATGTAGCTGCCGCCGTTGCCGTGGCAAATGCTGGTGGTGTTCTTTGCCCAGTGGCGGGCTAGAGCCTTGATGGTCCAGGGCTTAACGCCGCATTTCTCGCTGGCCCATTTGGGGGTTTTGGGAACTCCGTCTTCCTCGCCCATGACATAGGCAACAAACTTATCGAAGCCGTAGGTATGGGAGGCTATGTATTCCTTGTCATAAGTGCCCTCGGTGAGCCAGACATAGGCTATTGCAAGCTGCATAGCAGCGTCGGTGTTGGGCAAAATGGGGATCCACTTGTCAGCGTGAACGGCGGCGCCGTAGTTAAGGTCGGGGCAGATGTAAATCTGCTTGATGCCAAGCTCAGTGAACCAGAAGCAGAGGCGGGAGGGGAGATGCATACCAAAGCCAAGGGGAGTAACCTCGGGGTCGCAGCCCCAGAAGAGGAGGGAGTCGGAGTTTTTGGCCATGTCGGGAATAAGGTTGGCGGTGGGAGCCATCTCGCCAACGGGCTCGCAGCCCCAAACATGCTTTGCACCCCAGTACCAGCCTTCCCAGGAGTCCATGTTGCGCATCTGCAGGGTATAGCCGCCCAGAAGAGAGAGCATGCGGTTAGGGCAGCCGTGGCTGGGGGAAACATTCTTGCCCTCGCCGTGCATATCGCTCTCGCAGAGAACTGCCTCGGGGCCATAGGTGCGCTTCATGCGCAGAAGCTCGTCTGCGCAAATCTGGGCAGCCTCGTCCCAGGAGATGCGGACGTAGCCGCTCTTGCCGCGGTTTTGAGGATTGCGCTCACCCTTGGGGTCCCAGTCAACGCGCTTGAGGGGATACTTGACGCGGTTGGGGGAGTAAACGCGGGACTTGTAGCCCAGACCGAAATGAGTGGTGGGAATACGCTCGGGGGGCACAAAGGTGGAGCCGCGGGCTTCCATAGTCCAGGGATTGCAGTTGGCTCTTGTATGTTCAGTATCATAGTGGTAGGGACGAATGCGGGTCATCTTTCCTTCATTGCTGTCAACAACGCAGAGACCGCCGCTTTCGGGACCCATAAGGCTGAAGCTGACAACAGCCTGATGTTCGGGTTTGAATTTATTGCTCAATGCAGTTTCCTCCTTCTCGGATGGATACTTATATATTGTAAAAATATTATATCAGTAAAAATGCAATATAGCAAATGTAATTATGCCCTTAAGATGGCAGATTGTGGCTTATTTTCCTGTACTGCCAAAGCCGCCGGAGCCCCTTTCCGTTTCGGGAAGAGTGTCGCATTCCTCAAACTCCACGCCAAGATAAGGCATTATAACAAGCTGGGCAATGCGCTCGCCATGGGTGACGCTGCGGGGAGTGTCGCTATCATTGTGGAGGGCAATTATATATTCGCCTCGGTAGTCGCTGTCGCATACGCCAACGCAGTTTGCGGGGCGAAGACCCTCCTTGGTGGCAAGACCGCTGCGGGCGAATATGGCCCCGAAATAGCCCTCGGGAACGGCCATGGAAAGACCGGTGCCAACCTTGGCAGTGGTATGGGGAGCAATTTCAATGTCGCCCTCGGGCAGGCAGGCGTAAAGATCATAGCCTGCGGCGTAGGCAGAGCCTGCTGTGGGAATTCTGGCTTCCTCGCGAAGCTTTTTTATTTTAATGAGCATTGCAATGTCCTCCTGAAAAACTGATTTATTAATCATATTTTAGCTTAAAAATGCCAATAATTCAAGGGGAAGGCTCTTTCTCCTTGACACCTTTGTGCGCAAATGATAATATACTGGTGTTGTAAATATCATCAGGCGATGAAAGGGAAAAGTAGTGCCAAAGTCTTGTCACAGAGAGATGCCGCCATGGCTGGAAGCGGTGTTGACACAGGGTGGTGCGAAAATGCGCCCCGGAGCCTTCGGAGGAGGAAATGCCTCTGCGTAGCAGCTGCGATAAAGCTGTAAGCCGTTTGTATGCGGCGGAGTTAAAAGCGGGAGTGGAACCGCGCGAAGAGTTTATCGCGCCTCTCATGGTGAAAACCATGTGAGGCGTTTTTGTTTTTATAATTCCCAAGTCAGGGAGGACAGTATGTTTTCAGAACTTAAAGAACTTATAGAGGCCTATAAGGCTCGCGACCCTGCAGCCCGAAGCAGTATGGAGATATTGCTCCTTTATCCGGGCATCAAAGCGGTGCGCGCCCATAGAAAAGCCCACTGGTGCTATACCCACGGTCACTTTTTTCTTGCCCGATGGATTAGCCAGAGGTCACGCCGCCGTACGGGAATTGAGATCCATCCCGGCGCCACAATAGGAAAAAGACTGGTTATTGACCACGGCATGGGCATAGTCATAGGTGAGACCGCGGAGATAGGTGATGACTGCCTTATCTACCACGGTGTTACTCTTGGCGGTACCGGTAAGGATCACGGAAAGCGTCATCCCACAATAGGCAATAATGTGCTTATCGGCAACGGAGCCAAAATTCTCGGTCCCTTCACCGTAGGTGATAACAGCCGCATCGCCGCAAACAGCGTGGTGCTTACTGAAATACCGCCCAACTCCACCGCCGTTGGTGTTCCTGCCCGGGTTGTAAAGAGGGACGGTGTGAAGATGAACTATGTTTCCGAGGTGGACGTTGTTTCCGTCACTGACCCCATCGCCGCCGAGTTCGCCGCACTGAGAGCGCGGATAGAGCAGTTGGAGAAATAAAGAAAGCCTTGTAGGGGCAACCTGCGGTCGCCCGCGGGCGGTCAAAGACCGCCCCTACGTTTTTTTGATAATCTAAAGGAGAAAATATATATGAAGATTTATAATTCCGCCACCAGACAGCGCGAGGAATTCGTGCCCAACAACCCCGATATCGTCAAAATGTATACCTGCGGTCCCACCGTTTACCACTTTGCACATATCGGCAACCTCCGCAGCTATATTATGGAGGATATTCTGGAGAAGTATCTCCGCTTCGCAGGCTACAATGTGAAGCGCGTTATGAACATCACCGATGTGGGCCACCTCACCAGCGATGCAGACGAGGGCGAGGATAAGATGCTCAAAGGTGCAAAGCGCGAGAATAAGAGCGTTATGGATATAGCCAAGTTTTATACCGAAGCTTTCTTTGCCGATTGCGAAAAGCTGAATATCAAGCGTCCCGATGTTGTTGAGCCCGCAACCGCCTGCATCGACGAGTATATCAAGATAATCGAAAAGCTTATGGACACCGGCTATGCCTACTTTGCCGGCGGCAACGTCTATTTTGATACCTCCAAAATGGAGAAGTATTATATCTTCAACGACTTCAATGCCGAAGACCTTGCGGAAGGTGTCCGTGAAGGTGTTGAGGCCGACTCCAATAAGCGCAATAAGAACGACTTCGTTCTCTGGTTCACCAAGTCCAAATTCGAGGATCAGGCTCTTAAATGGGACTCCCCCTGGGGCGTGGGTTACCCCGGCTGGCATATCGAATGCAGCGGCATTTCTATGAAGCATCTGGGTGAGGATATTGACATCCACTGCGGCGGCATAGATAACGCCTTCCCCCACCATACCAATGAAATTGCCCAGTCTGAGGCTTATTTGGGACATAAATGGTGCAATTATTGGATGCACGTCCTCCACTTGAACACTAATTCTGGAAAAATGAGCAAGTCCAGCGGCGAGTTCCTCACCGTCTCTCTCCTTGAGGAAAAGGGCTATGATCCTCTGGCTTACCGTCTTTTCTGCCTCCAGAGCCATTACCGCAAGAGCCTTGTGTTCAGCTGGGAAAATCTTGATAATGCCGTTGTCACCTATAATAAGCTTATAGGCAAAATTGCCGCTCTCAAGAATGAGGGCGAGGTGGAAGAGGCTTCATTTGCTGCCCTTCGCGAAAAGTTCTCTGCTGCACTGGATAACGACCTTAACACCTCTCTTGCCGTAACCGCCATCTATGATGTGCTGAAGGCAAAAACCACCGATGCCACTAAGCTTGCCGCCCTTGCTGAGTTTGACAAGGTACTGGGTCTCGATCTGATTGAAAAGGCAGCCGCCAAGCGTGAGGCAGATACCAAGGCAAAAGCAGCCGCAGCCAATGTGGCCTTTGCCGTAATCAGCGAGGACGGAGAAGAGGATAAGGCTGTTGAGGAGATGATTCTCGCCCGCCGCGACGCAAAGAAGGCAAAGAACTTTGCGGAAGCTGACCGCATCCGCGATGAACTGAAGGCTATGGGAATTGAGCTTACCGATATTCCCAACGGCGCTAAGTGGAAGAGAGTGTAAACTGATATAAGGAGTGAGAAAATGCTTCTCGCAGTTGACATTGGAAACACAAATATAGCTCTTGGTGGATTTCAGGGTGAGGAAATTGTTTTCCGCACCCGACTGAGCACCAGCCTTGATAAGGGCGAGGCGGAGTATGCCGTCCTTATCAAAAATCTGCTGGATATCTACGGCGTGGATACTTCCAAAATTGAGGGCAGCATTATCTCCAGCGTTGTGCCTCCCCTCAACAATGTTATGAAGAGCGTCCTTAAGCTCCTTACGGGCAAAATACCGCTTGTTGTGGGTCCCGGTGTAAAAACAGGGCTTAACGTTTTGGGCGGAGACGCAAAGGCTCTGGGTGCCGATCTGGTGGTGGCTGCCGTGGCGGCTATTGCCAAGTATCCCAAGCCTATGATTGTCATTGATATGGGTACCGCAACGACCCTTTCCGTTATTGACGAAAAGGGAGCATTTCGGGGAGGAGTTATCTGCCCCGGCGTGATGATGAGCTATGATGCTCTCTCCCGCCGCACCGCCCAGCTGCCCAGAATTTCCTTCGATGAGCCCAAGCAGGTTATAAACCTGAATACTGCCGAAAGTATGCAGGCAGGACTTATCTATGGCTCCGCGGCAATGATAGACGGTCTTGTGGATCGCATAAGCACAGAGATGGGCTGCAGTCCAACTTTGGTTGCAACCGGCGGCGTAAGCGAGGGAATAATCCCCAAGTGCCACCATGAAATAGTGGTGGACAGCGACCTTCTTCTGGACGGGCTCCGGATAATCTACGAAAAGAACAAAAAAGCGAAACGTTAAAAAGATAAATAAAAAAAGACCGCCCAGGGGGCGGTCCGATAAAACAGTATAACAAAAAATGGGAAGCACATGACCTAAATCATGGTGCTTCCCATCTTTCATATCAGCAGGGTTTGGGGAAGGCACTCCCCAACAAGATTCCATGAGAACAAAATGAGCAGTTGGCGAAATTTGGACCCATGGTAGAATCTTGCTCTATCGTTTGCTCTATCGTTTGTCAACTATATAGAGTTCTTTTGATAGCATCAAGATGTATCCTGTTCAAACAAATCTGCAATCTCAAAAGGATTGATTTAACTTCTTTAAGTTTTGCTTTCTCTCTGTTTTCTGCTTTACTGAGCGATAAGAAAAAAGTTCACTTTACAATTTTGCCATACCATGCCTTGAATTTCTTTGAGGCAGTTGCCTCGCTGGACCGAGGGCTTTCTACGAGCTCAATAAATATATCGGCAAGTTCTGGAACAGCATTTATATCGAGCTTGGCTTTTTTAGCAAGAGATTGCGCTTCCTTCAAAAAAGAGTTGTACTCACGCTCTTTTACATCAGGCCAGCAGGTTATAGATTTGCAATCGTTGAACTTATAGAGGAGGTACATTTTCAATGCCTCATCATATTTCTTTTCGTCCTTTAACTGACGATATTGAGCCCTTCTAACTCTAAATACCTCGTCGGGATAATCCAATAATATTGTATTTAGCAAAGCCCAGGCTTTATCCCACTGCTTACACTTTTGATAATATCCAACCAACCTTAGCTTAT
Source organism: Oscillospiraceae bacterium (assembly GCA_045595025.1). Lineage (GTDB taxonomy): Bacteria > Bacillota > Clostridia > Oscillospirales > Oscillospiraceae > SIG459. The sequence goes on along the minus strand of JAZNZR010000039.1, from coordinate 8,687 downwards.
GACTTGCAGCATTCCATGGAGTAGGGGCTGAAAACACATCTTCATACACTGCGATTAGCTTGTCATATTCTTCGGACTTCTCGTATTCCTCACGAGCATTGTTTAAGCGTTTTAGCTGTTCATCCACAATTCTATCGATTTCTTGCCGCTTGCATTTCATTTCTTCCAGTTTTCTTTCCGATTCTCTTGCTTTCTCAAGAGCCTGCTGGCGAATCGATGCTACACAAGAATCGCATAAGCCACTTTTGTCGAGGTGTAAGAATAATCCTTTCTTACCGCATTTTTTACATTGAGCCATAGTTTTTCCCACCTTTCTTTTGATATGCTACACCTATTATACATCGAAGAGAGGGCTTCTGACAGTAAATTCTTATTTTCATACTCATACTGTCTTATTGGTAGCCATCCCAGGCGGTCTTTTTTATTTATCGTATTTTTTTATAAAGCTTTCAACATCGTCGAAATCGCGGACTCGCTGGGAAAGCTCTTCATGGCTCCAGTCCCACCACTTAATGCGCAGCATTGCGGCAATAGTTTCTTCGTCATAGCGCCAGCCGATATGGGCAGCGGGCACACCGCCGACTATTTCGTAGGGGCGTACATCATGGGTGACAACAGCCCCTGCGGCTATAACAGCACCGTCACCTATAGTGACACCGCCCATTATAATCGCATTGTGGCCTATCCATACATCGTTGCCTATCAGGCAGCGGCTTTTCCGTCTCCACTCAATGAGGGAGTCATCGTCCGCTCCAAATCCATAGTGGGAGCAGCGGTAGGTAAAATGATGGCTGGCGGCACGGATGCGGTGGGGGTGCTGAACAGGGTTTATGCGCACACCCGTTGCGATGCTGGCAAACTTTCCAATCTCGGAGTAGATGATATCGTTGCCGCTGAAGCAGTAGGAGTAAGCTCCAAGAGTAGTTTCCTCCAGCACACAGTTGTCCCCAAGCTCCGTATAAGGGCCGAGGGAGCAGTTTTTCACCCTGCAGCTGGGGTGGATAAGGGGCTTCTCGGAAAGAGTCTGAGAAAAATCCAGCATATCAGACCACCTTGGAGAAAACGTCTTTGTTCTTGATAAAATACTCGATGCCGGAATAAAGGGTGCTTGCAAGAATCAGAATCTGGCAGACAAGGTTCAGCCAGAAAACATTAAAGCCAAGCATAAAGCAGAGGCAGACAATGGTGAGGGTGGTCTTCACCTTGCCGGACCAGGCGGCGGCAATGACCTTGCCCTGTTCAACCGCAACAAGGCGCATGCCGCTAACCGCGAATTCTCTCAAAAGCACAAGAGCCAGCACCCAGCCGCTCATCTGCCCCGTCTGAACAAACCAGCACATTGCGGCAACGACAAGCATCTTATCGGCCAGGGGGTCCATAAACTTGCCGAAATCCGTTACCTGATTGCGGCTGCGGGCGATATGACCGTCAATAAGATCGGTGAGTCCCGCAATTATGAAGACCGCAAGGGCAACCCAGTTGGAATATGGGAAGCCCCAGTAGAGAATTATCAGAAAAATGGGGATAAGGGCGATGCGAAGCAATGTGAGTCTGTTGGCAGTGTTCATATCAAAATTCCTCCGGTATACGGCTCCGCTCCAACTGGCGGAGGAGGCGCGTGAAATAATCACTTTGGTATTCAATTGCTTCCAGCCAAAGCTTTTCGGCGCTTTTGCTGGCAAAATCAATTTCTTTAAGACGTTCAACGGCGGATACGCGGTGGCGTGTCCAGTCCAGTTTTTCGCTGAGATTCATTTCATAAAAACCTGCATAGCGCATGGTGTCATATATGCGGAATGCGCCGAAGCGGTCTATGTTGTCAGCGTCTGCCACGGAAAGGGCGGCAACGCAGCGCTCACCTTCAAAATCCGCGATGTCATCAACATGGATAGCTATTCCGTAGAGAATATCCGCTTTTGCCTGAAGGGAGAGGGAGAGAGTCTCGAGGAAAGGCCTTGCTATGGCAGCGCCTACCCTGCCGTGCTCGTTCCAACCTCCCGGGGGTATCTCCCGTGAGTAGGCAATGTCGTGGAGGAGACAGGCAATGATGAGCGCTTCCTCGTCAAGCCCTTCCCGGCGGGCAATTTCCCCGCCAATATGAGCCACACGAAGACTGTGCTCATATCGGTAGGCTCCGTCAGCAGGATTTTCCTTGAAATAAGGGCACTGCTCAAAGGAGTTTTTTGTAAACTCCAGAGTTTTCCTGATGTTTTCAGTCATCATAAACCTGTTCTCCCGCAAGGAAGCAGCCTTCGAAAAATTCTTCGGTGAAGCCGGTGATGCGAACGTTGACGAAATCGCCCTTCTCGCAGTCGCCTTCAAAGTAAACCTTATCGTCAACATCGGGAGAATCAGCAGCGGAGCGTCCGACACGGTAAGCACCGTCGCTGCCGCCGCAAAGTACCTTTACGATGCTGCCTATGCGGCTTGCGTTGTATTCATCCAGAATATGCTCCTGCAGACGGCGCAGCATATCGGCGCGCTCATATGCGGTGTCCTCATCGCAGCGGTCGGTCATTTCGCAGGAGGGAGTACCCTCCTCGGGGGAATAAGGGAAAACGCCTGCCCGCTCGATTTTAGCCTCCCGAAGGAACTCACAAAGCTCCTCAAACTCTGCCTCGCCCTCACCGGGGTGACCGACAATAAGGCTGGTGCGGATAACAAGACCGGGAATGCGTTCCCGGAGCTTTTTGAAAAGCTCTCTATAGCTCTCGCTGCTGCCGCGGCGGTTCATGCGGCGGAGCACTTCGGTGTTGATATGCTGGATGGGGATATCCAGATATTTGACAATTTTGGGGTTGGATGCAACCTCGTCAATAAGCTCATCGTCTATTTCGTTGGGGTAGAGATAGTGAAGACGGAGCCACTCTATGCCCTCAATGTCGCTGAGCTCCCGGCAAAGCTGGGCAAGGCAGCGCTTGCCGTAAAGGTCAGTGCCATAGCGGGTCAGATCCTGAGCGATAAGGATAAGCTCTTTAACGCCGATTTCGGCCAAAGAGGAGGCCTCGGCGATGATGTTCTCCATAGGGCGGGAACGGAAGGAGCCCCGGATATCGGGGATGGCGCAGTAGTTGCAGCGATTGTCGCAGCCTTCCGCAATTTTTATGTATGCCCATTCGGGACCGGTGGTAAGGAAGCGTCCAACTTCATCAACGGGGCCGTTCTTGTCGCCAAAGCGGTCGGCATCCTTGCCTTCGAGGACGGCTTCAACAACTTCAACAATATCCTGATAGCTGCCAACACCTACAAGGGCATCAACCTCGGGCAGCTCGGTTTTGATCTCCACGGCATAGCGCTGGGCAAGACAGCCGGTAACGATGATCTTCTTGGACGGTGCCATCTCCTTATACTCGGCTATATCAAGGATTTCCTCAATGGCCTCGCTTTTGGCGCTGTCAATGAAGCCGCAGGTGTTGATGATGATAACATCCGCCCAGTCGGGGTCCTGCACGAAGTAGTAGCCGGCGTTATGAAGACGGAGCATCATCTGCTCGGTGTTCACAAGGTTCTTGGCGCAGCCAAGGCTTATTATATGAATGGCGATATCCTTTGCCATGTTTTCTTCCATATTATCACTCCTCGAAGTTGGATTCATACCTATAAAGGGCGGAGCGTATCTCCTCCCAGCTGTAGCCGCGGCGCAAAAGGGCGTCGGTAGCCTTTTTTACGGCTGAGCGATCGGAGGGGCTTTCGCCTCTCATGCGTGAGGCAAGGAGCTTGTCCAGAGTGTCGTCCGTTTCCGGCATTTCCTCAAGAGCAGCCTCCCAGTGGTCACGTCCCACCTTGTGGCGGTAAAGCTCGTCCTTTACACGCCTGATGCCATAACCCTTGGCGGCATAGTGGCGCACAAGGGTGCGGGCATATTCGGCATCGTTGATAAGTCCAAGCTCAATAAATCGCGCCACAACTGCGGCAGCGTGATATTCGCTCTCGCCTTTTTCTATGAGCTTGTCATAGAGCTCCCGCTCGCTGAAAGGGCGGGTGCCTATAATGCGCAGAGCCCGCTCTTTTGCCCTTCCCAAACCTGCCGCATCGCTGACGGCGAGAAATTCCTCCTCGCTGAGCTCCCGACCGGTGAAAAGGGAAAAATCCGCAATGACGGCAAGCCCCATTTTCATGGAGCTGCCGTCGGAATATTTAACTTCATAATGCCCGGGACGAATTTCCCGAAGCTCTGTGACCGTCACTTATCAGCCCTCGAAATCGTCGGCGGAGATATCAACGGCGCGGCCTGCTGCCTGAGCAGCCTTGCGGGCCTGGGGGCTCATGAGCTTGTATGCGTTGTCACGGATCTGCTGCTCAATGCCGTCGCAGATTTCGGGATGGGTGCGGAGAAATTCCTTAACGCCGTCGCGACCCTGGATGCGCTGCTCACCGACGGTGAACCATGCGCCTGCCTTGTCGATAAGCTCCAGCTTAACGCCAAGATCAATGATCTCGCCTATCTTGCTGATGCCTTCGCCGTAGATAATGTCAAACTCGGCCTCTTTGAAGGGAGGTGCAACCTTGTTCTTGATGACCTTTGCGCGGGTGCGGTTACCGACCATTTCGCTGCCCACCTTGAGGGTTTCAACACGGCGGACATCAATACGGACAGAGGCGAAATACTTAAGGGCGCGGCCGCCGGGAGTGGTCTCGGGGTTGCCGTACATAACGCCTATCTTCTCGCGGAGCTGGTTGATAAAGATAACGATGCAGTTGGTCTTGCTGATGGTACCTGCCAGCTTGCGGAGAGCCTGGCTCATGAGGCGGGCAACAACGCCAACGGAGCTTTCGCCCATTTCGCCTTCAAGCTCGGTTCTGGGAACAAGAGCGGCAACGGAGTCCACAACAACAACATCAACGGCGCCGGAACGGACAAGAGCTTCGGTGATGTCCAGAGCCTGCTCGCCGGTGTCGGGCTGGGAGATGAGGAGCTCATCGATGTTTACACCCAGAGCGCGGGCGTAGGCGGGCTCAAGAGCGTGCTCAACGTCGATAAATGCAACCTCGCCGCCCATCTTCTGTGCGGAGGCCAGAACATGGAGAGCCAGAGTGGTTTTACCGGAGGATTCAGGTCCGTAGATTTCAATAATGCGTCCTTTGGGAACGCCGCCGATACCGAGAGCAAGGTCAAGGGAGAGGGAGCCGGTGGAAACGGCTTCAACGTTTACGGGAATGTCGTCGCCAAGACGCATAATTGCGCCCTTGCCGTAGCTTTTTTCAATCTGTGCCAGTGCGGTTTCAAGAGCCTTTTTCTTGTCGCTTGCCTGACCGGGGGTGGTGATGGGAGCCTTCTTTTCTTTTGCCATAGTGAACACCTCTTATATCTCAAAAATATTAAACACTTTTATAACGCCGGGCTTTATGCTCTGCCGAAGACCACCCGGTCTATGCCGGCGCTGTCCATGGCGCAGTCCACATTTTCAAAGCCTTCAAGGCGCATTATTTGCTGAACATCGGCAGCCTGAGTTTCGCCAACTTCAAATATCATCCAACCGCCGGGGCGAAGGGCGCGTTTCCATTCCCTTGCAATAAAGCGGTAGAAGATAAGGCCGTCCTCGCCGCCGTCAAGAGCGCTTCGGGGCTCAAAGTCACGGACGGAGGAATCAAGCGTTTCAATCTCTGCGCTTGCTATGTAAGGAGGATTGCTGAGGATAAGGTCGAAGCTGCCAAGATTTTCCGCAGGGGGAATGAGGGCATCGGCCTCCATACATATGGCTCTTGCGGAGAGGGCATTTGCGCGGATGTTGCGGCGCGTAACTTCAAGAGCCTTTCGGGAGAGATCAATCATAACGACCCGGGAATCGGGAAGTGTGTGAGCCATCGCGAGGCCGATGCAGCCGCTTCCGCAGCAAAGGTCCAGAACTCTGGGGGCGGAAGTGCGCTGGCGGATAAGCTCCAAGGCCTTATCCACTAAAACCTCCGTGTCGGAGCGTGGAATGAGAACATCGGGAGTGATCTCAAGGGGGAGTCCGTAAAACTCCCAGCGGCCTGTTATATAGGCCACGGGCTCGCCGAGAAGACGGCGGCGCACATATCTCTCTACAAGGCTTTCCACCTGATTGGAGGAGTAAAGAGGCATGTCCCGAAGAAGCTCTGCCTGAGATTTTCCCGTAGCGTGGCAGATGAGGATGCGGGATTCAAGGCTGTGAGCCTCAATGCCTGCGTCGCGAAGTGCCTTGCGGGCTTCTATATAAAGCTGGCTGTAGGTTTTTGGCATATCTCTTTATCTCTCTGATTAATTATTACCACTCATCGCTGCCCTGTTCCTCGGGGATTACAAGCTTGAGTGCCTCGATTGCAACTTCGATCATGCTGTCGTCAGGCTCTTTTGTGGTGATGTGCTGAATTTTCTTTCCGGGCCATGCAATAATGGCGGCTATGGCGCTGTCGCTCTTGCCTACCCAGCGGTTGATTTCATAGGTGATGCCGACGATGATGGGCAGAAGCAGGAGCTTGCAGCACATACGGATAAGGGCGGAGACAACACTTGGAAGTGCGGCAATAGCGGGGAAGAGGCTCAGCACCCAAGTCATTATGGAAATGACAAAAATGCTGATTATCATAACAACAACGAGGAAGCTGGTGCCGCAGCGGGGGTGGAAGCGGCTCTGCATGCGTACGTTTTCAACGGTGAGGGGCAGACGTTTTTCGTAGCAGAAAATGCTTTTATGCTCGGCACCGTGGTAAGCGAAAAGACGCTTTATCTCCTTCATACTGGTAGCAAACCAAAGATAGAGAAGGAAGATAATAATGCGGATAATTCCCTCCAGCAGGCATCTTCCCACAAGACCGATGGAGTCGGGAAGAAGCTCGAAAAGGAAGGCGGGGAGAAGAAAGAAAAGTCCGATGGCAATGGCTATGCCGATGACCATGGCGAAGGCCATAATAGCCTTTTCGGCCTTTTCGCTTCCCAGCTTTTTCTCCAGCCAAAGGTCAAACTTGCCGGGCTGCTCCTGCTGATCCTCGGGCATGAATTCGGCAGACCATGTAATGGCCTTCATTCCGTTTGCCATGGAGGAGAGAAGCATAAATATGGCGCGGATAAAGGGCCAGCCCAGAATGGGATATTTCTGCTTGGTGTGGCTGAGCTCTTCAACCTCAAAAGCCAGCTCGCCGTCCGGCTTGCGGCAGACCTTGCTCTGCTTGTCCACGCCGCGCATCAGAATGCCCTCGATAAGAGCCTGACCGCCGATGCTTGTTTTGAAGGAGGTTTTTTCGGATTTGTTTTTTGCCATATCTTATTCCTTATTTCCAAGAGTATTTTACGTTTTTATATGTCCTGTTTAACGGACTTTCCGCCTGCATATGCAAACGGGTGAGATAATATATACAAGCTGAATGTTGTCTGCCGAAATGAGTATATATTATAACTAACTTATAATATCATATATCGGCGCAAAATGGTAGTAAAATTATTTTGAACAAGGTCGGGATTTTAAATATTTTTGCGAAAAGTTTTTGCCGCTGTGTGCTTGAAATTATTTGAAAGCTGATGTATAATGCCGTGGTATGCCGGTGTGATGGAATGGTAGACGTGCTTGACTCAAAATCAAGTGTCCTCTGGACGTGGGGGTTCGAGTCCCCCCACCGGCACCATAACACCTACCCTTATTTGATACAATCGTATCAGCAAGGGTAGGTGTTTTTATTTGTTGTGTTTGTTTTTCCTTTATATATGTGGTATGCTTGAATCGAAGCAATTTAGGGAGAGAACAATATGAAAAATGTGTGGATCAAATATAAATGGATATTTTTGATTTTGATCAATGCACTTCCTTTTGCAGCGGATGTTCTTTTCTTTGCCACAGGCAAAACGGACAATCTGTTCCTGTTTTTGCCGATCTTTGTAGGTCTTTCCATTCTAAACTATCAGAATTGCAAAAAAACAATTTCGTACATTCTCTATCAAGCGTTTATGCTTGCATGTATAATTTGTGCTGGCTATGCTTCTACATACCTGTATTATCATAACATTAGCAACGATTCTATGACACCGATTGTGGGAGAACTTTTTGTGTATTTGGAATCAATCACAAACACTGTTGCAACCGTAATCACTGCTGTTATAAAAGCTATAAAGAATAAGCGTCTGCAGAACAATAATTGCTGATATAAAGGATTATCCTGTGCATTTAGCCCTTTAACGAATGCAACGCTCGGCGTTTAAGCGTTACATTGTATCAAATAGCGCAGTATATGCCATCTCCGTATGGAATCATGGATACATGGTTCCATACGGATTTTTGTTTATATGATAGAAATATTAATTTGTGTATGATATAATTAATTCGACAAACTTGAATTTGACAAGGAGAAAACAAATGATTCAAATATCATACACATCAATGGTAGTGTTCATAAGTATCATTTGGTGTTTGGTAAGAATGGTATGTGCAATTAAAACCAAAAGAGCAAATTGGACGAGAGAAATACAACTGCTTTTGGTATATGTCTGCATTATCGTTGTTGCTCGGTTTACCTTTTTCCCATTTTCAAAAGTAAACGGAGAAATACAACCGCTTGTTTATGAAAGTGCAAAAGTATATCCGTTTCGGATAAATTGGATTCCGTTTGTTAACCTGTTTGATTATCCCGAAATGAGAGACATTCTGATAAATGTAATCGGAAATACGGCAATGTTTATCCCATTGGGAATTGTTTGGCCCAGTGTATACAAGGGGTTGGATACACACGGGAAAGTC
>JAZNZR010000038.1:0-4823 GCA_045595025.1 Oscillospiraceae bacterium | reverse complement strand
GAAAACGGCATCATCGAAGGCTACGAGGACGGCACCCTCAGAGCTGGCGCAACCGCAGCCCGCGCAGAAGTTGCAAAGATCGTCATGATCTATCTGGAGAAGTAATTCTCAGCCAACAAATAAACTTTCAGCCCCCGGGGTTTTCCCGGGGGCTGTTTTTCTGTTATAGGGAGTAGCCCTTTCGCACAGGACGCAGAGCACGCACTCCCAGACTTTAAAAAATCAAAAGCCGGTACTTTCGTACCGGCTCAGATTTGAGTCACTGGCTAAATTACTCAGCAGCAATGCAACCCATGGGGCAGGTATCTGCGCAAGAGCCGCAGTCCATGCACTTGTTCTCGTCGATAGCGTAGCGGCCGAGATCGTCGTTCATGGCAATAGCCTCAGCAGGGCAGGAATCGCTGCAAGCACCGCAAGCGATGCAGCTGTCGTTGATAACATACATTGGCGTAGTCCTCCTTGTTTAATGGTACACTCATAATAACAACATTATTTTTGATTGTCAAATTCAATTTGCGGATATTCTGTAAAAATTTTAAAAGGGGTCGAAAAACGGCGAAAAACGGCGAAAAACAGAGTTAGCGGGGGCTAATTGAAAACAAAAAAACGACATTTCCCCTTTTGGTCAAAAAAGGTCAAAATTCTGTCTTGACAAACTGACCATTCCTGACTATTATATAGATGATGAAGGTCAGAGAAAGTCAATGATAACCAAATGCTTAAGAGGTGAACGCCATGGCAACCAGTGATTTGATAGCAAGATTCATTATGGACTCGATAGAGGAGAGCGAGCGGGGCTTTGCGGAATTGCAGCGCAGCGCCCTTGCGGAAATGTTCTCCTGCGTGCCCAGCCAGATAAACTATGTGATCTCCACCCGCTTTTCCCCCGAGCACGGATATGTTGTTGAAAGCCGAAGAGGCGGCGGCGGATATATCCGCATCAGCAGAGTCCGATCCTCTCCCTCCGATGTGGTTATGGGAGCTGTTAAGGCGGTGGGCAGCACCCTGGATATGCCCACGGCGGCGGCCTATGTTTCAAACTTCTATAAAGCGGGTATTATTGACAGGCGCTGTGCCCGTCTTATCCTCACCGCCATAAGCGATAAGGCGCTGCGCCCCGTCGCTCCCGAGGACAGAGACACCCTCCGCAGCGGCATATTCAAGCATATGCTTGTTAGCCTTCTGAATGAGTAAAAATTAAAAATAATAAAATCAATTTCAATGAAAGGACGTGTTGAATGTGAAGTGCGAAAAGTGCAAAGAAAGAGAAGCAACATTTTTCTACAGCGCAAATCTCAACGGCAATAAAATTCAAAAAAATCTCTGCACCGAATGTGCCCGAGCAGAGGGCTTCGGTGAAATGCTTGGCAGCGCAGGCGTGTTTGACCGCGCCTTTGATTCAATGATCGATAACTTCTTCAGCCCCGCAAGAAGTTTAATGAGCCTTCCCACTTTCGATTTTTTCGGCGAAGGACTGCGTAGTATAATGGCTCCTGCTTTCCCCCGTATCCACTTTGTGCTTGACGGCGGAGAGCGTTCTGCCGCCCCCGCAAGAGAAGCGGCAGAGGAAAAAATTCCCGAGGATATGGGCGAGGAGGTTCGCCTTGCAAGGGAAAAGGCCGCTCTGAAAGCTCAGCTTTCCGATGCGGTAAAAGCTGAAGACTATGAGCAGGCCATAGTGCTGAGAGATGCTCTTCGCAAGCTGGAAAATTAAGGCTGATCGATCGGAAAAATACGGAGGGGGCACGGCTTTGTGCCCCCTTTCTCCGACAAATCGGAAAAGGAGTTGATTTTATATGAATGGTTCCGAAAAATTCACCGGAAGGGCAAAGAAAGCAATAGAAAAGGCTCAGGCCGCAGCGGAAGAGCTGGGTCACAGCTATGTGGGCAGCGAGCATCTGCTCATCGGAATTCTTCGCGAGGAGTTTGGCAGGGGCGTACAGATTCTCCGCAAATACGGGCTCAGCGACGAGCTTGTAACATCTCTTGTTGAAAAATATGTGGGCCGCGGCGATGCCGGCGGCTCCGTTGGCGGGCTCAGTCCCCGGGCAAAGCGGATAATCGAGCTGGCAATAGGCGATGCCGGTCGTCTGGGTCACCGCTTTGTGGGCGTGGAGCATTTGCTTATGGGCATACTCCGTGAGAGCGAGTGTGCCGCGGTCAAGATAATCTCCGGCACAGGAGTGGATGTGAACGGGCTTTATACCGAGCTTGTCAGGTCCTTCAATCCTCCCATGGAGAGCGTTTTTCCCAACGCAGTACCAAAGGCAAACGCAAACAGCACCCGCCGCACCGAGACCAAAACCCTCGACCAGTATTCCAGAGACCTGACTGCCGCGGCAAGACTTTCCACCCTTGACCCGGTTATAGGCAGGGACAGGGAAATTCTCCGTGTGCTGCAGATTCTCTCCCGCCGAAGCAAGAATAACCCCGTTCTCATCGGCGAGCCCGGCGTGGGCAAAACCGCCGTGGCGGAGGGTCTTGCCCAGAGAATAGTTATGGGCAATGTGCCCGAGGAGCTTCGCAATAAGCGCCTTGTGAGCCTTGACCTCACCGCAATGCTGGCGGGAACAAAGTATAGGGGCGATTTTGAGGACCGTATAAAAAATGTCCTCAGCGAGGTGAGCAAAGCGGGAGACATCATCCTCTTTGTGGACGAGCTCCATACCATTATGGGAGCAGGTGCTGCGGAAGGCGCGATAGATGCCGCCAATATACTCAAGCCTGCCCTCAGCAGAGGCGAGGTGCAGATGATTGGCGCCACCACTCTGGAGGAATACCGCAAGCACATCGAAAAGGATGCGGCGCTGGAGCGCAGATTCCAGCCCGTCACTGTGGATGAACCCACGGCGGAAGAGAGCATCGCAATTCTCCGTGGACTTCGGGAGCGCTATGAGGCTCATCACAAGCTGAAAATAAGCGACGAGGCCATTGAGGCCGCCGTAAATCTTTCCGCACGCTATATATCCGACCGTTATCTCCCCGACAAGGCCATTGACCTGATGGATGAGGCCTGCTCCGCCGTGAGAATGGAGGACAAAGCTCCTCCCGAGGAGTTCAAGACGGTGGAGGCCAGAATTCGCGCCCTTTCCGAGGAGAAGAATGAGGCGGTTAAGGCTCAGGATTTCGAGGCGGCAGCCCGTTTCAGAGACAGCGAAACCAAGGAGCGGGAGCTTCTTGCCGATATGCGCAGAGACTGGGAGACAAAAAGCGGCGGAGCAGGGCGCAGCGTAAGAGCCGAGGATATAGCTTCTGTTGTAAGTCTCTGGACAGGAATTCCTGCAGGCAGCCTTACAAAGGACGAAAGCGAAAGACTTCTGCAAATGGAGGAGCTGCTCCACAGCAGAGTTATCGGCCAGGACGAGGCGGTTTCCGCCGTGTCCCGCGCTGTGCGCAGAGGCCGTGTGGGTCTTAAGGACCCCCGCCGTCCCGTGGGCTCCTTCCTCTTCCTCGGCCCAACGGGCGTTGGCAAAACGGAGCTTTGCAAGGCTCTTGCCGAGGCGGTTTTCGGTGATGAGAACGCCATGATTCGCCTTGATATGTCCGAGTTTATGGAAAAGCACACTGTCAGTAAGCTCATCGGCTCTCCTCCGGGCTATGTGGGCTATGATGACGGCGGACAGCTGACGGAAAAGGTGAGAAGAAAGCCTTATTCCCTCATTCTCTTCGATGAGATTGAAAAGGCCAACGAGGATGTTTTCAACATTCTTCTCCAGATTATGGATGACGGTCATCTGACGGATAGTCAGGGGCGTCGGGTGAACTTCAAAAACACCATAATAGTAATGACCAGCAATGTTGGCGCCTCCCTCCTCACAAGCAAAAAGCAGTCTTTGGGCTTCTCCGCGGGAGCGGAGGAGGAGCGGGACAGCAAGGAGCTTGTTATGGGCGCTCTGAGGCAGACCTTCAAGCCAGAGTTTCTCAACCGCATTGACGATACCATTGTTTTCCGCAGCCTCAGCAAGGAAAACCTCCGCCTTATCACCAAAAACCTTGTGGAGATATCTGCAAAGCGTGTGGCGGACATGGGAATTGAGCTTGAGGTGGATGAGGAGGCTATAAGCCTGCTCTGTGAAAAGGGCTTTGATAAGGCCTACGGCGCAAGACCTCTCCGCCGCTGCATTCAGAATATGCTGGAGGACTCCGTTGCGGAAATGGTACTCAGCGAGACTCTTCGTGAGGGGGATAAGGCTCTTGTAAGCGTTCGGGACGGAAAAATTTTCGTGGAAAATACCGATTCGACAAAACTTCCTGCGGCCTGACAGCCTTCGCTATTTACAATTTTCCGGAAAAGAGTTAATATTTGAGCACAGCTTATCCAATTGATGGGAATTAACTTGTCGTTGGATACCCAGCTCATATCTTTATCCCACAACCCTTCGCGGGCCGAGAAATCGGCCCGCACTTTTTTTGCCCGTGGGGGGTGCGATAAAAGGCCCCTTTGCAAAGGGGGCTGTCTGCGGAGCAGACTGGGGGATTGGCTATTCAATCCCTCCGTCTCGGCTAACGCCGAGCCACCTCCCTTTGCAAGGGAGGCTTTAGCGGCGGGATGTGGGCATTCCGGTGCTACGGAGGGTCAGCCGATTTCGTAAGGGTCGGCGTCCTCGACGACCCGAAGAATCAAACCCTCTGCCCCGTACTGACCGACACCTCATCCGTCTGCCCTTGCGAAACTGTAAGATTGCTGCCCTCAACAACTTCCCTCCTCGCAGCGTAGCTGCTGCGCACCGGCGGCTAAAAATATGCCACTGGCATATTTTCTTAACGCACCGACCTCAAGGGGAAGGCTATAAAAAAGCTCCCGAAGTCGGAGGCCAAGCGGG
>JAZNZR010000037.1:0-14149 GCA_045595025.1 Oscillospiraceae bacterium | reverse complement strand
CCCCAACACCTGCGCCCACGCCCGAGCCCACCCCAACTCCGCCCTCTTACACGGGACCGGATCTCCCGGAGAGAGAAAGAGTGGACGATGAGTTTTTCGCCGACGCCCTTTTCGTGGGTAACAGCCTTGTTCACGGTCTTTGGGGATATGGCGGAATAAACAGCGCCACTTATTGCGCCGCCACCAGCGCCAGCGTTGTCAATCTGGACAGGGTGAAAAACGAGGCCTTCTGGGGAGACCGGGCTTATGCCACCACCATTTCCTACGGCGTTACTCAGGGCTCTTTCGGCAAGATTTATGTTCTGCTGGGAATAAATGAGATCGGTTTTGAAACGGAGGATTTCATTGCTCTTTATTCCAATGTGCTGGATATGCTCTCTGCCGCCCATCCCGATGCAGAAATATACATAATGGGTCTCACCCCCATAACGGAGAAAAAGAACGCGGGAGGCTACCCCTTCACCATGGAGAGAGTCCTCAGCTATAACGAGGCTCTCCGCGCTCTGGCGAAGGAGCGGGAATACTGGTATGTGGATCTTGTGGAGCTTTTTGCCGATGAAAGCGGCTTTATGCCCGCCGAGATAAGCACCGACGGAATTCACCTTGTTCAGGAGGAATATGCCCGTTGGGGAGAATATCTTCGCACTCACTATGCCGATAGTGATTAAAAATGCCAAAACCCGCCGATACTATTTGTGACTACATAGTATCGGCGGTGTTTTTTATGGGAAACAGAATAAAAATTTGGGAACTGAGCCTGCTTATTGCCCTTTGCATATGCCTTTGCCAGACGGCGGCGGAAGCGGAAAGCAGGCAGCAAATTTCGGAAAAAATCATTCGGCTTCATGTCGTGGCCTCTTCCGACGAAGAGGCGGATCAGGCTTTGAAAATACGGGTTAAGGATGCGGTGACGGCGAAGCTTGAGGAGCTTCTCTCCGGGGCGGAAAGTGCCTCGGAGGCGGAAAGAATTATTGCGGAGAATGAGAGGGAGCTTCTCTCTGCGGCATGTTCGGCATCGGAGGGGGAGCGGGTGGAACTTCGCTTTGGAACAGAACGCTTTTCTTACCGTGAGGGAGAGGGCTATGCCCTTCCCGGGGGAAATTATAAGTGCCTTCGCTTTATCCTTGGTGCCGGAGAGGGGAAAAACTGGTGGGGCGTAATTTTTCCCCAGCTGAGCGTGGAGCCCCAAAGCACCGAGACGGCGCTCTATTATCCCGATGAAGAGCTTCGGATAATCTACGATGAGGAGGGTATTCAGCTTCGCTTTCGCTTTCTGGAGATATTGGAAAAGGCGGGGAAAGGGCTGGGACTTTTTTGGGATAGCTTCCCCATCGCTTGACAAAGCCCGCGAGGCTATATAAAATCCTCTTATTAATACATAAGAGGTGCGTTATGAAAAAGAAAGTATCTCCCATACCCGCGCTTGCGGCCTGCCTGCTTGTTCAGGTATACGTGGGAATAATCTATATATGGAGCGTTTTCAAAGCCCCTGCAATGAACTTCCATGGCTGGGAGGAAGGCAGTGTTAATCTGGTGGCAAGCTTCATGCTCTTCGCCTTCTGCGCCGGCAACTTTGCGGGCGGAGCGGCTGCCGACCATTTTGGCCCCCGAAAGGTCTGCTTCGTGGGTGTTATCCTTTTCGGAGCCGGCATACTGGTTTCCCGCTTTATTCCCGCAGGCAGCCCAATAATAGCATTCTATCTAACTTACTGCATTATGGGCGGATTCGGAAGCGGTGTAAGCTACGGGGCAAACCTCAGCTGCATCCAGCGCTGGCTGCCTCATCGCAGAGGTTTTGCAACAGGCATAGGCGCAGGTGCCTTCGGTCTTTCTACCGTTGTTTTCTCCCCCGTTGCCGATAGCCTTATAAAGTCCATGGGCTTTAACAATGCTCTGGGAGTTCTGGCAATAATATTTTTCGTTGTGGGTCTTGTTGCCTGCATTTTCATCCGCCTCCCCAATGAGGAGTATCTCGGTACCCTTCCCCAAACCGCAGCCAAGGCTGCGCCTGTGGGCAATGAGAGCATGCCTTTCTCCAAGGCTGTCAGAACTCTGCCCTTCTGGCTGCTGTTTTTGAACATTTTCCTTTTCAACGGAACATGGAATATGCTCAATCCCCTCATAAAGGGGCTTGGTATCAGCAGAGGTCTGGGAGAGACCGCTGCCGTGCTGGCCGTATCCCTTACAGGCGTTGCCAACACCGCGGGTCGTGTCCTTATCTCCAGCTTTTCCGATAGACTCGGCCGCATCAACACTCTCTATCTCGTTTCCGCCGCAACGGCGGTGTTCGCAATTTTACTGAGCTTTGTGGAGGGATGGGGCTATCTGGCGGCAGTGCTGCTTACCGCCTTCGCCTTCGGCGGACCTGCGGCGGTCAATCCTGCTGCCACAACCGACTTCTTCGGAACAAAGCACATGGGCGCCAACTACGGCGTTATTATGATGGCTCTGGGCATAAGCTCAATAGTGTTCAACTCCATCTCCAACGCTCTCTATGCCGCTACTGGTGCATATACTCTCACCTTCATTGTGGGTGCGGTCACCGCGGCGCTGAATATAGTAAACTGCTTCGTAATAAGCAGAGAGCTGAAAAAACTGAAATAAGCCGTATGTTTTGCAAAAGCGGGAGATATTCTCCCGCTTTTCCTGTTTTCATTTTGAGAAAAAGATGATAAACTATAGTCTAGTATTGCTGTAAGGAGAATACCGTGGAGATAATCTATGCGGATAACTACATAGTGGTATGTCTCAAGCCCTGCGGAGTTCTCTCCACCGATGAGCCGGGAGGCTTGCCGGATTTGCTGAGAGAAGCGCTGGGTACGGAGAATATCCGCACTGTCCACCGTCTTGACCGGGTGGTGGGCGGAATGATGCTTCTTGCACGCACCCGCCACGCTGCCTCCGATCTGGGCAGGCAGATTATGGAAGAGGGTATTGGAAAAGAATATCTCGCGGTCATTGAGGGCTGCCCTGAGGAGGAAAAAGGCAGCATGAGAGATTATCTCCGGAGAGACAGGTCGGAGAAAAAGACCTATGTGAGCCCTGTTGCCGATGAGAGCACTCAGGAGGCATTGCTGGACTATGAAGTGCTGGAAAGGCGAGGAGAACTCAGCGCAGTGCGCATCCGTCTCCATACAGGGCGCACCCACCAGATAAGAGCCCAGTTTTCCTCCCGGGGTCTGCCCTTGCTGGGAGATAAAAAATATGGCTCAGGCGGAGAGTGTAATATAGCTCTATGGTCATATCGGCTTGATTTTTGCCACCCCAAGTCAGGGGAGAGGCTGAACTTGAGCCATCTGCCCCCGGATGAATATCCTTGGAATTTGTTTGAGTGTTTTAAGCAGAGGTTGAGCGAATGAAAGAACAAGTGAAACAGCCTGAAAGAGAGCCCTGCCCCCACGCTAAAAAGTGCGGCGGCTGCCAGCTCCAGAATATGAGCTATGCCCGTCAGCTGGAGTGGAAGCAGGCCAAGGTAGTAAACCAGATTGGCCGCTACTGCAAGGTTGAAAAGATAATAGGCATGGATGATCCCTATAACTACCGCAATAAGGTGCAGGCCGCCTTTGGAAGAGACGGCAAGGGACGCATTATTTCCGGCGTTTACCAGTCCTCAAGCCACCGCATTGTCAGTGTTGATAAATGCATGATTGAGGATAAGATTGCCGATAAAATAATCGTCACTATCAGAAAAATGCTCCCGGAGTTTAAGCTAACCGCCTATGATGAGCGCACCTGTCAGGGTTTTTTGCGCCATGTGCTGGTTAAGCGTGGTTTCGCCACAAATGAGGTGATGGTGGTGCTTGTAACCTCCACGCCCATATTCAAAAATCAAAAGCCCTTTTTGAAAAAACTCCTTGAGCTTCACCCGGAGATAACAACGGTGGTGCTGAATGTGAACGATAAATTCACCTCCCTTGTGCTGGGTAAGCAGGAAAAGGTGCTTTTCGGCAAGGGTTATATTGAGGATATATGCTGCGGCTGCCGCTTCAGAATATCAGCAAAGAGCTTTTATCAGATTAACCCCGTCCAAACGGAAAAACTCTATTCCACCGCTGTGGAATATGCCCATCTCACAGGCAGCGAGAGCGTGCTGGATGCCTACTGCGGCATAGGCACCATAGGCATGGTGGCCTCCCGAAAGGCGGGCAAGGTGGCGGGGGTGGAGCTCAATGCCGATGCTGTCAAGGATGCCATATATAACGCAAAGCTCAATGACATCAAAAACTGCTGGTTCACCTGCGCCGATGCGGGTCAGTTTATGGAGCGTATGGCTGCCGAGGGGGAGAGTGCCGATGTGGTCTTTATGGATCCTCCCCGGGCAGGCAGCGATAATAAATTCCTCAGCTCCCTCATTCATATGGGACCAAAGAGAGTGGTTTATATCTCCTGCAACCCCGAAACCCTTGCCCGGGACCTTGGAGTGCTGATAAAGGGGGGCTACAAGGCGCTGCGCGCTCAGCCCGTTGATATGTTCCCCCACACAAACCATATAGAGTGTGTAGTGGAACTTATCAGGCAAAAACAATAATTTGTGGAGGTTTTATTATGGAAGAAAGAAACATCAATATTTCAAAAAGTGTTAATTTCGGTGGGCTTAAAATTCAAACTGCGATTCCTCCGATAAAATTTAATTTAATTACATATGTTTATGGAATTGAAGTGGATGGAAGCAGCTGGGAATTTACATACAAAACCCACGGCCTTTGGTTTATGATTCTCGGTGCAATTTTGCCGCTGATATTCAAGACCATTCCCTTTGACTGGAAAGTTGGCCTTGGAATCGGCTTTGCTGCCGGAATGGTGTTCAATCTTATAAGCTGGCTGATTTTCAAAATCAAAATAAAACTTTATACCAAAGCAATCGAGGAAAAATATTGTTGAGCAAAAAAGAATTCAGGATATAAGGAGAAAGAATATGGAAAATTATCTGGGCAAAGAAATCGGCAAGCTGGGTTTTGGCCTTATGCGTCTGCCTCAGAAGGACGGCAAGATAGATATCGAACAGGTCAAGACCATGGTGGATATGTTCATGGAAAAGGGCTTCACCTATTTTGACACCGCCTATGTTTACGGCAATGGCGCCAGCGAGCTGGCCGCAAAGGAAGCCCTTGTTGAGCGCTATCCCCGCGAAAGCTTCTTTCTTGCAACCAAGCTGCCCCTTTTCGACAAGGATGTGACCACCGAGGAGCTGCACCAGCGCTTCTACACCTCCCTCGAGCGTACCGAAGCGGGCTACTTTGACTTCTATCTCATACATAATCTGGGACCCGGCCGCAAGGAACTGGCAGAAAAGCATGATATCTGGAACTGGCTTCTGGAGAGAAAGAAGGAAGGTCTCATCCGCCATCTGGGCTTTTCTATGCATGACACTGCCCAGTCTCTGGACGAGGTTCTCACTGCCCACCCCGAGACCGAGTTCGTTCAGCTTCAGATAAACTATAAGGACTGGGAGGATAAGTCCGTTCAGTCCCGCGAGTGCTACGAAGTTGCTATGAAGCACGGTGTTCCCGTTATCATTATGGAGCCCGTTAAGGGCGGAATCCTCTCCTCCCTGCCTCTTGAGGCAGAGGCTCTTATGAAGCAGGCAAAACCTGACGACTCCATTTCCTCCTGGGCAGTTCGCTATTGCGCAAGTCTTCCCGGTGTTATCACCGTTCTCTCCGGCATGAGCAATATTGAGCAGATGGCAGATAACCTGAGCTATATGGCGGACTTCAAGGCCATAAGTGAAGAAGAGAAGGAAGTTATTGCAAAGAGCCTTGAAATTATCGAGTCTGTTCCTACCGTCCCCTGCACCAAGTGCAGATACTGTGTGGATGGCTGCCCTCAGAAAATCAATATCCCCGGAATCTTGGGCTGCGTTAATATCAACACCATTTACCGCAACCCTGCCAAGGCAAGGGACGAATATAAGTGGGTTTCCGGCGGCGAGCGGGGTTATGCAAAGGACTGCATAGGCTGCGGAGAGTGCGAGAGCATCTGTCCCCAGCATCTCCAGATAATCGAAGAGCTGAAAAAAGCCAGCGAGCTGCTTGATTAAAATTAAGAAGAATGAAAAAGAGTTCCTTGCATATTTGCAAGGAACTCTTTTTTATATCTCGGTTATATCGGTGACGGTCAAAATTCCGTCGCTTACCCGGAATTTAACATTATAGCCGCCGAAGTCCATACCGTAAATCCTCTCCGGGTCTTTGTGGTAGGAAGGGCGGGGGTCATTTTCCAAAACACCGCGAAGAGCGGCAAGAAGATTGCTGTCGGGAATTTTCCTTGCCAGCTCTTCCGGGAAATCCAGCTTCAGCTGTCTCTCCCACTGGGCGGAGGCAAAGCCGCTGCGGGCCTCCGGATGGCAATCGGCATAAACGGTATAGGGCTTTATGTCATAAATCGGGGTTCCGTCCATAAGGTCAGCGCCTGACACCACGATGACGGTGCCGTCTTCACCCAGCTCTTCAATGCCAACTATCTCCACGCAGCTCAGACCGATGGGGTTGGGGCGGAAGGGGGAGCGGGTGGCGAAAACGCCCATACGCACATTGCCTCCCAGTCTGGGAGGGCGGACGGTGGGAGACCATTCATCCCTTGCAGCTTCCGAAAACTGCCAGATAAGCCAAAGGTGGGAAAAGCCCTCCATGCCGCGAAGAGCATCGGGATTTCTGAACTCAGGCTCGAAAACTATGGTGGAGCGCAGCTCCTTCACAAGTCCGCTCTGGCGGGGAATTCCAAATTTTCCGGAAAAGGGGCTGCGTATGCGTGCGATAACCTTCATGGTGTGCTCGCTCATTTTTCGGTCTCCTTTCGGGCGGCATCGGCAAGGATGGGGGAAAGCGCCGTCATATCTTCGGGAATGGGGGAGGTAAGAGAAATCCTGCCTCCCGTAACAGGCTGTTTCATGCTCAAAAAAGCGGAGTGGAGAGCGGGGCGGTCTATAGCCTCGCAGTTTCCTCCGTAAAAGGCATCTCCGATAAGAGGGGAGCCGATAGCGGCAAAATGTACCCTTATCTGGTGGGTGCGTCCGGTCAGCAGTCTGGCGCGCACAAGGGCAAGAGCCCCATCCTCCGCGATCACCTCATACTCGGTGAGGGAAGGCGCACCATCGGGGGAGACGCAGCGTTTGGGGCTGTCCTCGCGCTCACGGGCTATAGGCAGAGAGATACTGCCTCTCTTCTCCGCGGGCGGGGGTGAGCATATGAGAAGATACTCCCGGCGGTAATCCTCGCTGTGGAGTGAGCGGATAAAAAGACTGTGGGCATAGCCGTTGAGAGCCACGCACATAAGGCCGCTGGTGCCCTTATCCAGACGGCTGACGGGGTGAAAAGCAGCATCTTTGCCCCAACGGTAGGCGAAAGCGGAGATGAGGGTGAGTCCGGTTTTGGAACTGTGACCGTGGACAGCCATACCTGCCGGCTTATCTATAACGACGCAGTCAGGATCTTCATAGGGCACATTGAGAGGGTATTCTATAGCTTCGATACCTGCAACAGTGTCCCTGTCGCTTATATCAACCTCAAGCAGCTGCCCCGCTTTCACCTTGTCAACGGTGCGGACATCCTCTCCGTCAAGCCTGATGGCACCTCTTTTATATTTAAGACGCACGATATAACCCTTGTCCATACTCAATTCCCGGCGGAGAAGAGAACTTACGCTGCGTCCGGCCATTTCGGAGCTTATGCTGAGGGAGAGAACTCTCAAAGGGCATACTCCTTTCCGTCAAGCGCGGCATACACCAGCTTTTCTCCCTCGTAGCGCAGCTTCAGAGAGAAAAAGGGCGCGTCCTCGGCCATCAGACGGAGGAATATCTTATCCCCCTCCCAGATGGGCAGAGAAGGAACGGCATCGATATCCACCCACTCAAGCTCCCCCTCGTCGCAGACAGAGAGCTGCCCCTCCCATTGGTGGGCGGTGAAAAGATGCATATACTCCGTCTCCCAAAGATCGGATACAAAGGTAACGATACCCCGGTAGCGCCAGGCGGTGAGGCTGAGACCGGTCTCCTCCTTTACCTCACGGAGGAGGCATTCCTCGGGGCTTTCCCCCTCAAGAAATTTGCCTCCAATGCCTATCCACTTGTCCCGGTTGGCGTCATGCTCCTTTTTCACCCGATGGAGCATCAGATATTGCCCTTCCCGGGTGGGGTAGCAAAGAGTGGTTTGCTGCATTTTTCTCACCTCAAATCGGATATATATTAGCACATTTGCCCTTCCTGCGCAACGGCAGAAACGCCGGAGAGGCATATAACTCTCCGGCGTTTTGTAAATCCTCAAAGTCGTTCGCAGCGCTGTGCGGTTTCAAAAATTCGGTTTATTAATTCATCTGTGATGAACCGCTTCCGGGCAATCAGGGCCAAGTTGTTGCCTGAAAGGGTTCCGGGGAAATTCATTCGTGCCGCTGCCCAGTATACGGCATCTGCTTCTTCCTGTAGCGGCTGACGGCAAAAGCAGAGGGTCTGATAGGGAGAATCTCCATATCAAGTGGGGCTTGGGGGAAGAATTTGCCAATATGACTGATCTGCGCGGCAGAGAAAGTCCACAAATTCGTTGGTACATTTTCCGGTGCTGCCAATTACGTAGGGGCTAGCCAGAGGGGTTATGTGCATTAGTATGCCGCTTTTTGCACAAAACACCTTAATCGCCAAGTCGGAGCGTGCTTTCACGCTGACACAATGCATGGGGAACACATTCGTAGCAGGCATCTCCGCCGTGAACAATGTGCTCAATCAATATTTCCACACTCCGCTGAGCCATAAGCTGGGCAGACTGGATAACCGTTGAAAGCTGGGGCACAAGATAGGAACCAAGGGGAAGCCCGTCAAAACCCATAACGGAAACATCCTGGGGAACACGGAGTCCATTATCGTGGAGAGCACGGATGGCCCCGATAGCCATAACATCCGCAACGGCAAAAAGCGCCGTGAAAGGTCTGCCGTTTGCAATAAGCTTTTGCGTGGCGTTGTATCCGTCCTGATAGGAGTAGCGAACGCCCTGATAACCCAGTTCTTCGTCGTAATCTATCCCATGGTTGCGGAAGGACTGGAGGCAGCCTTCATAACGCAGGCGGCTTGTGTCCGATATATTGCGGTCGCCGCCTACGATAACAAACTTGCGGTGTCCCATGGCGACCAGAGAATCAATCGCGCAGCGGGCAGCCTGCCGGTCATCGGAGGAAACGCTGGAAAGATTGGGGAAGGAAAGACCGGAGGCATCGTTGGAAACTATAACGCAGGGGATATCGATTTTGTCGAAATCCTTGAGAAAATTTTTGCTGTTGCCGCCCAGAAACAAGATTCCAAGGGGCTTTTTCTCCTTGCAGAGCTGAATGGCGCGGAGCACCTCGTTGAGGTCCTCGTCCATATAGTCCACATGAAGAGGATAGTGAGTTTTTGAAACAAGAGACTGTATGGTCTCTATCATCTCACCAAAAAGCTCATTGGCAGTGCCCTTAACAACAACCAAAATGGAATTGGCGTGCTGTTTAAGATGCTTTGCGTTGGTATTAATTTGGAAACCGCTTTCTTCGACCACTTTACGGATCTCTTCGCGGACCTTGCTGCTGACATTGGGGTGGTTATTCAGCACGCGAGAAACCGTGGCTACGCTGTAGCCGGTTTTTTTGGCCAGGTCCTTGATTGTCACGGAAATTCCTCCTTACATCTGTATATGGCAAATGCCAATGGTTAATTAAAAGAAAATCAGCCCTTTACAGCTCCAGCAGCAACACCCTTGATGATGTGCTTCTGACAAGTGAGATAGAATACGATAACGGGGATAATGCTCAGTAGAATCAGAGCCATGGTTGCACCAAGGTCAACAGTGCCATAACTGCCCTTCAGATACTGGATATGGATGGGAATGGTCATATACTTGGTGCGGTCCAAAACCAGATAAGGAAGCAGATAGTCGTTCCATACCCACATAATTTCAAGAATGGCAACGGAAATCATAGTGGGCTTGAGCATGGGAAGAACCACGCTGAAATAGGTGCGCAGGGGGCTGCAGCCGTCAATGGCGGCAGCTTCTTCGATTTCAAGAGGAATGCTCTTTACAAAACCGACGAACATAAATACCGCTAATCCCGCGCCAAAGCCCAGGTAAATAACGGGAATAGTCCAGGGAGTGTCCAGATTCAGTGTGTCGGCGGTTTTGGAAAGAGTGAACATGACCATCTGGAAGGGGACAACCATGGAGAATACACAGGTGTAATAAATGGCGCGGCAAATCTTGGAGTCCACTCGGGAGATATACCAGGCAGCCATAGAGGTGAACAGAAGAATGAGGAAGGTGGACAGCAAAGTGATAACAACGCTGAAGAGAACGGACTTCCAGAAGGGATAACCGCCGAAGGTCATACCCTTGATGAAGTTATCAAAGCCTACGAAGCTCTCCTCGGTAAACCAAGCGAAGGTTTCGGTCTTAACAAAGGTGTTAGCCTTGAAGGAGTTGAGGAGCACCATAAGAACGGGGAATACATAGAACAGGCTCACCAGTGTGAACAAAATGGTAAGCATAGTTCTGCCGTGCTTTCGTGCGCGAAGATCGTGAGAACGTTTCATTACTGCTGAACCTCCTTTTTACGGGTGGAAGTGAGCTGGATGAGACCGATGGCTGCAACCAGAATGAAGAACAAAACTGCCTTGGCCTGAGCGACGCCGCGGGAGCTGATGTTCTGGCCGTAGAAGGTGTTATAAATGTTGAGTGCCAGCATCTCGGTGGTATGCACAGCAGTGCCGTCGGGGTTGATAAGATAGGGCAGACCGCCGGTGAGAGCCAGGTTCTGGTCGAAAAGTTTGAAGCCGTTGGTGAGGGAAAGGAACATACAAATGGTGATGGAGGGCATAACATTGGGGATGATAACCTTAAAGAGGCTCTGTCTGCCATTGGCACCATCAATGCGAGCGGCCTCCAGCATATCTCCGGGGACTGCTTGCAGACCGGCAATATATATAATCATCATATAACCAATCTGCTGCCAACACATCAGGATTATCAAGCCCCAGAAGCCCCAGGTGCTGTCGGTGAGGATGGACTTTCCGTAAGCGCCAAGCACACCGTCAAAAATCATACTCCAGATATAACCCAGAACAATGCCGCCGATAAGGTTGGGCATAAAGAAAACGGTACGGAAAATGTTGGTGCCGCGGATTTTCTGAGTCAGAGCATAGGCAATCAAAAACGCCAGGACGTTAATAAGAACCAGGGAAACAATAGCATAAAGGGCTGTGTAACCGAAGGAATAGCGGAAGCTTTCATCCTGGAATGCCTTCAGATAGTTTTCAATGCCGACCCATTCCCACTTGCTGGTGGTTTTGAACTTGGTAAAGGACAGGAACATACCCTGCAGGAATGGCCAAACAAAGCCGATTGCAAAGGCGACTACCATAGGCCAAAGGAACAGAGGAGCCCACTTCCTCGTTGACTCGCGTATTATGTTCGAGTTTCGGGCCTTTTTCTTTTTCATATGATTATCAACCCCCGGGAAAAGATATAGTAGTGCGCAGCTTAAGCCTCCTGCGGCTCTTGCTGCGATAGAAATAAAAAACGGGGCGGGCAGGACGCCCGCCCCGTTAGATTCAGGGATAATGGGTAATATCAGAGCTTAGCCGTTGGCAGCCTGATACTGAACAGCCCAACCGTCGATGAAAGCGGTAACAACCTTGTCCCAGTTTGCATCGGTGGGATCAGCGTTGTAATCGTTCAGAGCGGAAACAGCAGTTGCGCGGTAAGCGTCAACGTTGGGCTGATAGTTGGTGGCCCACCACATGTTGTAGCAGCCATCAGCAAGGTATGCGTTTGCCTGAGCCAGGAAGGGGTTGGTGGAGGCAACAGCATTGGTGTAGGGCATAACGCCGAAGGTGCCGACTGCGAGAGCAGAAGCCTCGGGATCAGTTACGAGCCACTTCATGAAGTCGAGGGTAGCCTTGATGTCTTCCTCGGAAGCTTCAGCATTGACTGCCCAGTAGTTTTCGGTACCGCAGTTCAGACCGGCCTTTTCTTCGCCTTCAACACCGCAGTAGTAGGGGATCATGGAGAGGTTTGCAGCATCCATGCCCTTCTCCTGAAGTCCGCTCCACTCCCAGTTACCGTTGAAGTAGAACAGAGCCTCTTCGTTTGCGAACTCAGCAGCAGCGTCGAAACCGCCGTTTGCCAGATCAGCGCGATCGGTAGCAGAGTTAACAACCATCAGATCATAGAGAGCCTTGTAGTTGTCCATGTAAGCGCCGGTGAGCTCAGCGGGGCATGCAGTCCATGCTTCGGGAGCGTCAACAGATTCATAGTAGTATTCCAGGTTGATGAGGTGGCCGGTGAAACGCCAAGAAGAACCGCCATCCATGCCGGCGGAAGAGAATGCATCGAAGCCGAGCTCGTCAGCGCGGGCGTGAACATCCTCAGCAACTTCCTTGAGGGTTGCAAAATTGGTGATGTAGTCAGCAGCATAGCCAGCTTCCTGGAGAAGCTTGGTGTTGACAATGATGCCGTAGCACTCGTAGCAGTAGCCGATGGAGCAGAGCTTGCCCTCTGCGTCATAGAGCATGTAAGCGTCGGTGCTGAGTTCCTTAGCGATGTCAGTGCTGGTCAGGTCGTAGCAATACTCGCCCCAGGTGCTGACAGCGGCCTGGTTGCCAACGACGAACATGGTAGGAGCATTGTCCTTGTCCATCTCAGCAGTCAGGGTCTCGTTGTAAGTGCCGGAAGCTGCAGTAACGATCTCTACGGGGATGCCGGTTTCCTGAGTATACATAGCAGCGATTTCTTTCAGGGCCTCGTCGGATTCGGGCTTGAAGTTAAGCCAGTAAACGGAAGGCTCGTCCTTGCCGCAGCCGGTCATGCCAAGAGCCATAACAAAGATCATGACAACAACCAGAATCATTGCAGTAAGCTTTTTCATTTTGGTTCCTCCTAATTATTTGATGTTAATTTATATGCTTATTCGGCATAGCCGCGAAAGCCAAAAAAATTGCCTGCAAAAAGCAGGGTGCTAAGGTGAAAAGTGAAACTGAAAACGATTTCATACTTGCTATTCAAATATATAGCACTACCACCAGGAATTCAACCCGAAAAAAGAACTATTACTAAATTTCTGCGAAAATGCCAAAGCAATAACAATTATTTAGTATATTTTTTCCAACTATAACCATTGAAAACGGTTTCAACACATGCGGCAAGCAGTCGGTTTGCGTCGAAGGAAACAAGAGAAGATTATACTTTGCAGACTATCGACTAAGGAGTATTTAAATGCTATAATAGTATGGCTGTAGTAATTTACAGGAAAGGAGTGGAGCACTTATGGATAATCGCTTGAAAAAAAGACCGCCCTGCGCCATTGCAATGCTGGCTCATGTGTGAGCTAATAGATGAGCACCACGCAAATCACCCTTAAAAATAGTTCATCCCCGACCTGAAAAGGTCGGGGATTTATTGCTATTTGCGGCATATTCGACTGTTTCTTGACGGCCTGCAATACGGCGCTCACCTAACAAGAGAATCGGACAAATGAAGAAGCAGCACTGTCAGACTTTTCGGCAGTGCTGCTTCTTTATACCAAAGATATATTCCGGTATCAAATATCCATGACAGGTTCCTTCTGGCAGTTTGCCAGGGCGGCAACCTCCAGGCGGCTGTGGACATTCAGTTTGCGGTAGATCTTCTTGGTGTGGTCATTGACCGTATGCACAGAAATGACCAGCACATTGGCAATTTCTGCGTTGCTGTAACCACGGGCAATGAGATCCACCACTTCCAGCTCCCGCTTGGAAAGGACGGCAAACAGCGAATCCCCGGGAAGCGTTTCCGTTGCGGGAACGACTTCTTTCTCCCGCACGGGTTCTGCTTGGCTGACAGGCTCTGCGTCGGTCTGCTTGGGTGTA
The DNA here is from genome assembly GCA_045595025.1 of Oscillospiraceae bacterium. Lineage (GTDB taxonomy): Bacteria > Bacillota > Clostridia > Oscillospirales > Oscillospiraceae > SIG459. The sequence continues at coordinate 291 of JAZNZR010000037.1, read as the reverse complement.
TCCTCCGGGATTTTCCGGCGTAGAGTGTACACGAAGTAACGCTCGACCTGCAAATAGAGAATGACCAGGATCACCATGATCACCCCATAGGCAAGGAAAAGCATAGAGGGGGCGCTGCGGAAGGCTTCCACCATGCCGCCCTGCACCAGCACTGCGACCAGTGCCAGACCGATGATCGTGGGGGAAAGATACCGGGAAGGATAGGACTTCATCAGCACCAGACCGTAAAGCGGGACCATCTGGCAGGCTACCATACCGAAACCGATCAAAGCGCAGGAAATCAGCTTCAGC
>JAZNZR010000036.1:0-8790 GCA_045595025.1 Oscillospiraceae bacterium | reverse complement strand
ATACTTGCGCTTGCTGCAGTGCTGGTTTTTGCGCTTGGAGTCACAGCCTTTGCTGCAGGATGGCTTGCTCCGATGTTCAACAAAGAAATGCAGTATTGGCAAAATCGCTTATCCGAAGGAAACAATACCTCTCCTGAGTTTGCTGATGTGAAAAATCAGTATGCCGCCTATTATCAGGAGCAGGCAGAGCTCTATGAAGCCGCAGAACAGTATATGAATGAAAAGCAGCCCCAAGCGGAAAAGGTAACTCTTCCGGAGTTTGATGACAGTTCCGTCACGCTCTCCGAGAGATATTATGATGGAGAGACTCTGCTTGTTGGCGTTAATCTTTATGAAAAGGTTCCTGACATAGTTGTCGGTTATGAGCCGGACGATGAGCTGATGAAGAAAATCACTAATGTAGCCTTTTTTTCGGATGTCACGGGAAATGACGATCTTGATGTTCTGCTTGAAGAAGGTATGATGCAGGATATCTATGACCGTTATATTAATAATCGCACTGATTACGCTAAGGAATGCGATTTTCGCCATTTGAGCGCAATTGAATTTGACTGGTGGCTGGAAAATAACCTGAGTCCCGAAGAATACGAGACGGCGTGGAAAACATTGCGTGAAACCGGGCATCTTGGAGTTGTTCAGAGCATTGTTTATGTCGGTGATCATATAAAAATGACAGACGGCACAGACCTCGGTCCTACCGGTCAGCAGAACATGGACAGTAACGATTCCTATGCTCACAGCGGCAACATTTTGATCAGGGCATCCGAGCTTCCCGCCGAGGCGCAAAACCTTGACAGACTGGATTTTCTGCTTAATATCAGACAGGTACGGGTTTATTACTATATGGAGCTTGGCGGTCCCTGTTACTCTTTCTATGATCATGTTGCGACATCCGAAGTCCCGTTCTCCGTCGAAAACGGTGCATAACATTCAAAGTATCATGCCGAGATAACCTACTCTTTAGAAAGCTCGACAAACTGACATTATAGCACTAAGCGCATCTTCCTTGTGGAAGATGCGCTTTCTTTGATTTCGCATTTATCTTATGCCGTAGTTTTCGATGACATAGTCCATATCCTTGTCTCCGCGGCCGGAGAGGTTGATGAGAATGGAGCCATGATCCATCTCTTTGGCAAGGCGCATTGCGAATGCGACAGCGTGGGCGCTCTCGATGGCGGGAATGATACCCTCCATACGAGCCAGTTTATAGAAAGCATCAATGGTCTCCTCATCGTCCACCACATCATACTTGACTCTGCCAAGCTCATGGAGGAAGGCATGCTCGGGACCGGAGGAGGGATAATCCAGACCGCTGGCAACGGAGTAGACGGGGGCGGGCTCGCCGTTTTCATCCTTGAGCATGATGGAGTTGAAGCCGTGCATAATGCCCTCGGTGCCGAACTTCAGGCTGGCGGCATGGTCGCCCAGCTTGGGACCGCGCCCAAGAGGCTCAACGCCGTAGATATCCACGGGGTCATTGAGGAAGCCGGCAAACATACCGGCGGCATTGCTTCCGCCGCCTACGCAGGCAACAACGGCATCGGGGAGCTCGCCGGTCATGCCGGTGAACTGTTCTCTTGCCTCTATACCCACGATGCTCTGGAAATCACGCACCATCAGGGGGAAGGGATGGGGGCCTAGGACAGAGCCAATGCAGTAGATGGAGTCCTTATAGTCCTTGGCATATGCATCAAAGGCGGCATCCACTGCCTCCTTGAGAGTCTGAAGTCCTTCGGTGACCTCGATGACATTTGCGCCCAGAATCTTCATTCTGGCCACGTTGGGAGCCTGCTTTTTAATATCCACAGCACCCATATAAATATCGCACTGGAGTCCGAAATATGCGGCGGCGGTTGCGAGGGCAACACCGTGCTGACCGGCACCGGTTTCGGCAATAACTCTCTTTTTGCCCATATACTTGGCAAGAAGAGCCTCGCCCATGCAGTGGTTGAGCTTATGAGCGCCGGAATGGTTCAGATCCTCGCGCTTTGCGTAAAGCTGAACATTGCCTATGGAGTTGCTCAGCCGCTCCAGATGGGAGATGGGGGTGGGACGACCCTGGAATTCCTTGCGGATGCGGCGAAGCTCCGCGATGAATTTTCTGGACTTGCAGATGGTGAAATAGGCTTCGGTTATCTCGTCCATTGCCTTCTGCAGCTCGGGGTTGACGAAAGAGCCGCCGTATTTGCCGAAAAAGCCGTTTTTATCGGGATAATGCTTGAAATAAGTATCAAAATCAACGCCGTTGAAGTTCATTTTATATTCTCCTTTTATATTGTTTATGGGTGGTTTTGTAATTTTCTTAGCAAAGCCGCCATCGTTTTGTCAGCAGTATCATATTTTTCCTCCCTTTTCTGTGGGAAAAACAAAAAATCCCCGACAGAAATCATTTCTGTCAAGGACGAATTGCTCCGCGGTGCCACCTTGATTTGCGGCCTGAAGCCGCACACTTTTTTGGAATGCCGTCACATTCCCGGCAACTGACGCATGCCTTCTCGTCGCAGAATACTCGGCTTTCGCCTTTCCCTGCGCCCTCCGTGGCCCATTTGACGGTTTGTTTTCTACCCGGATCACAGCCTCCCGGGCTCTCTGCAAGATCATTGCCGCCTTTACTCCCACTTCATCGGTTTATCTATTATTCATTTTATCCGATTATACCCCTCCCCCGCAAAAATTGTCAAGGCGCTTTTGCCGTCATTCTTTTTGAAATAATTTTTGTTTTTGTGGAAAAACCCATTGAATTGTCACGAAAAATGCTTAAAATTAAAGTATTAACAATAAAGGAGAAAGTAATGTCCTCTCAGGTTCAGAAAGAAAATCCTTTGGGCACAATGCCAATAGTGCCTCTTCTCATAAAAATGTCTGTACCCATGATGATAAGCATGTTCGTGCAGGCTCTATACAACATCGTGGACTCCATGTTCGTTGCCCGGATAAGCGAGGACGCTCTCACCGCCGTTTCTCTGGCCTTCCCCGTCCAGATGGTCATGAGCGCCATTGCTGTTGGAACAGGTGTTGGCACAAACGCTTCTATCTCACGTTTGCTTGGACAGAAAAACTATGCCGACGCTCAGCGCACCGCCAATAATCAGATCTTTCTCACGGTAGTCTACATAGTTTTATTCTTCCTCATCGGACTTTTCCTCGCCCGTCCCTTTTTCAATGCCCAGACCGATGTTCCCGATATTGTTGAAGGCGGCGTAATCTACCTGCGCATAGTATGCTATTACTCGCTGGGCTCCTTCTTCGCCCAGAACTTTGAAAAGCTGCTTATCGCCCTCGGCAAAAGCACCCAGTCCATGATTGCCCAGATTTCCGGCGCGGTGTTCAACATAGTATTCGACTGGCTTCTCATCTTCGGTATAGGCCCATTCCCCGAGATGGGTATTGCCGGCGCAGCCGTTGCAACCGTTCTCGGTCAGCTCCTCAGCGCAGTTCTGGCCTTCATCTTCTGCCTCCGGGCAGACGCAGGCATCCGCTTCCGCATCCGCGAGATATTGCCCCGTTGGGATATTATCCGCCGTATATATGCCGTGGGCATTCCCAGCATGGTCACAATGTGCCTGAACTCCGTTATGATTTTCTTTATGAATCTCATCCTTCTCGGCTTCTCCACCACCGCTGCAGCGGTTTTCGGAATTTGGATGAAGCTCCATTCCTTTGGCTTTATGCCCGTATTCGGCTTGAATAACGGCACGGTTTCCATCTTCTCCTACAACTACGGTGCAGGAAAAATTGACCGTGTCCGCAAAACTCTTAGGCTTTCCCTCATTGTTGGTTTCGTTGTCTCCGCCGCCGTTATGGTGCTCTATCTGCTCATCCCCGCCACCCTGCTTCGTTTCTTCGACGCAAGCCCCTATATGATTGAGATCGGCATCCCCGCCGTGAGAATATGCTGCATCTCCGTTCCTATCGGTGCCCTCTCCATTATTATAGGCACTTTCTTCCAGTCCCTCGGACGCTCCAATTATGCCCTTATCATCAACCTTTGCCGCCTTATTATCTTCATGCTCCCTGTTGCCTGGCTTCTCTCCCTCAGCGGCATTTTGACCAATGTATGGTTTGCCACAATAATCGGTGAGGCTATTGCTCTTATACTCGCTGTTGCGCTCTACAAAAAAGACTCCAAAGCACTTTATGACAAAAAAGAAATTTTAAGCTGAGATGAAGCCTCCGCCCGCTGTGGCGGAGGCTTTTCTTTGTCTTTACTCACTAAAGCCTGCGTGATATAATTTTGTCAAGAAACCGAAAGGGTGACAGCTATGAAAGCATACGACAAGCAGTTTATTGGTGGACTCTGGCGCGAGGGACGGGGCGAAGGTCTTCTTGACAATATAAACCCCTTCAGCGGCGAAGCTCTCTATTCCTACCGCCCCGCATCCAAAGAGGATGTTGACGAGGCTTATGCAGCCGCTAAAGCCGCTCAAAAGCTCTGGGCAGATTACTCTCCCTCCGCTAAAGCTGCGGTTTTGGAGCGCCTTTTATCCATCATACGTGAATACCGCCCCATAATGGACGAATGCCTTTTGCTGGAGGCTGGCTGCGCAAAGCCCAAGCGTGACTACGAGGCAGGTACCTCTCCCGACTTTGTAAGCTACTGCATGGCTTTCCCCAAAATGATGGAGGGACGCATCCAAAGCTCGGATTTCCCCGGGCAGACAAACTTTGTGTTCAGAAAACCCAAGGGCGTTGTAACCGTTATCGCCCCATGGAATGTGCCTTTTATCCTCGCCCTGCGCAGCGTCATCCCCGCCGTTGCCGCAGGAAACGCCGTTGTGCTCAAGCCCTCCACCGAAACCCCCGCCTCCGCCTTCATAATTGGCGAGATGTTTGAAAAAGCGGGCTTTCCCAAGGGTCTTCTCAATGTTATAGCAGGGCGCGGCAGCGACATTGGCGATTATATCGTCGCCCATCCCCTTTCCGACATAGTCTCCTTCACAGGCTCTACTCAGGTTGGCCGCCGCATTGGCCGCATCGCGGGAGAAAACATCCGGGATATGTCTTTGGAGCTTGGAGGCAACAACTCCATGCTTGTGCTTCCCGATGCTGATATTGACGCTGCGGTGGAAGCTGCCATATTCGGCGCTTACTTCCATCAGGGGCAGATATGTATGTCTCTGAACAGAATTTTTGTGGTGGGAGAAGAAAACTACAGCCTTTTCTGCGAGAAAATGGCCGCAGCCGTCCGCTTTCTCAAAGCAGGAAACCCCGCCGATGAAGATGTTTTCATCGGTCCTATTATAAATACCCAGCAGGTTGAGCATATTAATTCCCTCATCTCCGCAACGGTGGAGGCGGGAGCGAGAGTCCTCGTGGAGGGAAAAACCGAGGGCAATCTTGTATACCCTTGGCTTTTATGTGATGTAGAAAACTCCATGCCCGCCGCCCGTGAGGAGGTTTTCGGCCCTGTCTGCTCCATTATAAAGACCGAAAGCGAGGAAGAAGCCATTGCAATGGCCAATGACACCATTTACGGTCTTTCCAACAGCATCTTCACCCGGGACAGATACCGCGGTATGCTTTTGGCGCAAAAGCTTGAAAGCGGCATGGTGCATATAAACGACCAGTCCATCGGTGATGAGCCTCATGTTATGTTCGGTGCGGAGAAGCAGAGCGGTGTGGGACGCTTCAACGGCACTTGGGTGCTGAATAAATTCACCACCGAGCAGTGGATTCCTGTGAGGTAAATGCATAAGCTCCAAGTATGCAATATAAGGCTTACAGTTTCATAACGTGAGGCGCTACTGTCGAATTGCCTAAAAAAAGACTGCAAAATTGTAATGAATCACTCGCAACTATATTGCATTAAATATTGTTTTCAAGCGCCTATTTTGATATAATTCCTGATTGTGAAGTAAATATTCAGGAGGTAAATCTATGTTTGACTATCGTCCTATGCGCAGCATTATTTTCGTGGACTGCGTCCGCGAGGAATACCGTCACAGACTCCAGTTCTGGCTCTATGACAAGCACATCCCCGACTCCATCAGCAAGTTCGGCCCCTATGTGAGCAAATACGCTTTCTACAACGCTCTCCCCACTCCTCCCCAGGGTGAACGCTTCGGCACCCGCCGTTTCCAGATGACCGAGCATTACTGGCTCACTAATGAAATGGCTCCCGAGATGAGCGTTAACGCTTTCACCGAGCGTATGCCCGTTGAGGTTCTCCGCTGGCAGGGCATGATCCCCGACGACAATGTTGACCTTTCCAAGGCTGCCAACATGGATGGCGATACCCACCGCGCATCCGGCGGCGGCGAGATGCCTCCTTTCGTTTTTGCCCATGTTCCCATCAACTGGCAGTTTGATTACAAGGGCAAGGGCCGCACCATTGCCGATGGTCCCAACTACCGCTGGCAGTTCGTCATCCGCTGGCCCGATGAGGAAGAGGGCGAGAAGTGGTTCAACGAGGTTTTCGTTCCCTACTTCCAGGCAAGGCCCGAGGTCAACCGTTTCCTCTCCAGCAAGATCTATAAGGACGTTGTAGGCTGCAAGTTCGACCGCCTTGTTGAAATGTGGTTCGAAGGTCCCGAAGAGTGGTTTACCGCCGCTGTTGAAGGCACTGCCGACATGGCCAAGCCCGCCTGGGCTCAGCAGGATCGCTTCCCCTTCCTGAAGAGCAACCACTATATTGTTGGTATGTTCCTCACCGATATGGCCACCAGCGATAACCTGACTCAGTATCGCGGATACATCACAATGAGATAAAAATTTTTCACATACACATTAACAGGAGGAATTATTTAATGAAAATTCTTGGCATTTCTCTGGGTACCAAAAACGGCAACAACGACACCATGTGCCGTGTCGGTCTTGAAGCAGCAAAAGAAATGGGCGCTGAAATTGAATTCATCCACCTGATGGATTGGAAAATAGACTACTGCTCCGGCTGCGTAGCCTGCTCCCGCGGTCTTGTTATGGGCAAGGGCATGATTTGCACCCGCAAGGACGACTTCAATACCCTTTATGAGAAGATGATCGAGGCTGACGGCGTTCTGGTTGTCGACCCCATTTTCGAATCCGGCGGAACCGGTCTGTTCCACTCCATCACCGACCGTATGGGCCCCGGCCACGACACCGGCATGCTGCTCATGCTGGACGGCAAGCTCAAGGAGCAGGGCAAGGAAGGCCTCAATCCCCGTCTTTTCCAGCAGAAGGCAATCTCCTTCGTAGGCATCGGCGGCTCCGACTGGGCCTGCCGCACCGAAACCGACCACGCTATGCTGGCTATGTCCCCCGGCTGGAAGGTTGTTAACAACGAGTTCTGGTCCTGGTCCAAGGATGTTATCATGCACGACGACAAGATCGAGCGCATGAAGGAAATCGGACGCAATCTGGTTGAGGCCGCTCAGTACCTCATCGATAACCATGTAATGGTTCCCGGCTCCGAGGATATCGATCTTTGGAAGGGCGTTGACGGCGCATGCCCCCACTGCCACGGCAACAACTTCTATATCTTCCCCGGCACCAATCACGCCGTTTGCGAGCTCTGCGGTCTGGAAGGTCACCTTGAGGTTATCGACGGCGCTATGAAGCTTGTCAACGACGAGAACCTCGGCCCCGTAGGTCAGATCTGGCATTGCCACGACCTCATTTCCGGCAAGGCTGCCCACGGCAAGGATATCTTCGAGAACGAAAGCCGCCTGATGAACCTCTACAAGGATCCCGAGTTCCAGGCACGCAAGGCTCACTACACCGCAGTATGCGAGCCCACCACACCCCCCAGCAAGGCTTGATTTGAGAGGAAAGCGCTATGTCTATTCCCTTCTACGCTAAAAGTGAAAATAACAAAGGCTACATAAAGAACATGGAGGTCGTTGGTTTCTCCGACCTTAACGGCATCAACGCCTTCCAGATGGCTCTTTATAAGACCGGCGATAAGTACTATATGTACTGCGGCTCCTTCAAGGGCGCAGGCGTAAACGTTCTGGATGTCACCGATCCCACCGCTCCCACCGTCCTCAACTATATCGAGGTCAGCGACCCCAAAATATACTTCGCCCAGTCCACTCCCAAAATTCAGGTGGCCGACGGTCTCCTTATCGTGGCTCTGGGCGGCGGCGTGCCTTTCCTCCACGGCATCAATCCCGGTGACCCCGCTCTGGGCGGTCTCCAGATTTATGACCTGAAGGAAGACCCCATCCATCCCAAGCTTCTCAGCCACTGGGACACCGGAGTTCCCAACGGCATGGGCGTTCACCGCTTCGCCTATAACGGCGGCAACTATGTTTATATGCCCGCCGAGTGCCCCGGCTATGTGGGCTTCATTGTCCGCATTCTGGATATCTCCGACCCCACCAAGCCCTTTGAGTGCGGCCGCTGGTTTATGCCCCAGCAGTTTAAGGATGGCATGATCGAGGGCACCTACCCTGTAGGTCACGCAGCTGAAAAGGACTGGGCTATGTGCCACGCCTGCACCATCTCCGCAGACAGACCCAATGAGCTTTATCTGGGCTATTTCGGCGGCGGCGGTATCATCCTCGATATCTCCGAGCCCACCCGTCCCAAGCTCATCAGCCAGCTGATGATGCAGCCCCCCTTCGCTGGCAAGCTCTGCGGCGCACGCTGCCACACCTATCTCCCCCTCACCGGACGCAATTTCGCCGTTCTCACCAACGAGGGCGAGCGTTTCCCCTTCTTCACCAGAGAGAAGGTTCTCGCATCCGGCGCACAGCCTATGAACAACCTGCACATGATAGATGTTTCCAACCCCGCCGACCCCACTCTGGTTGCGGAGTTCCCCTATCCCGAAGTTCCCGCCGACTTCCCCTATCCCAACTTCAACGATTG
>JAZNZR010000035.1:0-12155 GCA_045595025.1 Oscillospiraceae bacterium | reverse complement strand
CTAAGGCAGCAAATGCAGCAACAGAAGAGGAATCCAGCCCTCCGCTTAACATAATTCCCACTTCGCCGGCCACGCACAACAGATCAGAAACCGCTTTTCGAAACGTAGCCAAAAACAGCTCCCGGTATTGTTCATCGCATTTTAAACGCAACTTCTTATACCGGGTCAGAGGATTCCAATAAGTATACTTTTCGATACTCTGATTATCCGTATTTATTTTTACATACTGCCCGGGTTCTACGTGAAAAATATTTTCATAAACCGTGTTACCTGGAAGCTTTATTGTATCTGCGGTACAATCGGTATAAGCAGCCGCAATCCACTGCCTGTTCAGTTTTCTCATAGCTTTGGGAATTTTCTATGTGGGCAATCTTGTGGTGAATACACTTGTTCTCACTCTCACCTCCGGAGCAGATAATCCCAACGACCAAGCCGTTGTAGATATGGTTGCTGATAACGGAGCGCTGCGGGCTGCGGTTATATTTATGGCTCCCATAGTGGAAGAGGTGCTTTTCCGGGGTGCCCTTTTCGGCGGTGTGCGCAAGAAAAACAGAGTTTTGGCTTACGCCCTGAGCATGCTTATGTTCGCCCTTTGCCATGTTTGGCAGTATGCCATTGCGGCGGCGGACTGGACCGTGCTTATTTATGTGCTCCAGTATCTCCCCGTGGGATTTGCCCTTGCCTGGGCTTATGAGCGTTGCGGAAGCATATGGGTGCCTATCGGCATGCATATGATGATAAACGCAATGAGCCTCGCGGCTCAAAAGCTGCTGGAAGAAATGATATAAAACAACATAAAAGGCCGTGCATTTTTCGATGCGCGGCCTTTTTTAGCGCCCGTCAGGGTAGCGAGGCCTTAAATATTAGCCTCTATGTCACGGTGTGGTATGCACTCCAGAGGTGCTTATAGGGGTCGGACACTGACCGACCCGTTCCTCCTCTTTGGTGGACTTTTCTTTCCATATTCTTTTCGGCCACGCGAAAAGAATATGGCCGTCGGAGACAAAACCTCTCCGTCGCGGCTATGCCGCGCCACCTCCCCTATCAGGGGAGGCTTTGGCGGGCGGATGAAATCCGCCCCTATGAGGGATTTGCAGTATTACGGTGGGAGTACCCCTAGTTCTTTACTGTAATACAAGTATATTTTAGAACAGTTTGTTCTAAAATGCAATAGAACAATTTGTTCATTCTATACTTTTCTACGGTGATGATATGGAAAAGTACGTTCGCATTCGCAATCTGCGGGAGGATAACGACCTGACACAGGAACAAGTGGGTAGAGCCATCAATGTACCCCAACGCACATATGCTTATTATGAAAGCGGCGAACGAATGGTGCCTCCCAGAGTGCTCTGTTCCCTCGCCCACTACTACGATGTCAGTGTGGACTATATATTGGGGCTTACAGACGACAAAAAGCCTTACCCCAGAAAATCCGAAAGATCCCGATAATAAAGTTCCCTGCGGAAGATGCATCCTAAGCCGAGTAGGGCGCGATGACCTCGGCGCGCCGCGGACAACACCTCATCCGTCTGCCCTTTGGGCAGCCACCTTCCCCTCAAGCGTAAGGCTTAAAACGCAAAAAACGGCTCGACTTTTGTCGAGCCGTTTTTTAATTTACTTATATTCCTCTATGAGAGCCTTAAAGGCGGGCATGGAGCGGATAATCATATCCTTATCCACGCAGTAGCTTATGCGGATATAACCGGGGCAGCCGAAGTCATCGGCGGGGCAGAGCAGCAGCTCGTGAGCCTTGCCTCTTTCGCTGAAGGCCTTGGAATCGCTCTCCAGAGCCTTGACGAAGAGATAGAAAGCGCCGTCGGGCTTAACGCAGGTATAGCCAAGCTCGGTGAGTCCGTTATAGAGGATATCCCGGTTTTCCTTATACTTGCTGATATCCGCGGTGGCATCGAGGCATTCCTCGATGACCTGCTGCATAAGGCTGGGAGCATTGATATGACCTAGAGCGCGGGAAGCGCCTGCGATTGCGAAGTTAACTTCGCTGCGCTCGGCCATCTTGTCGCTGACAGCCAGATAGCCAATGCGTTCACCGGGGATGGAGAGAGCCTTGGAGAAGGAATAGCAGATAACGGTGTTATCATAGAAATTCATCATGCAGGGAACCTCTATGCCGTCATAAACCAGCTCACGGTAGGGCTCATCGCTGAGAAGATAGATGGGATGACCGTATTTTTCCTGAGCCGCATTCATAATATCGGCAAGCCCCTTGATGCTCTCACGGGAGAGGACAACGCCGGAGGGGTTATTGGGGGAATTGACGATAACGCAGCGGGTCTTCTCGCTGATAGCGGCCTCAAAAGCGGCAAAATCAATCTGGAAATCGGGCTCTTTGGGAGGCACGGGTACAAGCACGCCGCCGGATGCTTCGGTAAAGACGGTATACTCAGGGAAGAAGGGGGCAAAGGTGACCACTTCGTCGCCGGGCATAAGCACGCCGCGCAAAAATGCGGCAAGACCCGCAGCGGCGCCGCAGGTTACGAAAACATCACCGGCTTCAAGAGCGGTGCCGTATTTCTCGTTGAGATCATCGGCAATAGCCTTGCGCAGGCTCTGGCGACCGGGGGCGGAGGTATAGCCGTGGACAGCAAGGGGATTTTGCTCGGTGAGGATACGGATCATAGACTCCTTTATGCACTCGGGGGTGGGAATGCTGGGATTACCCAGAGAGAAGTCAAAGACATTCTCCACGCCTATCTGTGCCTTGCGCACCGCGCCGTATTCAAAAAGCTCGCGTATGCAGTTGCGGCTTTTGCCCCATTTCATTGTTTTCTCAGGAAACATATTTTTCATCTCATTTCAGGTAGTTTTTCAAATATTCGGCTGCCATTCGGTAGCCCTCAAAGCCGTAGCCGGCATAGGTTTTAAGACAGGCCATACCTGCATAGGAAATTTTTCTGAAGTCCTCCCGGGCGTTCACATCGGTGAGATGCACCTCCACGGCGGGAATTGCCACCGCTTTCAGCGCGTCCAGTATGGCCACGGAGGTATGGGTATAGGCGGCGGGGTTTATTATTATGCCCTCCGCCGTGCCGTAGGCACTCTGGATTTTATCCACAATAGCCCCTTCGTGGTTGCTTTGGAACACCTCGCACTCAAAGCCCGCATCCCGGCAGGCATTTTCCGCGAAGGACACAAGAGCGGCGTAGCCCTGCTTTCCGTAAAGCTCCGGCTCACGGATGCCAAGCATATTCAGGTTGGGTCCGTTGATGACCAGTATCTTCATCCTATCGCCTCCATAATGGCATTCACAGCCTGCTCCACAGTTTCGCAGACATCTATTTCCACATCGGCAAAGCGCTTATAAAGCCCCGCTCTGCGCCGGTATAGCTCTATGACTCCGCAGCCTTGGGAAAGGGGTCTGCCCTCGGTGGGCAGCTCCGCCAAGGGGCGCTTTACCCACACGATGACGGAATTTTGGTGGAGAAGAGGATAATTTTCCTCCTTCGTAACGCAGCCGCCTCCGGTGGAGATAACAAGTCCGCTTTTTTTGCCCAGCTGCGCCAAAACCTCGGTTTCCATAGCCCGCATCTCCGCCTCGCCGCGGGTTTTTATTGCCTCGGCAGGGCTTATTCCGTGGATTTCGCTGAAGTATTCATCGGCATCCACAAAGCTGCGTCCCAGCTCTTTCGCAAGGAGAGCGCCCTTGGCACTTTTTCCGCTGCCGGGCATTCCAATAAGGACTATGTTCCTTGTCTCCTTTTCAAGCTCCGATGCGATGTCTTCGATTATAGCGGGGTTAAGCCGTTTATTCAAGAATAATTCTGCGGCGGCATAAGCCTGCGCCACCAGCATGCCAAGTCCGTTGCGGCATTTTATTCCCCTTGCCTCCGCATCCAGCAGCAGCGCCGTGCGGGCGGGGTTATACACTATATCCAGCACCGCTTCGCAGCGGGGGAAGTTTTCCAGACTGGCGGCCGCCACTCCCGTGTTGGGATACATGCCCAGAGGGGTTGTATTCACCACGATCTGAGCATCGGCGTGGAGATGGAGATTTTGGTAATTATTTTCACCGCTGCGGGAAATCACAACTATCTCAGCGGCTCCCTTATCCTCCAGTACCTTCCGCACCGTGAGGCTTGCGCCTCCCGAGCCGAAAATAAGCGCCTTTTTTCCCTTTGCCTCCAGCGCTATGCTGTCGCACATATAGCAAAAGCCCGCGTAGTCCGTATTGTCCCCGTGCCAGCCGTAGGGCATACGCACAAGGGTATTTACGCTGCCTATTGCCTCCGCTCTGGGAGAGAGGCTTGCGCAATAGCCCATAACCGCCTTTTTATAGGGTATGGTCACATTCATACCGTCAAGCTCTGTAAACTCCAGAAAGCTTTTCAGTGCGCTTTTGTCCACCTCGCAGAGAGCATAGCTATAATCGGCCAGCGCCTTATGTATTCTGGGGGAGAAGCTGTGCCCCAGCTTTTCACCCAGAAGTCCGCATTTCAGCATTTATACCACCTCTGAATAGCTTCCAAGGTATTCAAATCGCTCGCAGCTCTCCTCAAGCTCTCCCATAAGGCGGATAAGCTGGGGGGAATAGACCGTCTTATCCAGATCGAAATAGAACATAAACTCAAAGTTTCTGTCGGGAAGGGGACGGCTTTCAAGCTTTGTAAGGTTAATTCCGTAGGCATAGAAGCGGCTCATAAGCTTATACAGGGCGCCGGGCTTATGAGCGGTGACCGCCATAATGCTGGTCTTGTCAGCGCCGGGATATATCTCCAGATTTTTGGAGATGCAGATAAAGCGGGTGAAGTTGCTGCCCTTATCCTGAACGGATTCTTCAATGCACTCAAGACCGTAGAGCCCCTCGCAGTTATGGGAAGAGAGCGCCGCAAGGTCGCATCTATCGGATTCAGCCACCATTTTTGCCGCCTCCGCGGTGTTTTCGCAGACGGTTATCTTTACCTTGCCCAAGCTCTTGATAAAGCCCGCGCACTGGTTGATTGCCTGTTCATGGGAGACGATTTCCCGAATGTCGCTCTTCTTTGTACCTTTCTTTGCCACAAGGGAGTGGTCGATTTTAATACGCACAGAGCGGACAATATGGAAATTATGCTTCATCATCAGATCGTAAACCTGATTCACGCTGCCGGCGGTGGAGTTTTCTATGGGCAGCACACCGTAGCGGCAGAAGCCCTGCTCAATGGCGGAAAACACCGCGTCGAAGCTTTTGAAATACATAATGGAGGGTACGCCGAAAAGCTTCTCGCAGGCTATCTGGGAGTAAGCCCCCTCAACACCCTGGCAGGCAACGCTGGCAAACTGGGGGAACTCCTTGGGAGTTGTTTCCAGAGCATTGACGATGCTGCGTCCCAGTTCGTTTTCTTCGGCGCTGAGGCGCTCCTGATAGGTTTTGCTCAGATCCATCAGCAAAGACCACAAAATTGTGGAATACTCACGCATATCCTCCCCGGATCTTTCCGCTATTTCCGCCAGCTTCTCCCGCTCACGGGCACCGTCATAGACCTTGCGCCCCTCGGCTTTTTTGCACTGAGCTATCTCCCGGCTCACATCCATGCGGCGGCGGAAAAGCTCAACAAGCTCATTATCTATAGAGTCAATCTGCTGTCTCAGTTCATTAATACCCATTTTGTAAACCTCCCGGTTTTGCCTCCAGCAAGGCATCATATATAGCCACAGCCATTGCAGCCTCCATACATGGCAGAGCCCTTGGCACAATGCATGGGTCGTGTCGTCCTTTTATCTCCAAAACGGTGTTTTCACCCTTGAGCATATCCACGCTCCGCTGAGCCTTTGCAATAGAGGGTGTGGGCTTCACCGCAGCCCTGAATACTATGGGCATGCCGGAGCTTATTCCTCCGAGAATACCTCCGTGATTATTGCCAAGGCTTTTAACCTTGCCGTTTTCAATGCAGAATTCATCGTTATTTTCGCTGCCGCGCATAGCGCCCACGGCCATTCCGGCACCAAACTCAATACCCTTCACGGCAGGTATGCCGAAAACCGCCTGAGATATGCGGTTTTCCAGCCCACCGAACATGGGCTCGCCTATTCCGGGAGGCACCCCATCGGCGACACATTCGATAATTCCGCCAAGGCTGTCCCCTTCCGCTCTCACAGCGTCAATAAGGGCAAACATCTTTTCCTCATCGGTCTCGCCGCCTATGCTGATGACGCGGGAGGAAATTTTAATCCCCTCTTTTTCAAGCATCTGCAGCGCTATGCCGCCCGCTATGCACAGTGGAGCGGTCATACGGCCGGAAAACTGTCCTCCGCCTGCATAGTCTCTCCCCTCGCCGTACTTTACCATTGCGGCAAAGTCCGCGTGTCCCGGGCGGGGAACATATTTCAAATTGGAATAATCCCCCGAGCGGGTATCGGTATTGCGGATAATGGCAGTTATGGGACTTCCGCAGCTTACGCCTTCCCCGTTGATACCCGAAAGAAATTCGGGGGCATCAGCCTCTTTGCGGCTTGTGGAATATTTTCCTCCCGGGGCTCTTCTTTTCAAAAAGCTCTGCAGGGCTTCAAAATCTATTTTTTCCCCGGCGGGAAGCCCCTCCACAGTCACACCGATGGCGGGGGCGTGGCTCTGTCCAAATATTGTAAAGCGAAAAACATTGCCGAAGCTGTTTCCCATTTTTCACTCCTCCAGTCTGACTCTTCCTCCCAGCCGCGCATAATCTTCCCAGAATGCGGGATAGGACTTTTCAACGCTCTCTGCGTTTTCTATCGTAACCTCACCTATGCAGGCAACAGCGGCAACGGCAGCTGCCATAGCTATTCTATGGTCGCCTTCTGCGTGCACCGCTCCACCCTTGAGCATACTCACTCTGCGGACGGTGAGTCCGTTTTCCTCTTCTTCGATGTTTGCACCCAATGCGCCGAGCATACGGCTGACAGTGGCAAGTCTGTCGCTCTCTTTAAGACGCAGCCGTCCGGCGTTCACAAAGCGCGTTATTCCGGGGCTCACCGAAGCCAGCACCGCCAGTGCGGGCACAAGGTCCGGCACATTGCGGCAGTCAACCTCCGCATTGCCGTTCATTATCATCTCGGCAAGTTCCATAACGGCGGCATCACCCTGAGGAGAAGCCATGTCAAGACCCAGACACTGAACCTTGCCTCCGCTGAGCATTCCTGCAACGACCCAGAAAGCGCCGTTTGACCAGTCGCCTTCCACATCTATCTCCCCCGGTGAACGAAGTCCGTGGGTATAAAGGCTCAGAGCACCGTTTTCATACTCTATCTTAGCATTGAAGCGGATGAGAGCCTGAATAGTCATCTCCACATAGCCCACGCTCTCGATCTCGCCTTTAAGTTCGATCTCACCGCCACCCAGAATGGGAAGGGCGAAAAGAAGACCGGAAATATACTGGGAGGATATATCAGCGGCTATTGAGAAAAACCGCTCCTCCAGCTTCCCCTCAACAAGTATCGTGTCTCTCTCGGGGCGGCTGAGCTTCGCTCCGCAGCGCTCCAGTTCCTCCCACAGAGGGGAGAGTGGGCGCTCCGGCAATCTTCCGTGCATTTTTATCCGCGCTCCCCTGCCAAGGGCGCAAACCACCGGCAGAAGAAAACGCAATGTGGAGCCGCTTTCGCCGCAGTCCAGCTCCGCCATTTCCACCGGCTCCTTTATAGGCTCAACCTGAAAGCTGCCCCCGGAATATTCAATTTTTGCTCCCAGTGCCCGCAGGCAATTCGCCGTAGCCTCGATGTCCTTTGAAAGGCTGGGGCAGACTACGCGGCTTGGGTTGCGGCTCAAGGCGGCGCATATAAGATAACGGTGAGCCTGAGATTTTGAGGGTATTGCCTCAATACTTCCGCTCAAAGAGCCCGGGGTAATTATTGCTTTCATATTCAAAGTCCTTTGCTTACAAATTCTTTAAGCTCCGCAGCTGTCATAGGAACAATTTCGCACTGTCCCACGCCGAGAGGCACTATCACATTGACCACGCTGCCCTCACGCTTTTTATCGGAGAGCATCACGGGCATCAGCTGCTCTGTCTCAAACCCGGTTTCGGTTGGAAGAGCCAGTTTCTTAAGGGCGGACACTATCTCTTCTGCGCACTTCACGCTGCAGTATCCCGCCTTGGCGGCGGCTCTTGCAACGGTGGCGGTGCCGATGGCAACGCTTTTCCCGTGGGAAAGGCTAAAGTTTGAAAATTTCTCCACCGCATGTCCCACGGTATGTCCCAGATTCAGCTTGCGGCGCACTCCCTTATCAAACTCATCGGCGCAGACATAATCCCGCTTCATCCCGACGCTTGCGTGGATAACATAGGCTCTGTCAAAATCCAGCCCCTTTTCCTGCAGATGCTCAAAAAGCTCCCGGTCTCCCAGAATTCCGTATTTCAGCACCTCGGCGCAGCCATCCCGGAAAATATCCTCGGGCAGGCTGTTCAGGGTATCCGTATCGCAGAGCACCATCTCGGGCTGGCAGAAGGCTCCCGCCAGATTTTTGCCCGCAGGCAGATCTATTGCGGTTTTGCCTCCCACAGAGGAATCCACCATTGCCAGCAGGCTTGTGGGAAGCTGAACATATCTTATGCCCCGAAGATAGGTGGCGGCGGAAAATGCGGCTATATCACCCACCATTCCTCCGCCCAGAGCCAGCAATACATCGCTGCGGCTGAGTCCGTTTTCCGCAAGGAAGGACAAAATGGCAAGATAGCTGAGCCCGTTTTTGCTCTCTTCCCCGTGGGGCAGCACATATTTAACCGTTTCAATCCCCGCTTTTTCCAGAGAGTTTATAACGGTGGCGGCATAGAGAGCATCCACATTATCATCGGTAATGAGGGCTGCCTTCAACGCGGAGGGTGCAAGGACCCGAAGCCGCTCCCCGGTCTCCCCAAGGAGTCCTGCCGCTATATGCACACTGTAGCTTTTAGTGGAGGCTGCAACTTCAACAGTTTTCATCCGTCAATCTCTTTCTTTCTTCTGCGCCCCTCATCAAGGATGCGCACCAGTTCTTCCCGGTCTCCCGCCTCAATGGCAGAGCGGTATTCCTCCAGCCTTGCCATAAGGAAGTCCAGTTCAAACAAAAGGTTATCGCTATTTTCAAGGAAAAGCTCCGCCCACATCTCCGGATTCAGCCATGCCACACGGGTGAGATCCTTATATGAGCCGGCGGAAAATCCCTTGTGGCTGCCCGCCGTGGGGCTTTTTATATAAGCATTGGAAACTATGTGAGCCATCTGGCTGGTGAAGCCAATCATACGGTCGTGCTCACCCGCATCGGTAACGGTGATATGACCGAAGCCCACAGGGGCAAGCAGCTTCTTTATCCTGTCCAGAAGCTCAATATCATCGAACTTGGGCGGCACTATCACCATGGGAGCGCCGTCAAAAAGATCCTCTCTTGAGTACTTATAGCCGGAGTTGTGGGTTCCCGCCATGGGGTGTCCTCCCACATAGGTGAAACCGTATTTCTCCGCCAGAGGAAAGGCCATGGAGCACACGCTGCGCTTAGTACCCAGACAGTCGATAACCACGGTATCTTTGGAAATATGGGCTGCGGCATTTTTCAGCCATTCCTCAGCAGCTGCGGGATAGGTGGAAACCATTATAAGATCGCAGCGGGAAATATTCTCCATAGTCAGCTCCTCATCCACAACCTCGCTCACCATAGCGAAGCCCAGAACGGGAGCATTTGTGTCAAAGGCCAGAATCTCTATACCGTCACGGCGCTTAAAGGCTTTTGCCAAAGAGCCGCCTATAAGCCCAAGTCCAACTATTCCAACAGTCATGCCTTTATAACCTCTCTGATTTTTCTGACCTTTGCGGCCATTTCCGCAAACTGAGCGGGAGTGAGGGACTGAGCCCCATCGCAAAGGGCGTGCATAGGATCGTTATGAACCTCCACCATAATTCCGTCGGCACCGGCAGCAGCCGCAGCAAGAGCCATGGGAGGCACAAGTGCCGAATGACCGGTGGCGTGGCTGGGGTCTACCACAACGGGCAGATGGGTGAGCCCCTGAAGCACGGGAACAGCAGAAAGATCAAGGGTGTTTCTGGTGCTGGTCTCATAGGTGCGGATGCCGCGCTCGCAGAGGATGACCTGTTCATTGCCTCCGGCCATAACATATTCGGCGCTCATAAGAAGCTCCTTTATTGTTCCGGCAATGCCGCGCTTGAGAAGAATGGGCTTTTTTGTCATTCCAAGCTCTTTCAAAAGCTCAAAGTTCTGAATGTTTCTGGCGCCTACCTGGATTATATCCACATCCTCAAAAAGAGGCAGATGTTCAATATTCATTATCTCCGTGACGATGGGAAGCCCGGTAACCTTTTTTGCCTCGCTCAAGAGGCGCAGTCCCTCGGCCTTAAGACCCTGAAAGTCATAGGGAGAAGTGCGGGGCTTGAAGGCGCCGCCGCGAAGCACATCCGCGCCTCCGGCCTTGACCCCTTCAGCCACTTCTATTATCTGGTCATGGGTTTCAACGGAGCAGGGACCGGCTATCATGCAGAAATTGCCGCCGCCTATCTTTACTCCGCCGCCTATCTCGATCACACTGTCGGAAGGCTGGAATTTGCGGTTCACCTTCTTATATGGCTCGCTGACACGGCGCACAGACTGGACAATAGAGAGGCTCTCCAAAAGCTCGCCGTCAATCCTGCTGGTATCGCCCACAAGACCGAGGACGGTATACTCTTCGCCCTCCGAGATATGCACTTCCAGTCCCTGGGACCGGAGCCAGTTTATAAGATGGTCACGCTGCTCAGCTGTTGCATTATGTTTAAGTACTGCTATCATAGCTCATATCTCCTTTTGCCAAATAGAAAAGCTGCACCGGGCATGCGCCCTGTGCAGCTCGAAAAATACAGTTTGAAAAGTGGTTTCCGCTCCCCAAATTACCGCAGCACAAAGCGCTATTACTCTTCAATAAAAAAGTAATAGTAGCTAAAATAAAAAGCGGTTTTGGAAATGGCAGACATATTCATATCTCCCCTGAACAAATATAGCTGGATTATAGCACTTTAAAGTGTGTTTGTCAAACCAATATCTGCATATTTCCCCGCTTTTCTCCTTCCTCCGAATTCACGGTGCTTTGCTTGTACCATACATTTGTAATAATCTGAACATTTATTGCCATAAAAAGGGATATTTCACCCGTTTTATGGCATTTTTATTCCTTTTTAACAAAAATTCTGTATTAATTTTTTGCACTTTAACTTGGTCATTTTAGCTAAATCCCGGTTGACAAACCCCATCTTTTTAGCTATAATTAACACATCAAAAGGCAAGAAGGTCTGAAAAGACTTTTAAGATAAATGGTAAGAGAACCGTCACTTGAAAGGAGTGGGTCCGGTGACCTGATCCGGAGAGCCGCATATAAATGCCGGCTCGTGTAGGCCAAAGGAAGAGGTTTGGAATCTTATCACGTTATCCCTTTTATGCATCCCGAAAGCTGAATAGCTGTTCACCGTGACCTTATGATGAAAGAGATCTGACCTAAAGCGGTGCGGATAAGCGGTCTGGTTGTTGGGCGGAAATTGCGGCAGAAGGATGTAAATTCAAATCGGGAGGTTTCCCAGGTGAGCGAACCCAAAGCAGTAGGATAGACCCTTGTTTCCGATGTGGGAGCAAGGGTCTATCTGTTTTAAATACAACAAAGCGCCCCCCTTTTTGGGCGGGTGTCCGTAAAACAGTTTATGGAGCGTATCAATACCGATACGCTCCATTTCTTATATCCATGCATTCGATTGCAGGCAGCCTTGGCTCTCCCTTTGGGAGAGCTGTCACCGCAGGTGACTGAGAGGGCCTTGTAGCCGGTTTTGAATGGTAATTTCAATTTGTTCGCACACACCACGAAAATCCCTGTCAATATCCCGGTTGGAGAATCGTAAAACCTCCAAACCAAGAGCCGTCAGAAATTGAGAACGCTCAGCATCGTACACCATGCCTTGCGGCTCATAATGCTGAGAACCATCTACTTCGATAACCAGATTTGCGCAAGCGCAGTAAAAATCCACAATGAATCTGCCGATGATCCGCTGTTTGTAAATCTTTACCGGGTATTTACGAAGAAAAAGATACCAGCGCTTACGCTCATGGGGAGTCATTTCCCTGCGAAGCCGCCGGGCATTTGCCAATTGGCTGTTGTCTTTTGGTATGGTCATTTTTTACCCTCTCAGTCGGCTTCGCCGCCAGCTCTCCCAAAGGGAGAGCCAAGTACCGCACC